>NZ_KB890026.1 GCF_000372965.1 Hoeflea sp. 108 | reverse complement strand
TGATGGGCATCTATCGCGGCCTGACCACTTGGCTTTCGCAAGGCGGCGCGATCACGCTGCGCAATCCGGAGGTGCAGGCGGTCTATCGCCCGGTCTATTTCGGCAATCTTTTCGGCATTCCTTACCCCGTACTTGCAATCTTCATCACGGCAGCGATCGCGGCGTTCATTCTGTACCGCACCTCGTTTGGCCGGCATGTGATCGCGGTCGGCTCGAATGAGGACGTCGCGCGCTATTCGGGCATCTCGGTCGCGCGCGTACGCACCATGACTTACCTGATCCAGGGGCTGTGCGTGGCGGGTGCCTGCCTCATCTATATTCCGCGCCTTTCCTCCACCACGGCCACGACAGGCACGATGTGGGAACTGAACGCGATCACAGCGGTCGTGGTCGGCGGCACCGCCTTGCGCGGCGGCGTAGGTCGGATCTGGGGCACCGTGGCCGGCGCCTTCATCCTGGAAATCATCGGCAACATCATGCTGCTTACGAGCTATGTCAGCGAGTATCTGCTCGGCGCGATCCAGGGAGCAATCGTCATTATCGCGATGTTGGTGCAGCGTTCGCTGACGCGAAAATCGTGAAGCAAATCGGGACTGCGGGTCGCCCGGTCGGTTCAAGACAGGCCTGCAATTTTGGGAGAGAGGTTAATGCGTAAAATTCTACTGGGACTGGCGGCCGTTGCGCTCGCCGCGACCATGGGCACAGCCCTGGCGCAGGACAAGAAGACCATCGGCGTCTCGATTCCCGCCGCCGACCATGGCTGGACGGCCGGCGTGGTGTTTCATGCCGAACGTGTCGCCAAGAAGCTGATGGAGGAATATCCGAACCTGAACGTCGTGGTGAAGACGTCGCCCGATCCGGCATCGCAGGCCAACGCCGTACAGGACCTCGAAACGCAGGGCATCGACGCGCTCGTCATCCTGCCGACCGATCCCGATCCGCTGGTCAGCGCGATCAAGGAAGTCAAGGCCAAGGGCAAGTTCGTCGCACTCGTCGACCGTGCGCCCTCCACCAACGACGATTCGGTCCGCGACCTCTACGTTGCCGGCAACAACCCGGCGCTTGGCGAAGTCGCCGGCAAATACATTGCCGCCACCACACCGAACGCGGAAGTCGTCATCGTGCGCGGCATGCCGATCCCGATCGACCAGCAGCGCCAGGATGGTTTTGACAAAGGCATCGCCGGCTCGGGCGTCAAGATCCTCGACCGCCAGTTCGGCAACTGGAACCGCGACGATGCCTTCAAGGTCATGCAGGACTACCTGACCAAATATCCTAAGATCGACGTGGTCTGGGCGCAGGACGACGACATGGTCGTGGGTATTCTCGAAGCCATCGAACAGGCAAAGCGTACCGACATCCAGTATGTCGTCGGCGGCGCCGGCTCGAAGGACATGATCAAGAAGGTCATGGACGGCGACAAGATGGTCCCGGTCGACGTTCTCTATCCGCCGGCAATGGTTGGCACCGCGATGGAACTGACGGCAGCACAGCTGTTCGATCAGGTTCCGGTTCACGGCACCTACATCCTTGACGCCACGTTGGTGACCAAGGACAACGCCGCCAACTACCACTTCCCGGATTCGCCGTTCTGATCGGCGGTTATAGAAAATAGCTGTGCAACGGGGAGGCTTGGCCTCCCCGTTTTCCTTTGGGTCCCAATGTTTGTTTCAATCTACGGGCTCGCCAGGTTGGTCTGGACAACGTTGAAGCAGGACCCCTTCTGGCAAACCCTCTTTCAGTCGGTGCGTTCTGCTCTATCGCTTATGAATTGATTTTCCTGGGCCGCGGGCACCAGTAATGGCCCCGCGTCGTCAAGTGCTACTTGTTTTTTATGTCACAAGATTTCGCGTCTTAATTTTCTACAATCTAACCGAAGAGGACTTCTCTTACGTTTTCTTCATTTGAAGCCTGACGCTGCTCGATCCAATAGAAAACCATTGCCTCATGCACGTCGTGATATTGGCGAATGGTAGATCTAGCTTGCTCGACAATCGCAGGTGAAACCTCCCCTAACTCGAACAATTCCTCAATGGAAGCGATCGTTAGCAAAGCTAACGCACATCTTTCATCGTAATCTAGGTTCGAATCGACCGCAGCTTCCAGCATTTCCTCGACACGATCGGGGTCGGCTAGCTCAATCTCCCAATCCTGCTCTCGGCCAGATGCTGGAAGATTGAGCAACCCATTGATTGCTCGCTGCGCCTGGATTGTCGCACCGTAAAATTCCCGCGTCATTCTACAACTCCGGATAAGCCGTCTTGGCACCTTTACCGCGCGGCACGAGCCTAATTGTGCCTGGCGAAACGAATGAGCCGTCTGGCATGATGACACGTGCCGGAAAGTCCTCCGGGACAGGCAGCGCCGGTCGCATCGGCGGCCAGCCTGACCGAATCGAGATGCTCACGATGCAGGAACTGTCTGGCCTGACCTGTGATCTTAAGATCGGGATGCGGATAACGGGTGTAAACCTCAGCCCCTTGGCCGACGTCCAAAACAATGCGCTGCTTATCCAGAACACGGCACGCACCTATGAGCGGATCGAGGAGATCCTGGCGCGCGTCGATGTGCTGCCAACCCAGGTTACGCTTGAAGCACCAATCGCCGAGGTCACGCTGGAGTTCTTTCCCGTTCGCCCGTTGCTACAGGCACAAGCCGTCATCCAAACTATGCTTTCGCTTGTACTCTCAGCCTGTAGCGCTGTCGCACCACTCCCCCTACGAGGAGCGCTGCGGTGGCGAAGAATACCAGCGCTATCGGGCTCTGAAAGAAGGGGAGGAAGTCCCCACCTGTGGTCATCAGACCGCGGCGAAGATTGATCTCCAAGAGCGGACCCAGGATGAAGCCGACGATCACCGGAGCGAAAGGGAAGCCGCCCTTTAACAAGAGCCATCCGACGACGCCAAAGCCGCCGAAGATCACCACGTCGAAGCCCACGTTGTTGGCCGAAAAAGCGCCAACGGCGCACATTGCGACAATGATCGGGAATAAGTAGTACTTTTTCACCGACAGCAGCCTTACGAATATCCTGATACCGAAGAACTGCACGACTAGCATCATGACATTGGCAATCATGAGGGCCGCGAAAATCGCATAGAGCAGATCGCCATGCGTCTTGAGCAAAAGCGGTCCTGGCGTCAGTCCGTGTAAGGTCAAGGCGCCAAGCAGGAGGGCAGTCACCACATCGCCTGGTATGCCTAGCGTAAGCAGGGGGATCATATCGCCGCCGATAACGGCATTGTTGGCTGTCTCGGAAGCAACAAGGCCATGCATCGACCCCTTGCCAAACTTCTCCTTTTCCTTGGAGGCGTTTTTGGCCGCGGTGTAAGCTACGAGGCTCGCCGCAGTGCCGCCGAGAGCGGGCAGAATGCCGATAAAGATCCCGATCACCGAGGACCGTATTGCGTTCGGCATCTGCTGGATAGTTTCCTTCAGGCTGATGCCGAATCCACGCATGCGAAAATCCAGCGGACGTGCGGCCTCGACGGCAGGATCGCGGCGCGCGGCCTTTACCACTTCGGCTATTGCGAACATGCCGATGAGCACCGCGAGTTGCGGAAAGCCTTCGGAAAGCTGGTAGAACCCGAAGTCGAACCGTGGCGTGTAGTCTATCGGCGCCGAGCCAACCAGGGCCAGCATAAGCCCGATTAAGCCCGCGAGTAGACCTTTGATCAAAGAGTCTCCGGTTAGGCTGCCAAGCAGCATGAGCGCTGCGAATGTGGCGGCAAAATACTCGATCGGCCCGAACTTCATGGCCAATTCGGAAAGCGGAGGTGCGATGAACAGCATTGCGAACATGCTGATCAGACCGCCAATGAAAGAGAATACGACTGAGGCGCCGAGAGCCCGACCGGCCTCTCCGTTTCTGGCCATGGGGTAGCCATCAAAAGTCGTCGCTACCGCCGACGGCTTGCCGGGAATGTTGAGAAGTATGGCGGCGATGAAGCCGCCCGACGACGCACCGATATAGAGGCCCATCATCAACGCGATGGCAACCACAGGTTCCATGCCGAAGGTGATCGGCAAGAAAAGCGCGATAGCGGTCGCCGCCGAGAGGCCAGGAATGACCCCGAAAATGATTCCAACAACGACACCGAATAAATTGAACGCAAGCGCCTGGACGCTAAGTACCGAGGCAAAACCGGACCAGATTACGTCAGACATGGTTCACCCCAACAATCCAGTCGGCAAAAACACGTAGAACAGTTTCAGGAAGACGTAATAGGAGACTGCCGAGACGACGCCCGCCACGAGCGCGAAACGTATGTATCGACGCTCACCTGAGCGTGACATGACGACGAACTGTAGAAACAGGAAAATGGTAGTCGACAACACGAAGCCAAGGGGCTCGAATGCGATCGTGTAGGCGAGGATCAGTAAGAGGCTGATCCAGTCGGCATAGCGCTCAATTAGGTCGCCCTGCCGCACCGGCCCACGGTCGACGTCTGGCATCTGGCACTGTGGGCTTAGGCCCATGTTACGCTGCACAGCCTGTGCTAGGAGCAGCAAGCTAAGCAGAAAGGTCAAAGCCGCCACCAGTTTCGGCATGAAGTCGGGACCGATGTCCATCCGCGTCTTTGCCTCCAGTTGATCGGAGGCAAAGAACACAACGATAGACACGACGATCAGCACGAGCGCCGAGATAATGTCATTCCATTTCATTGGATTGCCCATGCTGATAGGATTTCTCTGCGGTTCAGAACTTGTCGGCAGCGATGAGATCCTTCATCGCCATGAACTCCGGCTCTCGTTCGCGAAGATAAGTCTTGGCCGCAGCACTGTCGCGATAGTTGACGGTAAAGTAGGACTTCTCGAACTCCTTCTTCACCTCCGGGTCTTCGACCGTCTTCTTCACTGCGTCGCTCAGCACGGCGATCACCTCCTGCGGCGTCCCCTTGGGAGCGAGCAGAACGTAAAACATGTTGAAATCCGGACCGAGCTTTACACCGCCTTCGGCAAAAGTGGGTACATCGGGGATGAATGGGCTGCGTTCGCGGCCGAGATTGCCGAGAACCACCATCTCACCGGTGGTGATGTAATCCTTCACCAGCGAATAGTTGGTCGTCAGCACGTCAACCTGACCTGAGAGCACCGCGACGATCTTGTCCGAACCCGAGCCCGTATCGATCTTCTTGAGATCCCCGGCTATCGCCTCTTCATAAGCGATTGCCTGCAGGTGCGAAGGAGCCCCTACGGTCGCGGCGTATTTCACGGTATCGGGTGCCGCAAGGACAGCCTTGCTGAGTTCCGGCAGCGTCTTGAATGGCGCATCTTTGCGTGTCACCCACAGCAGTGTGTCAGAATAACTCGGGATACCTATGACCTCGAAATCGTCAAGGCCGAGCTGCAGTGTCCCGACTGCCCGGCCCGTGAACAAGACAGTGTTCAGCATCAAGATCGTGTGACCGTCAGCTGGCGATGCGGCGACCTTCTGCGCAGCCATGTTTCCGCCGCCGCCATCGGTATTCACGACGACCAACGGCTGGCTCAAGTGTTTGCCGATGTGCTTGGCAAGCAGTCTCGAATTGAGGTCGGTATCGCCACCAGGTTTAGCTGGTACGACAAGCTGGATTGGCTTGCTCGGGAAGCTCGATTGGGCACTTGCAGCCGATGCCGCGAGAAACCCTGCCAGAATGACGAGCCCGCTACCGAGTGTCTTCAAAATGTTCATGTCCTCATTCCTCCCCTGTTATGCTGACCAGTTGCGTGTCTGGCGCGCAGCTATTGCCCACCCCATGTTCCGAGTTTCAGCTTCCCCAGATCACGCGGCGAGAGCCGCTTGGCCGATTCCACTATGAGGCTCAGGTCCGAAGCGGCGTTAATCCAACCGTAGCCATTCTCAATGGCTCTCACAGCCTCGTCGTGGTTCTTGGGCAGTGCCGACGCAAGTTTGCCGGACGCAAAGATCTTGCCCTCTAGAGTGCTGATGATCTCAACGATCTTCGGATCAGTAGTCTTTCCCGGCATGCCATACGAATTGGCGATATCCGACGGCCCGACGGCAACACCGTCTACACCCTCGACGGCGAGGATACCGTCAATGTTCTCCACACCGGTGCGCGACTCGCACATGCAGATCACGAGCGTTTCGTCGTTGGCACGGGCTGCATACTCGTCGGTCGGCGCGCCCATGCCGAATGTCGCCGCTCGGCTCAACGGCATCATGCCCCGTCTACCGAAGGGCGGATATTTCACAGCGCTGACAATGCTCCGTGCTTGTTCGGCCGTGTCTACATGTGCGGCGAGAATACCGACCATTCCCATGTCGAGGTATCGTCCGATCTGGCGAGGATTGTGATCGGTCGGACGGATCATGCACGCCACGCCATGCGCCGCGCAGGCGCGCGCAATGTTGGCGATGGTCTCATCATTGAAAGGCATGTGTTCGTTGTCGATGACGATCACATCAAAACCCAACACCGCCAGAAGCTCCGCGATCCCAGGATCCGGAAACCGCATCATCGCCGAGATGATGGGCTGTTGCTGACGGATCTTGGTCCTCAGGGAAACATTCTGTCCGGCTGTCATGATATTCTCCAGGTGCCTGTAAGTTGTTCTCTAGCTAAGCGGCCGCTCGTTACCGTCTTGGTTGGCTCGCAAGCGCCTGCCGTCGAAAGCCATCTCGTCTCACGAAAATGCGATCTGTACCTTCAACGTTCGGGTTCGTTCCGATGCCAGCTCAAAGGCTTTGACGGCCTTGCCGAGCTCCAATGTGTGTGTGATGAGCGGCCTAACGTCGACGAGCCGCTTGCGCATCAGTTCGACACCAACCGCGAACTCGTCGTGGAAGCGGAACGAGCCGCGAAGCTCGATTTCCTTGGAGACGATCGCCATCATCGGCAGCGTCGTGTCACCGCCGAGACCAAGCTGCACAACAATCCCGCGTGGACGCAGGGCCGCTATCCCACTTGCCAAGGCGGCAGAAGCGCCGGAACATTCGTAGAGTATGTCGAAAGTACCTTTGTTGAGGCCGTAGGACACCAGGCCATCTGGTTCGTCCTGAATGTTGATTGCCGTGTCAGCGCCGCAGGACCGCGCCATCGATAGTGAGCTCTCAAAGAGATCAGTCGCCACGATCTCGGCTGCGCCTGCCCTCCGTGCCGCAATGATCGCCAGCACGCCAATGGGCCCACACCCTGTCACAAGCACTCGCTTGCCGATTAAGTCCCCCGCCCTGCTCGTGGCGTGCAATACGACCGCGAGTGGCTCGGCCATCGCGGCCTCGGTGGCGGTTAGCCCGTCAGCAGGAACGCATTGGGTCGAATCCGCGACCAACCGCTCGCAAAATGCACCCTGGACATGCGGAAACGGCATTGCGCTGCCATAAAATCGCATATTGAGGCACTGGTTGTGCTGGCCTTTCTGGCAGTAACGGCATGAGCGGCAAGGCCGCGATGGGGACACGGCAACGAGTTGACCGACCTCCAGGCCTTCGACGTTCGGACCTAGTGCTTCCACATAAGCCGAAACTTCATGGCCAAGCACCATCGGCTGCCTCAATCTGACAGAACCGAAGCCACCATGATTGTAGTAGTGGAGGTCACTGCCGCAGATTCCCCCGACAGCGAGCCGAAGCTTCACTTCGCCTTGACCGGGTTGCTCGTCCGGCCGTTCCTCGATCCGCAAATCCCGCGGCGCATGGGCAACGATCGCTTTCATCAGCATGCCTCACATGACAGCTGTCGGCAGCGGCATGCCGGCAAAATGGGCTTGGAGATTGTCGCGCAGGAGTTGCCCCATCGCCTTGCGCGTCTCGATCGTGCCTGACGCGTGGTGTGGTTGGAGTAGGACATTGCTCAAGGCCAGGAAGCGGGGATTAAGCTTCGGCTCCCCCTCGAATACATCCAGCGCTGCCGAACCAAGCGCCCCACTTTCCAGCGCATCAAGTAGCGCCTCCTCGTCAATATTTGACGCACGTGAGATGTTGATCAGCATTCCGTCAGGCCCGAGCGCTCTGATGACCTCACGGCCGACAATGTGTCTCGTCGTGGGTGTGGCTGCGAGCGTCACGAAGAGGAAATCGGACCTGTCTGCAAGCGCCACCGGGTCAGCGACGAACTCCATGCCCTCGGCGTACTTCTTCGGCGTGGAGCCGCTATAGGCGATGTCCATGCCGAAGCCTTCAAGTCGCTTTGCTACCTCAAAGCCAATACGTCCCAGCCCCAGAATGCCGGCGCGCCGACCCCAGACACGGCGCTTCAGGGGGTAGAGCCCCTGCGACGTCCAACTTCCGTCGCGCACCCATCCCTCAGCCCCAATCACGCCCCGCGATTGGCAGAGCATCATGGCGACGCCGAGGTCTGCGACGTCCTTAGTCAGCACGTCTGGTGTGTTCGTCACACGGATGCCACGCGCCCGACAGAAGTCGACATCGACCGCGTCATATCCGACTCCGTAAACCGAGACGATCTCCAGGTTTGGACAGCACTCCATCAGCGCGCGGCTAGCGCCAAGTTCTCCTCGAGTCGCGATCGCCCGGATGGATGGTCCCACCTGCGTGAGGAAGACATCCTTGTCCCCGGCCTCGAAATATCGATGCGCAACGAACGCTGCGTTCAAGGGACCTTCGTCCCATTCCGGATAGGGGCCAATCTGAAGAAGGTGCGGACGCGGCATGGAGTGTCCCGATCACTTGACAAGAATGTTATCGATAACATAGACAGGTCTCTGTCACGTTGTCGAGAGAGAAAAACTGATGGGTCTCCCACTGTTCGACCTCACTGGCCGTCGCGCCCTTATCACCGGCTCGTCTCAAGGGATCGGCTTCGCACTTGCCTGTGGGCTGAGGGATGCGGGTGCTGAAGTCGTGCTGAATGGGCGCGACGCCGTTAAGCTTGCCGCCGCCGCCGCGGAACTGGGTGGCCTAGCGTCGCTTGCCTTTGACGTCACCGACCACATAGCGACCCGCGAGGCGATCGACTCGATCGAGGCGGGCATCGGCCCCATCGACATTCTCGTGAGCAATGCCGGCATGCAATACCGCGCCCCACTGGCCGAGTTTCCAGCCGATGCCTTCGAGCAGCTTTTACGGACAAATGTTTCGTCGGTGTTCAATGCAGGACAGGCCGTGGCTCGCCATATGATCGCCCGTGGTGCGGGCAAAATCATCAATATCGCCAGCGTCCAAACTGCTCTCGCGCGGCCTGGCATTGCGCCGTATACCGCTACAAAGGGTGCGGTCGGAAATCTAACCAAGGGCATGGCAACGGACTGGGCGAGACTAGGCCTTCAGTGTAACGCCATTGCACCCGGTTACTTCGACACGCCACTCAACGCCGCTTTGGTCAGCGACCCGGCCTTCTCTGCTTGGCTCGAGCAGCGTACACCCGCCGGTCGTTGGGGCAAAGTGGAAGAGCTGGTGGGGGCATGCGTCTTTCTCGCATCGGATGCTTCCTCCTTCATCAACGGGCACGTTCTTTACGTCGATGGAGGCATCACTGCATCGCTCTGATCTGCCCCGAGGCATCGTTTTTATGGGTGTCGCGGGCTGTGGCAAAACCTCGATAGGAGAGGCTTTCGCGCGCCTAACCGGTTCGACTTATGTCGACGGGGACGCGCTGCACCCGACCTGCAATATCGCCAAGATGAGCCGCGGGGAAGCTCTTTGCGACGCGGATAGGTGGCTGTGGCTTGCTGCCGTGGGCCAAGTACTTGCCACTCGCCAGGGCGTGACGGTTGTCGGATGCTCAGCGCTCAAGCGTGCATACCGCGACCGAATTCGCAAAGAGGTTGGAGCGCCGGTTACCTTTGTGTACCTGGCCGGCACACGCGAGCTGATCGCTGCTCGCATGGCTGCACGTTCAGGTCATTTCATGCCGCTAAAATTGCTCGACAGTCAGTTCGCCATACTTGAGATACCTGGGCCAGACGAACACGCCGTCATGGTCGACGTCGACCGACCGCTAGGCGAAGTTGTTGCGGCGATCGTGATGGCGTTAAAGGAGAAAATGGCATGAGCAACAAGGTGGCTCTTATCGGCGCCGGAGCAATGGGCAATGCGATTGGAACGCGGCTGCTCGAAACCGGCAACCACCTGATTGTCTTCGATCTTGACCCTTCCAGGGTGGAAGCACTGACCCGACTGAGCGCTGTTGCGGCCACCAGCAGTGGCGCCGCCGCTGCGGCTTCTGACTATGTCATCCTCAGTCTCAACTCGGCGCAAATCGTGCGCGCCAGCGTGTTCGGCAAAGACGGCATCGCTGCCGGTGCGCGGTCGGGCACAATGATCATCGATATGTCCTCGATCGACCCAGGAGCGACAAAGGATCTGGCGTCGGAAGCGGCCAGCGCCGGTCTCCGTTGGGTTGACAGCCCGCTGTCCGGCGGTGCTCCAAAGGCGCTCACCGGAGAGCTGATCCTAATGCTTGGTGGCACGGAATCGGACGTTGACGATGCGCGCGGAGTACTCCGTCATCTCGCTCGCACCGCCACTCATATGGGACCCGTGGGAGCAGGCCAAACCACAAAGTTGATTAACCAGGTTTTATGCGGACTGAACTTCCTTGCGGTAGCGGAGGCGACGCAACTGGCACTGGATGCTGGCATAGATGCCGCCAAGCTCCCCCAAGCCCTGAAAGGTGGACGCGCCGACAGCGCAATCCTCCAGGAATACATGCCACGCTATATCGCGCGCGACTACCGCCGAACCGGCCGGATCGACAACATGGTGAAGGACCTCGACGCCGCGCAAGACCTGGCCCGCAAAACCAATACCGCCATGCCGTTGACAGCGATCTGCGCCGAGGTTCACCGCCTGCTCACCGCGGCCGGCCTAGGCGGTGAGGACCAGGCGGCTCTGATGGAATTTTTCAGGGGAATAAAGGGACCGATATCCACATGATCACCCGCTATGCAATATTCGAGGGTTGCGTCAAGGCAGGCCAGGAACAGGAATTCCGCACAGCCGTACTAGAGACCGTGCTGCCGAAGTGGAAGCAATTCCCTGGCGCTCTCGACGTGCGGGTCTCGTTCGCCGAAAAGCGCGACGAAGGTGCACCTGAGTACCCGATGATCCTGGCGATAAACTATCCCGACCTGGCTGCCGTTGATGCCGCGTTGGCTAGCCCTGTTCGGGCTGAGTCGCGCGCCGCCACCGAAGCCGTGCTATCGCGCTATTTCGAAGGGCGTGTCCATCACCATGTCACACTGGCCAACGAGTTCGTGCTGTAATGCCGGGATGGGTCGGATGAGCAAGCCGTTGACGGTATTGCATTACAAGTCTGCACTCGATCTAGTGTCCTGATATCTATAACGGCATCGACCGGAAATTTGACTGCGCTGATGAAGCCAAACCGCAAGCCACCGACAATGGCCGACATCGCGCGTATCACCGGCGTCTCGCCGATGACGGTCTCCCGCGCGTTCAAGGGTGACAGTCTCATCCGCAGAGAAACCCGCGAGGCCATACTCAAGACGGCGGAGGATATGGGGTACGTCTTTGACTCGACTGCCTCCAATCTCCGTTCGCAGCGCACCGGTTTTGTCGCCGTCACTATACCGTCGATCAACAACGCTAACTTCGCCGACACGGTGGCCGGCCTGTCCGAAGTACTTGCCGGCGCCGGTATGCAGATTCTGCTCGGCTATACCAACTACGACGTAGAGAATGAGGAGCGACTGATCGAGCAACTCTTGCGCCGCAAGCCGCAAGCGATCGTCGTCACCGGGGGCAAGCATACGCCGCGCGCGCGCAGGCTGCTGGAGAATGCCCAGATACCAGTTATCGAGACTTGGGACGTGCCCGCCGACCCCATCGGACACTACGTAGGTTTCTCGAATGCCGATGCTGTGCGGGGGATGGTCGATCACTTCGTACGAATAGGGTATCAACGCATCGCATTTCTTGGCGGCGATACCAGTCGCGATACCCGTGGCAGTGACCGCCGTCGAGGTTTCATATCGGCAATGAAGAAGCACGGGCTAGATCCCACGCGGCTCATTGCAGCCGGGACGCCGCCAATTTCCATGCGTGAAGGTGCGATTGCAATGGCCCGGCTTTTATCTGACTTTCCTGACACCGAGGCTGTAATCTGCGTATCTGACCTATCCGCCTTCGGCGCGCTGACCGAGTGTCAACGACAGGGTTTCTCCGTCCCGGGACGCATTGCGGTCGGCGGATTCGGAAACTACGAGATCGCCGACATATGCGTTCCCACACTCACGACAATTGATGCCCGCGCCAGGGAGATAGGCAGCCGTGCAGGTTCACTAATTCTTGGCATCTTAGACGGCGGAGCACAGCTAGATCATGTTCTGATAGGACCAGAATTGATCTTGCGACAAAGCAGCGGTTGATGCTGCCAGGGCAACGTCCTCCGACTGTCGTGTCTAGAATAAGGAATGAATATTTCTCTTGCGCCGCACAGTTCGAATCCGATTTGGGTCGCCAAAGGGGGGGCGGGATGGGGGCCGATTCCGGACTGTCTGCTTCTAGTCGAGATACTTCACCGATACAAAAATCTTCGGGGCCTGGATCAACGTATTAAAACTGCTCAAGGCCGATGGACCTCAAGCCGACAACGAAGGCGCCTGAGCACTTCCGGCACTCACAGTGCCGCTACCAGCCATCGCATGTACCAAGAGTGTCGGACAGGTAATATTCGATATGCTCAGGCCATAAGCAGAGTGATTGCTTCGCACGGGCGCGTCTGGCCGCAGCAAAATTGATGGAGATCAAAGCAGTGAGGCAGTGAGGGGATAGGCTTGCCCATCCAGCCCGAGCGGAAGCACGATCCGATCGTGGCGTATTGATGGAGCTTAGTCATGGCACACGACCTCAAGATTGCTCTTGCCACGCGTACCGGATTTCGTTTCGAAGTGCGTCGCGCGCGCATCGAGGATGAAGCAATTCTCGCGGAATTCTTCACGCATGTAAGCCCGCAGGATATGCGTTTTCGCTTCCTTGCAGGCGTAAAGTCTGTTTCTCACGAGCGGCTTTTGGCAATGACGCGCTCGGACGACAGCCGGGTTCATAACTTTTTGGCCCTTTCGACGAACGGCGTCCTGATTGCCGTTGCGATGCTGGCCATCGACGCGTCAGGTCGCGAGGGGGAAGTCGCGCTTTGCATCCGGGACGACCACAAGCAACTCGGTGTCAGTTGGGAGCTTCTGGGATACGTAGCCAAGTATGCGCAACAGCTTGGCCTCGAGGCGATCATATCGATCGAATCTCGCGAAAACCACGCAGCGATCGATCTTGAGCAGGATATGGGTTTCACCATCACTAGCTACCCTGACGATCCAACGCTCGTATTGGTCAGGCGACAGCTTCAAGTCGAACACAAGACCGGCTCCAAGCAACCAGGGCGGTAAGCCGCCTTTGATATGACTTGAGGAGGACTGACAACGTCCATTCCTCCGAGATTCTCATGCTGCAATTCACTAGGCCCTACCCCAAAAATTCGCACAGGTCGGCCCTCTTAAGCGGTGGGCATTTCGCCTGGAGCCACAGATGGGCATTGTCCGGGCTTCTGCTTCTTGCCTTCGCGGTGAGCTTAGCCGTGGCACGCTGGCTGATTGGGCCGGCAGTGGTCGTCTATCCGGTGCTCCGTGGCGATCTTTCAAGACGGTGGTTGCCAGTGCCAACGTGGAAACGCCCTACCGCGTCGATATATCGAGCCAGATCACCGGCACAGTGGCGGATGTACTGGTCGACGAAGGTCAGAAGGTCGAACAGGGACAGCCGCTCGTCGCGCTTGAGCAAGATGAGTTCAAGTCCGCCGTTGTCGAGGCACAAGGCGCGGTCGCTCAGGCCAAGCCCGCATACGGCAGTTGCACGAACTCACCTTGCCGACAGCTCAGGAGGCCTTGAAACAGGCACAGGCAACACTCGCCGATGCCCAAGCTGAGTATCAAAGAGCTGCCCAGCTTTCCAAAGTCGGTTTTGGCACCCAGCAGGCACTGGACGCTGCCACTAAGAATCTCGACATCGCACGCACCCAGGTCCGCATTGCACCGTTGGCGGTTTATACCTCGCAGCCAGGCGGGAGCGACTATGTCATGGCATCAACACAGCTCAATCAAGCGCAGGCCAACCTCTCTACCGCGCAGGCTCGCCTGGGTTACGCGCCCGCATCTCCGCCGCAGCGAGCAGCTTTGCTACACCCCAAAAGCAGACTTCGGCGGCGAACCAAAAGCAGGCGATCTCGATGTGAGTGCGACTGCGGGTTTCGGGCGCAGCCAACGGGATACGGCCACTGAGAAGTTTCGGCGGCTTTGTGCTTGGGCATTCTTGGAACGCCGACGCATTTGGACAGCTCTAGGCGGCCTCGCCAAGCTGTGCGAGGTGCCCCATGAGATCGGTACCTTCGCCCCCAGCGTTGATCGTGTCGAAATATTCATGCCAGCCCGTTTGCGCGATGCCGCCGACGAGCGCTTCGAGCGCGGCATCGTCGGGGCAACGCCACACGGCAAAGAAGGTCTGGGCGGCCGAATGGAGCTTGGAGGCATCGACCTTGCCCATGGTGACGGGTTCGATGCCGAGGTCCATCAAGGCGGGCATCCCCGCGCCGACGCTGGCAAAGAACTGCTGGCGCTGTTCGTCCGAGAGCGCCAACCATGTCGATTTCGCGGTGTAGAGTTCGGTTAAATAGTGGGCCATTATCCTACTTTCCTGTCAGTTCGGCTTGATGGAGCGAAGCGCGCGGCGGCATATGCGTGTCGTCGCTGGCGATGGATTTTCAGCGGACCAGCGGGCGCATAGAGCCTCAACCCAATCAGGTTGGTCCTTGCCAGCGTCGTTCAACCAATTGGCGACGGAATCCTGCACATAGCCGGAGGGATCAGCGCGCAGCGGTTCGAGGACGGCGAGCGCCAGTTCCGGCTGCTTCTTCATCACCGCGATATGCGCGCACCAGACACCGCGAGGCCGGATTGCCTCGGAAGCAAAGCGGCGCACCCGCTCGGACGGGTCCGCCGTCCAATCGGCGAGCAAGCTGATAGCCGTCTCCAGCTCGGCGGCAAGGTGTGGGCGAACCGCCATCCAGCACCATTCTCGCACCCCGAAATGCGGATCGTCGGCGTAGGGGCGGATCGCGGCCAGTCGGTCGGCAAGCGACCTGTCCCCGGCACTGCCGATCATGAAACAGGCCCAACCGCGCGCTGTGTCCGAAGGATGATTTGCGATCTTGTCAAAAGCTGCCGGACCAAGCTCCCGCTGGATCAAGCCGGCAGCCAACGCCATGCGCCGCAGAATGCCGGTCGATGTCTCCGCTCTCATATCGGCCAGGGCGTGGTCGCCGATCTCCGGCAGGATATTGCCCATGAGCGCGGCGAAATCGACCGCGAGGCATTCGGTCAGTGTCGTGGTTTCCGCGCCGGCATCGAGTTGTGTGAGACGGTCGGCCGGAATGTCCTTGACGCCGCGCGCCTTTGGCTTGGCCGTGCTCATGCGCGCACCTCCTGGCCGTCTTGCAGACCGACGCGAGCATCAAGGTTTTTCCAGATGCGTTGCAGTAGGCCATTGAGCGTCTTGCGATCCTCGGCGGTAAAGCCAGCGAAGAGCGTCGCGATCCACTTCGCATGTTCGCTGAACAGGTCGCGCGCCGTCTGTTGCCCAAGATCGGTCAGTACGACAGCAATCTTGCGCCGGTCCTCGAGCCCGGAACGGCGAGCAATGAAGCCATCGCGCTCAAGGCCATCGAGAAGGCCGGTGATCGTCGCCCGCGTTACGCCAGCCCGTTCAGCCAACTCATGCGGCGACAAGCCGTGGGGCTGGTCGTGCAGAAGAAACAGCAGGACGAACTTGCCTTCCGACAGACGGTACGGTGCAAGCCGCGCTGCGCAATCCCTATCGATAGCACCTGCCAGCGCCAGCAATTCGAAGCAGGCGCGTAGGCTATCAGGCGGGGCGGCCGCACGCCGTTCCGCTTCCTCCAGCATTGCCAGATGTTTTTGTTCCAAGAATCTCATATGGCGACGTATAGTTTTGTACCTAACGTTAATCAATCGGCGGGACGCACCTTGCGACCTAGAGCCCCAATCTCTCTGTCGTCTCAATTGCAATGATCCGCCCTGAATGATGGGGCTGAGGTCGCAGCCGATCAGCCGCCACGAAACGGAACTCGTGGCTCAGGGACGTCATCGGGATTCGGCCATCCAGTAGTTTGGGCGGTTGCCGTGGACGCGTGTCCCTGGGGTGCCATAGCCGCAAGGTGATCGTTACTTTAGAGGCGAGCCGGCGGCGGCCGGGACTGCATCGGCGCACACTCGTCTTTTACGACACCGCCTGGAAGCGCAAGCAAGAAGGAACGCGCCGACTCGCTCTAGGCCGGCGAGAATCTTGCCGAACGTCAACGATGTATTTCAAAGAACATGTCGGTTTCCGGCAATCTCATTCGTCATCATTCTGTGGACCAAAGCCAATGGATTAAGCATGGAGACAGACACAATGATCAGCACCATTACCGTCTTTGAACGGTCGCCTGATGGCGGCAAAGGACTGGCGCGAGATATACGTGTGCGTTGGGCGCCTCTTTGATTGCACTATCCTGGCTGGCTTTGTATGGTGCAACCAATTCGTTGCACGATGGAAGGCGCAGTGAACACATTCGATCGTATCGAGAAGGAGATCGTGCTGCGGGCGCCCATCGAACGTGTCTGGCAGGCCATCACCAACATTGCTGAGTTTGCACAGTGGTTCGGTATCAAACTGAATCAGAACTTTGCTCCGGGTCAGACAATAACCGGCACATTCGAGGGTGGATTTGACGAGGCATATGTCATGCGATGCCAAGTTTCGTTCGGCCTTGAACCGACGGCCATACGTCTGCCTCAACCGAATACCGTCTTTTGTACCGTCGAACGCATGGAAGCCCCGAGCCTTTTCAGCTTCCGCTGGATTCCCTATGGCATCGATGCGGCGTATGATCCTGCGAAAGAATCCACCACCCTCGTTGAGTTTCGTCTGAAACCGGTTGCCGAAGGCACACGGCTGACAGTTACGGAATCTGGCTTCGAAGGCGTGCCGCCGCATCGTCGCAAGCGCGCTTTCATGATGAACGAGGGCGGCTGGAGCGCGCAGATCGAGAACCTCAGGCGCTATGTCGAACGGATCTGAACAAGACTTAGCGAGTGTGTTCGCCGCGTTGGGAGACGCGACCCGCCTTGCCCTTGTCACTCGGCTTCTGGCCGCCGGCGCCTTGTCGGCTACCACCCTGGCGGACGGGCAGGCCATCTCCCGACAGGCGATCGTGAAGCACCTGCAAGTGCTGGAAGCCGCGAAGCTGGTGGTGCATGAGCGCCACGGCCGGGAAGTGCGATACGGACTCGACCCCCACCGCATCAAAGAGGCGCGCGCGTTCCTTACTACGATCGCAGCTGGCTGGGACCGCGCGCTGGACCGCCTGAAGTCGCTTGTCGAGACAGCGTGACGTCACTTCCGCCCACATCCGCAACTGCCGGATACGTCGGCATACTCATTGTCACTGAAGGAGATCCGTCGTGAAAGACATCCTCACCTTCCTGATGTTCTCGGGAGAGAACCACGGCAAAGCAAGACAAGCCGTCGACTTCTACGTCTCACTTTTTCCCCAAGCCCGCATCGAACGGATCGATCTCTGGGAACCCGGCGAGGGCCGGGCCGAGGGCACGGTTAAGACTGCGATCTTTGTCCTCAATGGGCGTCGTTTCATGGCCAGCGAGAATTCGCTCCCGCATGCCTTCAATTTCACACCCTCGATGTCGCTGTTCGTGGAATGTGACACGGAGGAAGAGGTCGAGCGCTTGTTTGCCGCCCTGTCGGACGGCGGCAGTGCCTTGATGCCGCTCGGCGACTATGGCTTCAGCCGCCGGTTTGGCTGGGTCGCCGATCGTTTCGGCATCACCTGGCAGCTGAATCTCGTCTAAGTTTGCGAGGGCTGTTCACGCAACGGCGCTGAGGAGGCCCGATGACCAAGCCTCAAATATATTCAATGAGCTTCGCCAGCGTCTATCCGCTCTATATTGCCAAGGCGGAGAAAAAGGGGACGCACTAAGGCGGAAGTCGACGAGATCATCCGTTGGTTGACGGGCTACACTCAGGAAGGGCTGAATGCTCAGGTCGAAAAGCAGTCAAGCTTCGAGGATTTCATTGCCGCCGCGCCTCAACTGAATCCCGCACGATCTCTGATCACAGGCGTGATCTGCGGCGTCAGGGTCGAAGACATCGAACAGCCGACAATGCGGGAAATCCGTTACCTGGACAAGCTGATCGACGAACTGGCCAAGGGCAAGGCGATGGAGAAAATCCTGCGAAATTGATGCGATCGCGTCAACACGGCCGAACTTGGAAAGCGATTACGTTTATCGGTCGAGACAGCCAATAGTCGAACGGCGCGACATGAGACGGCCTTCGGCAGCGGACCTCATGATGGTCGTCGGTTGGAAACCGGCGGTGCGCCGAGGTGACGTCCCGGCTGACGGCCTCTCTATGGCAGGCGGTCGCGAGAGCCGATCAGCCTGTCTCTTTCAGGGGCCAGACTTCAACGACGCCGTGCGCCACCGCGCAGGGTACCTGCGAAACCTTTGCGATGGCGGCGGCGAGATCGGTCGCCTCGATGATGGCGAAGCCCGCGATCGGCAAAGCCGACGACATGAACGGTCCGTCGCGCGTTTGCAGGTCGCGGGCCTCTGGATTGCGGACCTGGACCGGGTTGCCGGCAATGCCTATGACAGCGCCTTCCGACCGCAGTTTCGCGTCCTGTGCATGGGCAGCGTCCCTGACAGACTGGGCTGTTCTGTTGTAGCCGGCAGCGTCGCCATATCCGATTGTGATAAACCTGGGCATGGCTTTGTCTCCTTCTCCGTGGGATCCGCGGCATTGGTCGCCGCGGCGTCTCAGTAGGCCCGCAGACGATCGGGACACCCAGGGGACGACCGAGGGGGCCTGCACCTGATGTCCTTGGGCTTCGGCATGCCGGGCTGGCATTCTCACAACGTCACAAATCTGATTGCATTATGCAACCTGTTTTTTGCGCCGCCCCGATATCGTGACGCAAGGCCTCAATCTCAGTCGAAACGTCTGGCAGCGCGACAAGGAGAGCCCCTTTGTGATGCATTCCGAGGACGCGCCAGCACTTGGAACAACCACAGGCGACCGTGGCTCATACGGTGCCGCGCAACACCTTTGTGACCGCGCAGTGTTCTTCGGCGCCATAACCCGCGTCCACCGCGCGCTGGAAAACCGAGGCCGCGAAGTTCGGAAAATCGGCGCCGATCTCCAGATTGTCGGATACTTCGACGAGACGCGCGATATCGGCGCGCACGGACCCGATCGTGCTTTCAGGTGCGTCGAAGCTGTTTGTGGCGATGACCCGGCCCATGCGACGCATGTCGTCTGCGAAGAACGGTGCGGAGCCCGCCAACAACTCCCCGAACCGAGCCGGATCGAGCCCTTCGGCTTCACTGATGACTGCGCCGTGGCTGAAGCCGATCCAATGGGCGGCGTAATAGGCCAGGGCAGCGCCAAACAGCGCCTTGGCATGGCCCACATCGGGGCCCACATGCATAAGACTGCCGGCCAACGCCTGAAGAAGGGGGCTGACCGAGGCAAAAATCGTCTCGGGACCCGCAATGAGAATTGCGGCATCAGCTCCGCCGATCTGGCTCGGCCACGCGGAAATTGCGCCGTCGAGATAGTCCGCACCGCGCTTCGCCGCCCATGCCGCCATGGCTCGGGCTTCCCTCGATGTGCCGGAGGCCAATTGCACGACAAGCCGCCCACCGACGATCTCGGCCACGGCTTTGTCTTCGAGAATGCCGCGCGTCGCCGCATAGTCCGACAGGCACATGACGAGAACCGGGCTGGCGGCGACCGCTTCCGCGGCGGTCAGCGCGACCTCGGCCCCTTCATCTCCCAGATCTTCGGCCTTTGCCGAGGTCCGGTTCCAGACAACAGTCGTTTTGCCGGCGGAGAGGAACGCGCGCGCCAATGCGGTGCCCATCGCACCCAGGCCGATTACCGTGACGTCACCCATGTCTATTTCCTGTTTGTCCTGCTTGACTGCGAACTTACAAAATGTAACCTACAAATTGTAGGAGTCAAGGAGAGGGCAAAAATATGAAGCTGCCGAGAGATGGCCGCCGTAGCCAACTGCTTGATACGGCCCTTGAGATCGTTCGGGAGCAGGGCGCCGATGAACTCACTCTGGGCACGCTCGCCCTGCGAGCCGATGTCAGCCGGCCCGTCGTCTACGACCATTTTTCAACGCGCGCCGGCCTGCTGCTCGCCTTGTTTCAGCGGCTGGAGGACAATTATGTAAAGCAGCTGCGCCAGGAGCTGAGTAAAATGCCGGGCCAGCCTGCCGCCGTGGCCGACGCCATTGCCGCAGCCTATTTTGGCTGCCTGTCCAACATGGGCCAGGAAGGCCCCGCCATCTTTGCAGCACTTCAGGGCAGCCCTGATATAGCGCTCCAGCAGTCGCGCATGCTGGGGGAATACGTCACCATCGTCGCCCTGGCGCTGCAACCCTTCACTCCTGTTTCCGGCGACAAGCTTCGTCTCCTTTGCACTGGCCTGTTGGGCGCGGCAGAGGCCATCGCGCGCGAACTGCAGGCAGGTAAGGTAACCGACACCGAAGCCAGGACGGTGTTCGTGAAGCTGATCGTCGGCAGCCTGCGCGCCGCCTGACGGCGCGGCATCTGCGCGAAAGCCAATATTATCAGCTCGTCGCCTTCGACATGGCCAGTATCGGCCTGTTGGAAAGTGTGTCGCAGATTGCGCCGTGCTTCGACGGCGCATTGGCGTTTATCGATCGAGACGAGCAGAGGCCGAACGAGGCCGCTTGAAAGCGGCCATTCCGCGGTCGGCCTTCAATTCGGACGTTCCGATTGGCACTGCCGCTGACCGAAACCTGCCGTACGTTCAGAGGCCGATTTTCGGCGTGATTGGGGCCGTTTGCGGTCGGTCCGGTTTTGGCGAAATCTCGCAATAACCCGCCATTCGGCAACCGACCTCATCTCGGCCGTTCCGCGACCTGCTGTCGCTTCCCGAAAGCTGTCGTTCGGGAAGCGACCAATTTCCGGCTTAAGTGAGGCCGAAATCTGCCGGTCCGCTTTCGAAACACATTTAGCTAAAGCGGACGTTCGGCAAACGACCCCAAGCAGACCTGACGAGCGGCGACAGCCTTGTTGTTCGTCATGGCGTAGGCCGGCGGCTCGGCGCTGTCCGAACGCGCCGGTGCCCATCGTGCGAGCCGACCGGGGAAGGGAATGGGTCAAAGCGATCCCGCCGCGGCCATATAGGCCGCAAGGATGCCGGTCCACCCGCCTTCGGAGTCGAAAATTTCGCGCGCTTTTTCGCCCGCCGCACCCATGTTCTCAAGAAGCCGATGTTCGAGATCGATGCGGGTCGCATTGTCTCCCAGTGCCGTAAACCGGACATCGACTTCGGTCAGAAGATCAGGATCAAACTGCCAATTAGCACCGATCCGCCAAGCGAGAAGAACACGCGCTGGCGGCTCCCACGCCAACACCTCGCCCCAGTCGCACTCGCTGCCATCCTCGCCGATTTCATACCATCGTCCACCAGATCGCGGCTCGATGATCGAGGTCTTGATCGGCGACCCGCCGATGGAATGGGTTGACGGCCACCAGCGCCCGAAGCCGGCGGTGAACACATCGAACGCGCGGGCGATCGGGGCGTCGACCATCACTGATTTCCTGACCGGAGTCGGTTTGATCGCTATAGTCATTCCTTCTGCTCCTTCGTCGCATCAATTTCCTGTTTGAAAGCCTCGAGGGCATCGCCCCACATCCGGTCGATCCAGGCGCGCATCAATCCCAACCCATGACGGTCGAGGTGGTAGACATTACTCGCGCCGCGCGCTTCCGCCCGCACGAGCTGCGCCTCGCGCAACACCTTGAGATGCTGCGAGATCGCAGGCTGAGACACTGGCAACGCCCGCGTCAGTTCGGCGACCGAGTGCGGCTTTTCCGCGACAAGCTCAAACACCTTACGTCTTGTAGGGTCGGCCAATGCCACCATGCCTGCATAATCATAACTCATAAATTATCATAAGCAGAAACTTATAATGATGGCAAGACCCAAGCGGATTTTCGGGAATGGCCCAACTGTCTGCTTTGAGCCAGTGACAAAGCCAACTTCAATGGCCGAGATGGTGAAGAGCTGTAGATCGTGTTCGCTGACCGAACGTCCGCTTGCTTGCTATGCCCGCCCAAAAGCGGTCATTCCGCTTCCCACCCCGTGGCAGCCAGCGTTGGCAGCCTGTCCCCTGCGTCGAAGCGGCCATCCGCGCAGCGTCGGATGACCGCTCAAGGTCAGATTTCGGTTCGTTCGGAAAGTAGCAGCGCGTCCTCCACATCGACACCGAGATATCGGACTGTATTCTCGATCTTGGAGTGACCAAGCAGAATCTGGATGGCGCGAAGATTGCCCGTAGCCTTGTAGATCATTGATGCCTTCGTGCGCCGAAGCGAATGAGTGCCATACTCCTCGGGACGCAGGCCGATCGCGGTCACCCACTCGTCAACCAGTCGGGCGTACTGCCTCGTGCTCATGTGGCGAGCGTGATCGATCCGACTAGGAAAGGCATAATCTTCGACCGTGCCGCCACGCCGTTCGAGCCACGCGAGCAGGCTCGCCCTCACATCACTAGTGATCTCGAACTGGACCGGCCGCCCCGTCTTTTGCTGAACGACGATCGCTCGCGTCCTGATCTCCGGTCCGGCGACCAGCTCGCGAATCCTGATCTTGACCAGGTCGCAGCCGCGAAGCTTGCTGTCGATCGCTAGATCGAACAGCGCACGATCCCTGATACGGCGCTCGCGATCGAGAAAGAAGCGAACAGCCCAGATCTGCTTCTGCGTGAGTGGGCGTTTCGTCCCTACCTTCTTCCCAGCGTTCAAGCTGCACGCTCGCGGCTAGCATCATCATATTCAGAGTGACCCATGTGAGTTCTCCTCGGCCTTGATTGGCCAGAGGAGAAAACGGGATCGCCAGCATCGCCGCTCAGGGGCCGGAACCGGACTGTCTGGGTTTGGCTGATGGCTCAGGGAAAGCGGACATTCGGGCGCTAAGTTCTGTGGGATCCCGTCTCACAAGACGTACTGTGGCCAATATGCGTTGGACAAACTGACCCGACTCGACGGGGTCCGTTCTGATGCAACGTTGGACCCGCCGCCAAGAGCGGGCGTTTTTTGCTTCGCAGCGCAAATGGCATAACATTTTAGAATAAAGTGATCCTGAGATTGGTGCCTCGGTGGTCCCGATGGCACAGAAGAACGACAGGTGGAGCCTTCTCGAGCGCGTCGCCGATCGTCCGGGCTGGTTTGTTGCGTCTCCCTACCGTCACCCGGTGGTCGGCAGCCACCCGATAGGTATCGAAGGGTACAAGACGATTGCCTACGAGATCGCGGAGCAATTGTATGGCGATGTGCCCGACTGGTGTGTGCTGCCCGTTTGTTATGGGGATGCGCTGGCAGGAGTAGCGGCAGGCTTCCGAGACCTGCTCAGCCGGGGAAAGATCGGGCGTATTCCAAGGCTCGTCGCTGCTGAGGTGCATGGCTCGCTTCGACCGGATCGAGGAACAGCAGCCGTCCTGCGAAACGATAGCACTGTCGATTGGCACGACACGCAGCACATACCAGGCTGTGAAGGCATTGCGTGATACTGGCGGCTTGGCTGTCTGCGTTTCCAACGAACAACTGCTGCGCATGCAAAGGAAACTGGCAATCAAAGAAGGTCTCTTCGTCGAACTGGCATCGGCCGCCCCGCTGGTCGCAATTCAGCAATTGCGCGAGAAACAGACGATGTCGCCCAATGATCGGGTGGTTGCCGTTGCGACTGCCAGCGGTTTGAAAGATTTCGATGTTTCGATGGCGTCGGCAGATTCCCCGGTTGCTTTTGACCGTGTTGAGGACGCATGGGGGTGGCTGAGCAAAAGCGTTGCCTCAAAGAAAAATGCATGTCTGAGGCTCTCGCGATATAGGCGTTCAGTTCAGATCGCCTGGGGTGACAATGACATCCTCCAGATGCCTCCTTGACCATTCGAACCGCGTCCACTCCCATTCGGCTCTTGGCTCGATTGTGAGAAGAGTTTCGGGCTCCTGCACGGGCTCACACGGCCAACCGGGCAGCGTCGTGAGCCAATCGTCGTCATAGACCGCGTTGGCGTGACGATGCCCTTCGTCAGGCATGATGACCGCGACGGTCGCATCCGGATTGGTCCGTGCTATCCAGTTGCCGACGAGCGCGGCAGCTCCGCTTGTCGGCCCCATGAAGATCCCACGGTCACGCATCAGCGAATGAGCCTGATGATAGGCGGCATAGGCGCCGACCCAATGCACTTCATCGACCAGATGATGCCTGACATTCGCCGGGATCACGCTGTTGCCGAGCCCGCGCAGCATGCGTTTGCCCAAGGGTTGACCAAAAAGCACGCTTCGATGCGTGTCGACAGCGGCAACTTTCAGATGCGGGAAGATCTGACGCAGAAAGGTCCCTGTCCCGCACAAGGAGCCACCGGTCCCGATGCAACCGACGAGCCAGTCGATTTGGCCCATCGCGCGAACAAACTGTTCGGCAAGGCGAGCATAGGATTGCCAGTTTCCCGGACTGTCGTACTGCCGCGTCCAGAAGACGCCAGGCTCATTTTCCTGTAGTTCCCTGAGATACGCCAGTCTTCCGGCCTGGTTGCCGTCGCCGCGTTCGTCGGCAAGTGCGACGACCTTCGCACCGAGCCGCTCCAGCCGATGTTGATAAGTCTGGTCGATCAACGTGGCCGCGGTAACCAAGGTGAGCGGGAACCCACGTGCTGCGGCGAGAAGCGCCACCGCCATGCCGAATGTGCCGGAGGTGGTTTCTACGATATGGGCGCCTGCCTTCAGTTCGCCCGACCTCTCGGCCTGGTCGAGGATGAATCGCGCTGGCATCAGTTTCATCAATGGAAAAGCGGCCGCGACAATGTTTGGACCGAGCGGTGCCAGACGTGGCGTTTCCAGCGCTCTGAAATAGTCGACCTCAAAGGACATGAGCGCTCACCGTCGAGTTGATTGAGAAGATACCGATGTCCTGGAACCCCTTCTCCCCGAGCACCGCGTTGATCGTACTGAGCTTCTCCCGGCTGGCCGATGGAACATCGAGCATGAGCCCAACGAGCGATCCGCTGTGCGCCACCTGGATGCCACAAGTCTGAAAGCGCTCAGCGACGTCGATCACCTCTTCGAAACGCGGCTTGGGCAAATAGCGTTGACTGATGCGCGCGCTCATTGTCGCCGCCTGGCCAAGCAGACGCACATCCTGGATCTCAACCGAGCGCGCGACCATCCCACGAAGGATACGGAAGAGCTGGATTTCCTCGCTGCTGTATCGAGCCGGAGCAAGCTCGAGCGTGTCGACACCAGCAGTCGCATCGGCCTTGAATCCTACCAGGACAAATGGGGGCAGCGCCCCACCGAAATGCTCCAGGATCTTCCCTTCTCGTTGTGCAAAAAGCAGCGCTTCAGTTTCGAACGCAATCGCGTCTGAGGCGATTTCAGCGGCAACTGCCATGTGAGCGATCGTCGAAGGGAGCAACCTTTTCCCAAGCGCGGCTGCCACCGCTCGGATGGAGGCAACAACGTCGGCAGTCGACGAGCCGTAGCCATGTCCGATCGGTATGTCGCTTTCGATGATCAGGCGGCCGCCCAAGCCCGGATGCCCGAGATGCTCCAAGGTCAGTTGCGCGGCCCGCAGTGCTTTCACCCGGTAGGCGGGCTTGACACAGACGGTCCCGCCAACATCGAGTTCAATCCACGCGCTGGAACGAAGACTATCCAGTGGCAGCGTCACCAGGCCACGATGCGCGCGCCCATGATTATCCTCGAATACCCCCTGCAGGAGTTCCCCGTGATGGGCAATTGCATCTCCGTCTGCCTGCCTGGCCGGCTTGGATCGTGGACTGTTGGCAACGACTGGCATGGGCTTTTATTCCCGAACAACGAACGTCTGCTCCAATGATGGGGGCGCAGGCTCGGCCAGTCACTTGCGGGATACTGGTATTGACCTGAGGATCGTTCCGCCCTGCCTGCCTTGCGTCGAGAGCGACCCGAAGCGCAAATGATGAGGGCGTTATCGATGGCGATGCCGCCATCGCCGACCGATCGGTCGCCATGGTTTTCGTGCGACTGCAGCCCAGGATAAGCAACGCCGCGCCTTGCCTCCTGAGACAAGGCGCCGGCAATCCTGGAGACAGGCGCACATTTCTCGGAGCGGGTACACGCGCTCCCGGATCGCGCCTGTCTGAATTGACCATTCGTCGGAGGCGATCAGTCCCGGTTCCCGCTACGCGGCGCCATGCTGAACCTCCTTAGGTCGCCTTGCTAACCGAGCGAATTGGGCGCGAACCTGCTTCGACATCGCCCCGGCACTGTCGTCCGATCGGACGCGCCGATGTCTCCACTTTGTGCGCTGCTTCTTTTTGTGCCGGCGAATTACAGGCGCATCTATGGCTTTTTGAGCGTCCACTTAGGCCCGGAAATTGATGATCCGCTTCGGGGGGACCTCGACACGGACAGGCCGTTCGGTTGACGCAACGTTGCGCGGTGCGGTCGGGCATATCGGAGTGATCTGGCTTTGTCGCGTTGGGCCTCTTTACGGCAAGCAGCCTGACTTAAAACAGATGGTTCGCCATCGATTTCTTGCCGATACCGGCATTGGGGCTTCCTCCGCCCGTACATCCTTACCCGCCCTCTTTCCTCAACACTGTTTGGTTACCGCTGCCGCACCTGGACCGGTGTCAATCCTCGATGTTTCTTGAGCGTATAAGTAAGGTGACTTTGGCTGGCAAAGCCGCTGAGCAAGGCAACCTCCGTGGCCGTCAGTTTCCCTTCGATCAACAGGTGTTCGGCGAAATCCAATCGCAAACCCATCAGATACTGATGTGGCTGCCTGCCGAAGGATTTGGTGAAGGCCTGGATGAAATGGCGCGGGGACAATTCGCAAACCGCGGCCAGATCGGCCACAAGCAGTTTGCTGGTGAAGTTCTCGGCGAGGTACTCCCTAATGCGTCGTACATTGCGTGGTGACAACGCCCCGCGGGCCGCGGTCGCCCGATGCTCGGCCTGAGAATAGTTTCTCAGAAGATGTATGCCGAATAAGGTAACGATCGAATCGACATATAGTTCGTTCGCTGCAGGTCTCTCTGTAAGCTCTGTTTTAAGCAGATTGGCCAAATGCAGGGCGTTCAGGTCAATTGCGGTGGCCATTGTCGGGCGCGGCTCGAATATCTTGCCGTCATATTCCCCCTCCGAAAGGGCTGCCATCGCAGTTGGCGTGATTACCACTGAGACGCTTTCCTTCCTGCTGGGCCAGATCGTCATAGGTTCGGCGCCGGCAGGTACAATACCTAGCGCCCCCGCGGGTACGTCGAACTCCTGCGCCATACTGGTGTCGACCGAAGCCCTCACTTTTTTAGCGGGAGTGAAAAACACGGTCGCATAGTGGCTCTCGGCAATGAACGTAAGCGAAGTGGCGGAGCGGATTGAATGGGTAGCGCCACCACTTGAGGTTACGATCCGGCTGCGATCCTTGTCTGGAATGAAGTCGAGAGCCGTTCGTGCAATGTTCATGGAGACGAATCGCGATACTGTCTGCTGATGGCTGAGATCCTAGAGCAGGTTCGATCAAGAATGATCTTCATGTCATTGGACCCTCAACATATTCCAGCGCGTCACTTACCTGAACCTGCCAACGCGACCAATCGCTGATAGGCCGGCTTGAACCCCTTTAGGGAGACGTCGGTTTTCACCGGCTGGCCGTTGTCGGCAGTCAGCAGCACGCTGGCAGTCTCGGCGTTCGCGAGCTTTCCGAGTAGCTCCTCGGCCAAGTCGATGTCGGCGACACATCCGGCTGGCAGGCAGGTGCGGAAGGCACCTCGCAGGACCTCCTCTTCGGCAATACTGACGCGCACGCCGTCCGACAAACGCAGGCCAAATGGCAGCACCATTGTCGCCTTGGCGCCCTGGCCGGTGTTGCCGAGTGCAAACATGAGCACGCGCTGGCCGGTACCCTGCTGCAGCAGTTCCTGGCTCATCTGGCAGGAGCGTTTCGCTTGTTCGCCTTCCATCCTGTTGGCGCATTGCACGGTCCAGGCCTCGTAGGTTTCGGACAATGCGCTCGGCCCCTGCACGTCGCCTGTCGACTGGGCCATGGCAGCCGTGGTCGAAGCCGTGGCGATCAATGCGAGCAGCAGATGCCTGGCAAATTTGGAGGTCTTCATGGTGTTTTCGCACTCGCTCTGGTGAGTTTGGCCTCGATGGGTCACGCCGTTTACGAGCGTGGCCCATCAAGGTCTAGGATTGGTTGCCACACCGGCACGATGTGGCTCAATAGCTACAAGCGGGCGCTACCAGTTCATCCGGAAGCCGACGGTGCCACCGATGGCATTGCTGCCGCCGACATTTTCCAGGCTCGTGTTCACATGCGCCTCGCCATAGACCGAATATTTGTCGCCGGCCCAGTTGTAGGAACCGCCGACTCCGAGGCCACCGCGCAGGCGGTCGTCTCGGCTTGCGAAAGCCGTGCCGGCGACGTCGATCTCCGACCAGCCCAGCACGTCGTAGTATACATTGGCAATGCCGTAGAGCTGCGCGCGGTTGATGCGCCCATCTCCGTCTCGCCATTCGACATCATGGTTGGCAGCGACACCAAGGCGAGCGACGAGGCTGCGGCTGCTGCCAAGCGCCACATCGGCCCCGAACGTGTCGGTGAAGTCGTCGAACTGGACCGAGGAATAGGCCAACTGAGCCTGCGGTGTCAGAGACCAATTGCCGGAGAGGGCCACGCGCCGGCCGGCTTCGATGCTAAGGCCGTAGCCCACACCGTCGTTTCCGTCGACGAGGTTGCGTCCGGATGTCGCTGAATGCAGATCGCTGTTGTACCACGTGACCTGCGCCTGGCCATCCAGGTAGAAGCCGTTTTCGCCATGCCAGGTCAGCGTCGCCCCCAGGCCGACGCCAGTGGCGTCGATGCCGCCAACGCCAAAGGGTGACCAGACGCCTGAGGAAACGGTGCCGTACTGCGCATAGACGCCGCCGATCAGCAGCCCGTCCTCGCTTTCCATGAGCATGCCATCGACGCCCGTCTGAAGCTTCCACGTGGTGGCGTCATAGTTGGCGCCGCTGGTGGAGACCTCCGGCTCGAATTCGGCATGGGCCGCTTCGATGCGCGCCCAGATGCCGTTGCTGTCGGTCGGGGTCTGCCCCTCGGCGGTCACACGCGCACCGTCGGTGCGGGTTGCCCATGCCCTGCTGCCGACACGCTGCTGCAATGTGCCGAGCTTGTTGAGCTGCTGGAGCGAGCCGGCATAGGTCTCATAGATCGGCACGCCCGGTTGGTAGAGCGGCTGCGGACCGGCTGGATCGAGCAGTGCCGAGCGCAGGTACCAGTCGCCATCGGTCGGATTGGCAATGCCGTTCTTGTAGAGACGATAGCCATAGGCTCCCGCCACGACCGCCTGCTCGCCGTTGAACACATAGTCGCCGTTGAGCGTGAACGTGCCGTTGGAAGCACCGGCGACATCGATGATCTTGACGCCGTTCTGCGTCTGGGCACCCAGCCCATTGCGGTTGATGACATTGACCGTCGTCGATCCGGAGGTGGCCCCGTTGACGACCAGCAGGTCGGTCGGGGACGCATCGCCGCCAAGGGTTGCCTCGATCTCGAGAACGCCGCCCACGCCGACATAGTCGCCGTCGATTGTCAGGGTCCCGATACCGCCATGGCCCGCTGCGACAACACCCGCATTGGTGACGCCGCCGACATGCCCGTTGCCCTCGAGCCGGCCGGCGCTCGCCACATTCACCTTGCCGCCGAGGATGCCGTTGACGGCGAGCGTACCGCCTGCGACCTCGCTGGTGGCAAGGTAGGAACTGCTGTCGCCCGTGAGCAGCAGCGTTCCCGCTCCGCCCTTGGTCAGTACGCCGGCACCGGAGAGCAGACCGTTCAGCGTGAACGTCGTGTCCGCATCGGTCGCGATGGTGCCATTGCCCGCAAGCGTGACCGATCGGTCGCTATCGAGGTCGGCGGTCGTGTGCAAGGTGCCGCCGTCGAAGCTGACACCGCCGGCAGTGGCGCCGAGATTGACGTCGGCCGCGATCTCCAGCCTCCCGCCATTGATGGCCGTACCGCCCGTGTAGCTGTTGTTGCCGGCAAGCACGAGCGTGCCGAGGTCGGTCTTTACGAGTTGGCTCGCACCGGAAAGCGCCGAGGCGATCGTAGCTGTAACGGCGCTGCCCGCCGCCGTGCCGTCGCCGACACGGACGATCGCCTGCGGCCCGACGAGGTCCAGTGCGCCGCCGGTGATCAGATAGCCATTGCTGGCGATCTGCATGCCGGATGCGGTGACCTGCCCGAGGTCGTTGTCGATGGTGACGGTGCCGGCCGCGCCCGCGAAGACCGCATAGCCGCCGTCGTCATATTGCGCGTTGAGCGCGCCTGCGCCATCGGTCCAGTTGTCGTTGCCGGTGCCGTTTTGCCAGACGCCGTCGCCGCCATTGATGGCGCCGTCGAATTTCGGTCCGGCCGCGCCGTCCCAGAAGCTGAGGTACAGGCCGCCGGTGTTGATCAGGTTGACCTGGCCGGAGAAGGACGTCTGAATCTGGGCGTGGCTGCCGACAGGCACGGTGCCCAGGTTCAGACCGTTGTCGGTCAGCGTGCCGCCGTAGTTGATGACGCGGTAGATGCCGGCGCCGAAGGTGCCGCCCGCAGATTCGGAGACATTGAGCGTACCGTCGAGGACGAGGTCGCCGTCGACATTGATCAGGTCGTTGAGCGCGCCGCCGACCGCGTCCGCCTCGCCGAACTCCATCGCCAGCGTCGAGCCGGCGTCGAGTGTCATGCTGCCCTTGATGGTCAGCGTGCCGACGCCGTTGCTGCCCGGCGAGATCGTGCCGCCGGCAGCCACGACGTCGCCGCCGATGATACCGGTGCCGCCGAGCGTCGCGCCCGCCGCTACCGATGTCGTTCCGCTTGCCGCGGAGTGGTTGCCATTCACCAGCAGCTTGCCGCCGTTGACGGCCGTGCCGCCGGTGTAGGTGTTGTTGCCTGTAAGGATCAGCGTGCCAAGATCGGACTTGACCAGCTGGGATCCGCCTCCAAGAACGGACTCGATGGTGGCCATGATCCCGGCACCCCCGGTCGTGCCGTCGCCGACACGGATCACCGAGGAGGGCGTGCCGGCAAGGTTGATGCCGCCGCCGGCGATGACATAGCCGTCGGTGAGGAACTGCATACCGGCTGCGTTGACGGGGCCAGAGCCGTTGTCGACCGTGACGGTGCCGGAAGCCCCCATGAACACGGCGAAGGCCGCGTCCTGGAAGGGTGCGTTGGCAGCGCCCGTGTCCTCGGTCCAGTTGTCGTTGCCGGCGACGTTTTGCCAGATGCCGTCTCCACCATTAATCGCGCCGTTGTTTTTGGGGCCCGCATCGCCGTCCCAATAGCGCAACGTCAAGCCACCGGTGTTGACCAGGTTGATCTGATGTTCGACCGAGGTCTGGAGATAGAAGTCCGGCGACGGGATCGTTCCGATGGTGAGCCCGTTGTTGGTCAGCGTGCCGGTATAGTTGATGACCCTGTAGACACCGGGATCGAAGCTGCCGCCGCCTGAGGTCGCGACATCGAGCGTGCCGTCAAGTGTCAGGTTGCCGCCGACATTGATCAGGTCGTTGAGCGGACCGCCGGCGACATTCGCCTGTCCAAAGCTATAGTTGAGCGTCGAGCCCCCGTTGAGCGTGAGGTTGCCTTTTATGGCGAGCGTTCCCGGCGCGTCGCCCAGGTTGCCCGGATTGATCGCGCCGCCGTTGGCGACCACGACGTCGCCGCCGATGGTGCCGATACCGCCGAGCGTGCCGCCGGAATTGACCGTGGTGAGCCCGGTCGCAGCCGACTGATTGCCGTTGATATAGAGACTGCCGGTATTGATCGTGGTGGCGCCCGTGTAGCTGTTGGCACCGGCCAGCACCGTTGCGCCGGGGCCGTTATGATTGACAGTCCCCACGCCGGAAATCGCGGTCTCGAACACATAGTTGCTGTCGTCGTGGTTGAAGTTGACGCGGTTTCCGACCGCCCCAAGCGTCAGCGCAGCCGCCTGGAGCTCGCCCGCATGGGCAGCCAGGCCACCTTCGGCTCCGCCGATGTTGAGCACAGCGTTGCCGGGGCCCATCGCAAGCGTGCCGCCGCCCACCTTGACCACACCGCCGTCGGTTATGGTCACGCTGCCCGTTGCGGTCGCATTGCTTGCAAGGGTGAGTGCACCGGTCGTTTCGAAGCGGGATCCTGCACCCGAAACAGTGACTGTGCCGTTGCCGGCTGGGCCAAAGCCGACTTTGATTCCGGCGACGCCGCCAGCGACAAGTTTGCCGCCGTTCAGGATATTGAGGCTGGCAGTGCCACCAAAGCCGATCGCTTGCGTGGGCCCTCCTGTCGTGGTGACCAGAGAGTTGGTTCCGACAATGTTGAGCGTGCCGTTGCTTCCCGCATTGGCGCCGACAACCAGGGTGCCGAAGGACGCCGACCCGCCATTTCGCACGGTCAAGGTGCCCGTTCCGCTGTTTCCAATCGTGGAAATGCCCGAGCCTGTTACGATACGCGAGCCGGGTCCGTCGATGACCGCTTCAGCGCTGATGCCAGCAACAGTGGCGACGTTCAAGGCGGATGTTCCGTTGATCTGGCCGCCCGATTGCAACACGAGCTTGCCCGCATTGACCGAGGTCGTTCCTGTGTAGGTGCTGATACCGGTCATGGTCGTCGTGCCGGTGCCGTTCTGCGTCAGGGTGCCGGTGCCGGAAACGGAATCGGCATAGAGAAGCGTATTCGAACGGTTGAAGATCAGCGCGCCGTTGTTGACGATGTTGCCGGCGATGCTGCCGGTCGTCCCGCCATTGCCGACCTGGAGCAGGCCCGCCGCAATTGTCGTGCCGCCGCTATGCGTGGCATCGCCGGTCAGCAGCAGCGTGCCCGTACCGCTCTTGGTCAGCGCGCCGATGCCGGTCATCGCGCCGGAGAGCGTCAGTGTCGTGCCAGCATCGGTGAGCAAGGTTCCCGCGCCCGCCAGCGTCACGGCTCTGTTCGTGATCATGTTCGCGGTCGTATGGAGCGTACCGCCACCGAAGCTCAGGCCGCCCGCGGCGGCACCGAGATTGGCGTCGCTGGCGATCCTCACAGTGCCGCCATTGATCGCCGTGCCACCGCTGTAGCTGTTGGTACCGGTCAGCACCAGCGTTCCGGCATCGGTCTTGACCAGCTGCGTGTTGCCGGCGAGCACGGAGGCGATGGTGGCCGTCATGCCCGCACCCGCCCCGGTGCCGTCACCGACCCGGATGGTCGATTGCGGACCGACGAGTTGGAGAACGCCACCCCGGATACGGTAGCCGTTCGTCGCAAACTGCATGCCTTCGGCCGTCACCTGGCCAAGGCCGTTGTCGACCGTGACGGTTCCCGCCGCACCAGCGAAGATCGCGTAGGTGCCGTCGCTGTAGGCGGCGTTCAGCACGCCGCTTGAATCCGTCCAGTTGTCGTTGCCGGTGCCGTTCTGCCAGGTGCCGTTGCCGCCATTGACGGCACTGTTGAACTTCGGACCGGCATCACCGTCCCAGAAACTGAAGCTGTTCCCGCCAGCCAGAAGATTGACCTGTCCCCCCACCGAGGTCTGGATCACGCCGGTACCGCTCGGCAGGGTGCCGAGGTCCAGTCCTTTGTCGATCAGACTTCCGGTATAGCTGATGATGCGATAGATGCCCGGACCGTAGCTGCCGCCCGCCGAGACCGAAACGTCAAGCGTACCGTCGAGCGTCACATCTCCCTTGACGTCGATCAGGTCGTTGAGCGCCCCTCCGACTGCGCCGGCCTGCCCGAACTGCATGGCAAGCGTTGACGCCGCATCGAGCGAAAGGTTGCCGTTGATGGTGAGCGTGCCGGCGCCGTTGCTGCCCGGCGCAAGCGTGCCGCCGATAACGGCAACGTTGCCGCCAACGATGCCGGTGCCGCCGAGTGTTGCGCCTGACTGGACGGTCGTGACGCCGTTTGCAGCCGACTGGTTGCCATTGACGAGCAAGGTGCCGGAATCGACGTTCGTTGCGCCGGTGTAGCTGTTGTTGCCGGTCAGGATCGTCGTTCCCGAACCGATCTGGCTGATGCCGCCGGCACCCGAGATCAGGCCGCCGTAGCTGTAGCTGTCGGAACGATTGAAGGCCAGCGCACCACCGGCAACGATGACGTCGCTGACAATCGAGCCCTTTGTGCCGCCGTTGCCCAGCACCAGCGTTCCGGCGTTGACGACGGTGTTACCGGTAAAGGTGTTGTTGCCGGTCAGCACCCAGGTGCCGCTGTCGTTCTTGGCGAGAATGGTCTTGCCCGTGCCGGCATCGCCGATCGAGCCGGCGAGCGTGTTGTTGCCGGTGTTGGTGCCACCAAGCGCAATGGTGCGGCTCTGGTTGGCGCCTGCAAGGGTCACCGGTCCGGTGTCGGTGAAGACGATTGCGCCCGTACCGGAGGATTCGATGAAGGTTACACCCGCCGAAAGCGTGAACAGGCGATTGGTGGTGTCGCCCGAGCCGGTGTAGCGCAGCGTCGAGCCGTTGCCGATGATCAGGTTCGATGCGGCTGCCGAAGATGCGCCAAGGCTGCTCGCCAGCCCGCCATCGGCGAGCTTGTCGACGCCGAGCACGCCGCCGTCGATCTTGGTGACACCCGTGTAGGTGCTGGCCGAATTGGTCAGGATCCAGGTGCCGGTGCCCGTCTTGGTGAGCGACGTCACGCCGGTGCCGTTGTTGGTCAGTTGCGTGCCCAGCTTGTTGTAGGCCGTGCTCGTGCCCGTCAGCGTCAAGGTCTGCGCAGTGTTGGCCGCGGCGAAGGTGACTGGCGCATTGCTGGTGAAATTGATCGCGCCGGAGCCGGAGGCGTCGAGCGCATTACCGCCGCTGGCGCCCAGCGTAAAGCGGCGATCCGTGCTGCCGCCGGTCCCGATATAGCGCAGCGTGCCGCCGTTGATTACCAGATTGGCGGCATTGGCGCTGGACATGCCGATGGAACCGGCCGTGCCGCCATCGGTCAGGCAGGCTACCGCCAGCACGCCGCTGTTGATTGTCGTGCCGCCTGTGTAGTTGCTGTCACAACCGTTGAGCACCTGGGTGTATGTGCCGCCCTTGATCAGCGAACCGACCCCATTGATAGCGCCGGCGAAGGTGCCGGTGCCGCTGCCGCCTGTCGTAAGAGAGAGCGTCGCGCCGCCCAGCGCCACATCGCCACCGAGCGCACCGCCGCCGGCCAGATGACCAATGGTGGTGTTGAAGCCGTTGAGGTCGACCAATACCCCGGCTGCATTCGAAAGCGACATCGCACCGGAATTGCCGAAGGCGCTTGCCGAGTTGGCCCGCAGGATCCCACCGCTGACGCTGGTCCCCCCGCCATAGGTGTTGTTGCCCGATAAGACGAGGGTGCCGGCTCCGGATTTTCCGAGCCCGCCGGCGCCGACGACCTGGCCGGTGAAGGTCAGGGTCGTGGCGGCATTGCCGACGGCGATGGTGCCCGTGCTTCCCTGGAGCGTGAAGCCGCGGTTGGTGGTGACGCTCCCACCGGAATAGGCAAGTGTGCCGTTGTTGAAGACCAGATTGGCCGAAGCGTTGCTCGACGCGCCGATACCGCTGGCCACGCCGCCATCGGCGAGACAATCGACGCTGAGTGTGCCGCCGCCGGAGATCGTCGTCTTGCCCGTATAGTCGTTGTTGCAGCCGCTCAGGGTCTGCGTCCACGAGCCAGTACGGGTAAAACCCCCTGTGCCGGTGATCTTGCCCGTGAAACCATTGGCGGAACCGCCGCTCGACGTCAGCGTGTTGTTGCCAAGGTCGACCGTACCGCCGCCGAGCAGCCCGGCAACGGTTGCATTGTAACCGCCCAGTTCCAACTTGGCGCCGCTGTTGACGGTCATGAAACTTGATGCACTGCCGAAGGCCTGGGCCGATCCAGCCCGCAGGATGCCCTTGTTGACGACAGTATCGCCGGCATAGCTGTTCGCGCCGGTGAGCACCAGCGTTCCGGCACCCTCCTTGTGCAGGCCGCCCGCCCCGATAAGCGTTCCGCTCAAGGTGAGCGTCGAGCCTGCGTTTTCGACGCCAATGCCGCCACCGCCCGTCCCAAGGGTAAGGCCGCGATCGCTGCTGGTGGTCACGCCGAGATAGTTCAGCGTGCCTCCTGCCAGGACAAGATTGGCTGCGTCGCTGCCCGACATGCCGATGCTGCTGGCCAAGCCGCCATCGGTGAGCGCCGCCACCGCCAGCACGCCGCCATTCACGGTGGTAACGCCGACATAGTCGTTGGCGCCGTTTGCGAGCGTCAGCGTGCCGCTGCCCGTCTTGGTGAACCCGGAATCGTCCGGGCTGGTGACAAGACCGCTGAAGACGACGTTCGCCGCGCTGTTGACTATGTCGATCGTGCGCGATGGACCGCCATTGACGAGCGTGAAGCCTCGGTCGGTGGAGCCGCCGGCTCCGGTATAGCGCAACGTGCCGCTTTCCAGGACGAGGTTGGAGGAGTCCGCACTCGACATGCCCAGGCTACTCGCCTGGCCGCCATTGGCAACGCTATTGATCGCCAGGATGCCGCCGCTCAGCGTCGTGGCGCCGGTATAGGTGTTGGCGCCGGTCAGTGTCGCGAGCCCGTTGCCGCCCTTGGTGAAGCCGATGGCGCCGCCATTGTCGGTGATCGTGGAGGCGATGGTGAAGTTGCCGGTGCTGTTCTGCTGAAGGCCGAGCACGCCACCGCCGAGGCTGCCGGTCAACGAACCGCCGGTGATGACCTGGTTGTTGTTAAGGACACTCGGGGCGACGATGATCGTGCCGTCGGTGCCGAGCGTCTGCCCGCTGGCGATCGTCACCGTCGTTGCGACCGGCCGGGTGTATCGCAGGCCGCCGAGTTGCGTGCTTGTGCCGACAGTGCCGAAGAAGCCGGTCGTATCCGAGATGATATCGCCGTCCTGCCAGGTCGCCGCATCGTCATTGTGAGCGTAGTCCGTCTCTTCGAAGGCGGTGATCACCCCACCGACGCCGACCTTGGCATAGTCGGAATTGTTCACCGTCGCCCAGCCGCCCAAGGCCAGGCTGGTGGTCTTGAAGATGGCGCCTGATGGTATTGCAAAGTCGACCAGGCCGCCGGTGCGATTGACTGCGCCGAGGTTCACGGTGACGCTGCCGCCGGCCCCGGTGGTCGCAATGATCCGGTTGCTGCCAGCGAAAATGTTCAGGCCATCGAAGGTCTGGCTGTTGGCAGCGCCGGTGCCCCCCACGATCCGCACCGAGCTGCCGGCCAGGTTCAAGGTTGAGTTGGCCGAAAGGATGTTGCTTGCGGGCGCGCCCGACGCGGAGAAGTCGAGCGTCAGCCCGCCGCCGCTGAGCGTCGTATCGCCGCTATACGTGCTCGCGCCGCTGAGCGTCAGGATTCCCGCACCCGTTTTCGTCAGACCGCCGCTGCCTGAAATGCTGCCGGCGAAGGCAGTGCTGGTGGCGCTGTTCAAGGACAGCGTCGCGCTGCCAAGTTCGACGACGCCGCCGGTACCGGCAAGGGTCGATGCCGAAAGGTCGAAGCTGTTGAGGTCGAGCGTGCCGCCATTGACGGTGATGCCGGTGGTCGTGCCGAACGCCTGTGTGCTGCCGGCACGCAGCGTGCCACCGTCCACGACAATTGCGCCGGAGCGCGTGTTGGCGCCCGTCAGCACCCAGGTGCCGGATCCGCGGCTACCCAGCGCGCCATTTCCGGAAATGACTCCGGACAGCGTATTCACGCCCGTATAGCTGCCCCCCAGCCCGAGGCCGCCTTTCGCTCCTCCAGCAAGTTCCACCGCACCGCTGAGCGCCAGCGCCCCGGTACCGTCATTCGATATCGTGCCGCCCATGCCGCCTGTGACCACGGCCGGGCCGATCGTCCAGGCCCGGTTGCTGCTCGAACCTGATCCGGTATAGCTCAGGACGCTGTCCGAATAGATTTCGATGCCGCCCGCCGTACCCGTGCCGAACGAACTGACGAAGCCGGTATCGGCCAGTGAACCCGCGCGCACCGTGACGGCACCGCCGGAGCCGATACCCGTTGCTCCAACATAGGTGTTGGCATTGCCCAAGGTGATGGTGCGTTCAACGCCTGCGCCGCGGAAAACGACATTGCGATTGGCGGGGCTGCTGATCACCCCCAGCAACTCCATATCCGCCTTCTGGGCGACAAAGGACAACCCGGTGCCTGCCGCGCCAATCGCGGCAATGTTGCCGCTCAGCTTCAGCATGCCGGTGCCATTGTTGACGAACACGGCCCCCGAGGTGCCGCCGCTGGTTGCAAACTCCCAGTCACGGTTGGAGCTGTTGCCGCTGCCGGTATAGTAGAGCCAGTCCTGATACTGGTTGGTGGCGGTGAAACGGATGGTTCCGCCCGCCCCCAAGGAACTCGCCTCGCCAACATTTCTAACGGACGTGAAGAAGGCGGCCCCATTCACTGAAAAATTGACCTGGCCGGTGAAGTCGTTCGCGTCGTTGCTCATCACGACGTCCTGAACGATCCGCAGCCCGCCGGCGCCGGTAAACAGGGCCGAGCCGACACCTGAGCCGCCGATGCTGGTAAGCCCACTGCCCAGTTCGATGATGCGATTGGCGCCGAGTGCGCCGGAGGCGATGAACGAGGTGCCGCCCGTCGTCACCATGCGGTTTGCCGCAGCACCAAGGGCCGCATCGCCATTGACGCTGAGCGTACCGGCCAACAGATTAATCGTACCGGCAAAGGTATTCGCGCCGTTGAGGACCAGCGATCCGGCTTTGTCCTTTGTAAGGCCAGCCGTTCCGGCAATGATCGAATTGACGGTTGCGCCAACGGTGCTTCCGACGGTCGCAATCGTCGGGTTTGCACCTGCCAAGGTCAATGTCCCGCCGGTCAGAACATAGCCCCCGGTCTCGAAGGTAAGGCTGTTGGCCGTGATTGGCGACGTCAAAGTCACCGTCCCGGCAGTCGTACCTCCGAAAATCGCGTTGTCGAGCGCGGCGCTGTTCCACGCTGAATAGGGGCCGCTGACGCCGTCGGCGCTCGGGCTCCAGAAGCCGGATGTCGTGTTCCAGGCCCCGGCACCGCCGCGTCCGACCGCCGTGCCATTGGGGTCCCAATACCGGTCCGCGGCCGCCGCCGCGCCGAACACCAGGACCGAAGCGAGCGAAAGCGGCAGGGCGCGCGCCAACATCCAGCCGGCGATCTCGGTAACATTCGGTGCGTAACTTGCGGCATGGCCCTTCCATTTGGTCATACGCCCACCGCGCATGGCACGACGCAATGCAGAAACGCCACGCGATGTTGCCGACGATACGTTCGCCTGCCGTGTTGGTATTGAAGCGTGGGCCGTCGAGACGTCCTGCATGTAACTCAATCCCCTCTCAACGTCCGTCCCAAGCAGACGCTGGCCGCAACGTCTTTGCGTGGCGGATGAGCGCTCGCTAGCCATGTCGGATTGCCAAGGCAGGCGAGCGGAAGGCCCAACAGGCAACCGCGGCGCCGGCCAGAAAAAGCATACCTAAATCAATGATTGAGACGCGCTCTGCTGAGGCGATCCGTGTCCGTGAGGCTTAGGCTCCGCATCCGAGACACATCACCGAACCACTCACTCAGCTCACAAGTGACATTGATCAGCGTTGAACGCTGTAACCTGACCGCACCGAGCATGGATAATCCCTCGTTATGACAACCATCCGGGTGGAATGCAGGTGCCCAGGTACCTCGTTGGAATTCCGCAGCTTCCAAAGGTGCATCGATACCCAGGCGCCTTCCGCCCGCCTGTTTCGTAAACTGGGATAGGCGCACATTCCGGAAGGTCTGTCTTTCAGGATATTCTGATTTCTTTCACAAAACTCTTGCAATAGAATGCAGCGTTCACAGCGCTGGCCGTTGTGCTTAGTTTATTGTTTACGATGCTTGAGGAGACGAGGTCGGAGAAATTGCGAAAGAGTTTTCGACCAAATCCCGCTTCGACGCAGGCGGCACCATGAATGCTGCGCACAAGCGGTGACTTGTGGCCGGACGGCCAGCGAACGACGCTGGATTGCGACCCGTCGACGTATGATCTGGCCCTGAATTTTTCCGGGAGGGACAGCTATGAATGCAGTACCTCAGTGGAGTCTCGCAGGCGACTGGTTCGACATCTGCAGTTGCGACATCCCCTGCCCTTGCGAGTTCGCACAGCGACCAACGGGTAATCACTGCCAAGGCGTGCTCGCCTGCCGGAGACGACATTCACAACACCCGATGTGCCCGTATCGACCTACCGCGATCTGTTCGGCAACCGCTGCCGGAGGCTCGTCGCGCCCGCCGGCGACCTGACCATGTGGGGCGATGCGACGATCTGGGATGACGGACAACTCGACAGGGTGCTACCTGGCGCACGCGAACTCTCAGTGCCTGAACTTCCGGACCATAGCCTCGTCTACCTGATGGGAAGCCGCTGCTGCGAGACTGACCGCGTCAGCCAGATTGCGTGGGACCTGTTCGGCACGATCCAGCCTGGCTGGAGTCGCGTGCAGGCGATCTGCAACTTCGTCCACAATCATATACGCTTTGACTACATGCAGGCCCGATCGACACGCACGGCTTTCGAGACCTTCAATGAACGCGTGGGCGTTTGCCGCGACTTCGCGCATCTGGCAATCACGTTTTGTCGGTGCCTCAACATCCCGGCGCGCTACGTAAACGGTCATCTCGGCGACATCGGCGTTCCGGTCGTAGATCCGATGGATTTCAGCGCCTGGATCGAGGTCTTCCTCGATGGCGAATGGCATACATTCGATCCGCGCAACAATGTCCCGCGGATCGGCAGGATCGTGGTGGCGCGCGGCCGCGACGCGACCGACATACCCCCGATCAATTCATTCGGCCGCATGTTCTCAAGACATTCAGGGTATGGACGTACGAAGTGCCGGCTTCGAGTTCGTGACAGTTGTGTTGCAGCCTTATCTTTCCGCGACCTGGACATGCACGATGACGCGGACTTCAGCGCGAGATGCGGAAGTTGGGCCGGTATTGAAGGATACCAGAGCCGAGCAACTGCCGGGCGCGTGCGTCGGTACGGTGGACAAAATTTCAGGGGCAGGAAGCCCCCATCGTGATCTACTCCATCACGACCTCCAGCCATGCCGATGCGCCGCGCGGTATGGAGTTCCTCTCCAGTGCGAATCGCCTCAACGTGGCGACGTGTCGCGCGAAGGCCATGTGCATCCTCGTCGCCAATCCAGACGTGTTCGAGCCCGAGTGCCGCACGCCCCGACAGATGCAGCTCGCCAACGGCTTCTGCCGATATCTGGAGATGACGGAGGTTCAATGAGCGGCGAAAGGACGCGCCTTGCCGTTTGACAGGATCGGGGCCGTGTATGGACGGCTCTCCGTTGGCAAGGGGTTGCACGAGCTTTGCAGTTGCTGGTTGGTGCGGCCATGTATCCGACCTGTAGGTGCGGCCTTTCATACGCCGCTGGCCATAATGCCATTCGCGCGGCTCAGGTCCCGATCGAAAGCTCGCACTCGAAGTGCACGGCCCCAGTGGGTTCTCCTGATCCGGCGGTATCAACCGGCTTAGTGCATTAGCTCCTATCCGCCCTTTCCAACCTCGTCAGCGATCGCTCGCCTTGTCTCGTTCTATGCGATGACCGGCTCCCTGTAGCGCTCGCCGTTCGTCATCAGTGCCCAGACCATCCGGGCAGTCTTGTTGGCCAGTGCGACCGCCGCCACCTTGGTTGTTCGCCGCGCCATCAACTGCACGAGCCATGGCCTCTTGGTCCCATTCCGCTCGGCATATCGGATAACCGCCATTGCGCCGACCGCGAGCAACTGTCGCAGGTAGCGATTGCCGGCCTTGGAGATACTGCCGAGCTTCTCCTTTCCCCCGCTCGAGTTCTGCTTCGGCACGAGCCCGATCCAGGCAGAAAGACAGCGACCCGACTTGAACGTATGCGCATCGGCGACCGTGGCCACGAATGCACTCGCCAGCAACGGGCCGACGCCCGGGATTTCCATCAGCCTCCGGCCAAGCTCGGTCTCTCTCGCACTCGCCCGGACCCGGCGGTCGTTCTCTAGGATCTGTTCCTTCACGACCTTGAGCTGCGCCTCAAGCATGCGCAGGCACAGCCGTGCGTCAGCGGGTATCCTGGCATCGTACTCGTCGTTGATGACCATGAGCAGTTGCTCAATTCCGTTGCGCCCAATCGGCGCCACAACCCCGAACTCAGACAGGTGTGCCCGCAACGCGTTCGATATCTGAGTGCGCTGGCGGTTGAGCATCAACCGGACCCGATGCAGCATCATCACGCTTTGCTGCTCGGGCGACTTCACCGGCACAAAGCGCATGGTTGGCCGTGTTACGGCCTCACAGATCGCCTCTGCATCGGCCGCATCATTCTTCTGCCGCTTCAAATAGGGCTTCACATACTGTGCCGGCAGCAGCCGCGCATCGTGACCACGCGCGATGAGCTCACGGGCCCAATAATGCGACGAACTGCAGGCTTCTATCCCGACCAAGCATCGCGGCAAGCTCTCAAAGAATGCCAGCACGCGCCCACGAGTCAGCTTCCTGCGAACCGCAACCTCGCCCGCTGCATCCACGCCGTGGACTTGAAACACGGACTTCGCAATATCCAGACCGATCGTTGCAACGTTGCTCATCATAGCGCTCCTCCAGCTCTAATCCCGCGATCATACCGCAGGGAGGGAGGAGAGCCGTCCACCGCATCAATTGCTGACTGTCCGATCTTGGGACGTCCAATATAGATAGCGGACTGTCGGTCCGGCGTTTGCAGTAGCCCTCCGAGAGGGCCATATTAGCGTGGCTTACTCGGCAAGATTAACGCGATCTCGACCGTTGCCCTTTGCCCTATAGAGGGCATGATCGGCACGCTCGATCAAAGACGGGAGGCCTTCATCCTCCCGCGCAATCGCGACGCCAAAACTGGCTGTCGGGTGTGCCTCACCCGCTACGGTGTCAAATGCGATTTGCTTAAACGCTGTTCTTACCTCTTCCGCCAATTGGTAGGCAGAGGCGCTCGCGTTTGAAGGCAACATGACTGCGAATTCTTCACCACCAAGACGCGCCATGATCGCATCGCCGGGCGCCTTCTGCTTGAGAACCTCGGAAAACCTCCGAATGATCAAGTCGCCACCGCTATGGCCGAATAGATCGTTGATCGATTTGAAGTGGTCGAGATCAGCGAGGATCATGGCAGGCGGGTTGGCGGCCGTCCGCTTCGCTAATGCTCTTAGTGCGCGCGGTTCGAAGCCGCGGCGATTGAACAATCCGGATAGGGTGTCGATCAGTGCATCAGTCTTGATTTCATCCATCACGTCGCTTGCAATAACCGCAAGCACACCAACAGCAGTCATCGCGCAGATAAGAGCATCAGAAATCGAAACGACAAGCCAGTAGGAACCTTCGAACCGGTCGCCGGAGGCCCCTGACGCGATCAGGAAGAGCGGGCGAAGAAGATAGCCTGCGCAAGATACGAGTAACAACCCGAGCAGCACCTGCTCGACCGGTGAGCGGCGCGGCGCCTTCGCGACATCCCACAACATCAGGAGGCTGAGCAGGGCCAGCCCAGAATTGAGAATGATGACGCGGGCGAGCAGGTTCGGTTCGATGAACTGATAATAGTAGAGCGTTCCGAGCGTGATCGCAGCGATAGCAAGGAGAGCGCCGTAGCGGGGCTGTCGTAAGCGCCGATTGGACAAGCCGATAGAGAGCAGCATTATCGCGAACAGGAGGAAGATGTTCGCCGAATATCGCAAAACCGGATTTTCAAGGGAGAAGGCAAAGTAGAAAATGCCGAAGCACAGCGACCGAATCCCATAAGATAGGCTGAGCACCCCTATATATTTCAGGGCGCGATTGTTTCGCCATATCGTTAGCAGCGCGATACAGAATATCGCAGCCATGCTCGTGTTCAGCAAACCTATGACATTGTAGTAGTTCATAGATCCAATCAGTGGTGAAAATTCGGACCGGCCCGCATGATCGGAGAGGTTGCCATAATCCCGGTAAAGGCGAAGTGAACGTCATTCCAAAGCGAACGACCGCTTGGGAGATGATCGAGTGCAGCACCGAACGACCGATCTGCGGGCGCGTTGCTGACCGGCAGATCTGGGGCCGATACCGGACTGTCCGGTTTCAGGAGCCGCCCAGGTGATACCTGCCATTCGGCCTACGACCTCAAGTGAGCCGTTCCGGGTTCGCTATGTCGAATCCCAAAGCAATCATCGGCAGGCGTGAAGCGGTGGCAGCTAGTCGATTAGAACATCTGGGAGCCCCATCGGGGTGACTGTCGTCCGGCCATGATCAATCACCGCATGATCAGTCGAATGCTGACTTCGCCGTTCACGCCCCAGGGAGTATCGAAGCTAAAGTCACGAACGTCGACCACTGTTCCCTTCCCCGAGTGAACTCCGTCAATAAATACGCCTTTGTCTCTGAGGAAATAAGGCGACTTGTATCGATACATGGCGGGATCATCGCTATCGCAGTTCGGCGCGCATCGAGGATTCTGGGAAGCCAGCGAAATATAGATGTCTTCGCTAATGGTCTCTCCGAACGAGAAAATCTGCCCCACAATGCTTCGTATGTCCGCGGCCAAAAGGGGCCCGTCAGCACCGTTGCGCAGTTCCACGGGCGTAGGTAGCGCTTTTATATTCATTATGACGAACTCAAGGGGGGCGGCTGACAGATTCTCGATGCGTGGCGATGTGTGACCGATGACGTGCTTGAAAACCCAATCGAGCTTCAACGGCCCCAGTCGTTCGGCGTACGCCACGTTGAGACATCCGATCTGCCGGCTTGCCCGCGCCGCATTCGTCGAGAAATCCGGGACAGCATCCGCCATGAGCTTTACGGCGGCAGCATCCATCCAATCGAACATTGGGTCGTACGCCAAGGCGTAGATGTGTGTGATTTCCTCATCCGGTGGCGTCTCGATCAAAATCCAGTCAGTCTGGATTGTCGGCGCATATGTGCCCGGGGCATTTCCCTCAATGAAAACATTTAAAGCGAGCGACTTCTTGAAACTCGACCGCATGCCGTCCTTCCGAAGGGTCCAGAAGACCGCTTCGACACAAACTAAACCCTCAGTCATTCCGAGGTTGTACACGACAACTGATACCTCCCATCCGCTGGAAGCTTTCTTCACACGGATAGAGTTCGAAGTGCTCCATGAGCGCGAGGTGTCGTGAACTCCAATGCCGCCCAGGTTATGTGACTGCGGACTAGGCGGAATCGAAAGGATGACACCGGAGACTGGAGCTTCCTGGCCGACCGGGTGAACTCCCGTCATCGCTCCTCCTAGCATTCCAAAGTGAAGTCAGTTGCGGAAGTCCAAGGCTTGGGCGAATTCGACCGCCAGGCGGGCCACGAAATTCCGCGGTCACCATCGAGATTCCAATTCGGAAGCGCCACTTTGTTTTTGAGAGCGTCGAACAATTCGAGGCTGACACGTTCTGCCGACACGAAGCCGCGCTTCTGGTCAACATACGTGTTGATGCCGTTCATGTCGCCTAACGCGCAAATCCCCAGGTGATCGTGGTAAGGACCGTTCGGAGCGCTACCGAACAATGGGCCGAAAACGTCGTCGAAGTTAACTGGCCCAACCGAAGAAACCAGCGGTCCTCGGTATTTCGAAAAGATGTGGGTTGCTGGCGTTTCCTTCTGCGCGCCAGGCGCAGTGGCGGGGTGGACAAGGTGATAGGTCTGTCCGCTATTGCGGTAGCTTTCCCAAGGACTGGGATACTCTGAGTACCGCCCCAATCCAGAAGTCACGCCGTCGAAGTACGATAAGTCCTCGTTCGCGGGGTGCACATATGCACCGAGAGACAGGATCAATCGAAACTTCCGATAGGTCTCATATAGAAGCCGCTGAAGCATCCAAAGAAAGTACTTGAATGGTACAGCCGCAAGATTGGCGATGATCTGATATCCGACCGAAACGAGCGCGATGAACATTTCTATCGCGTACTTCATGAATCCAAACAGCGCGAGAAGCAACGCGCGCCAGTCGGCTTCGTCCTGGGGTAGTCCACCTGGCAGGGCGGGAGGTCTACGAGAAAGGATGTTCTTGATCTCTGGCGGGAAGTTCAGGGGATTGAATGCAGGTGGCGGACCAAGGTTGATCATGCCGGGTCCGGTTACCCCTTCCAGCCATGTGTAGTAGAACCGATACATCAGCTTGATCTCGTCAGGTGAGGGCACGCCGGTCCTGATCGCAAGATCCGCATAGCTGTCGCTCAAAGCGTTATGCATCAGGTTGGAAACGTCGTCGGGAAGTTGGGGGTATGGGTCGCCGCCGCTGGAAAAGTCCATTTTTTTGTGCCAACCGCATGTCGAGATGTGCATGCCCTGCGCTTTGAGCACGTATGTGTCAAAGGCCTTCTCGACCAGCACATGCCTCCTAGCATGCAGCCTGTAACCTCCGCCGGCGACGTGGTTGACGAACGGGTGTACGACTACATCGCCCGCAACGTGAGTGGCGTAGCCAAGTACGTAGGCCTGCAAGCGAGAGCTTCCACTGGCGTGCTCCCAAAGCGCGGACAGATGCCGCCCGGACCGATAGCTGTGGGCTACATCCATCCACCACCACTCCGAGAGTGGCTGATACTTCTGCTGTGGGGACTCAAAAAGGCGGAAGAGGTCTGTTGTTTGAGAGATCGCAGCGGCCGCGGCTGTCAGAATGGTTGCGCTCAGGTAGTTTCCAGTGGTCTTCAGGCTGGAGTAAGCTCCGCCAGTGACGAAGTCGGCTGCGGATCCTGTCATCGCGTCGATCTCGTCGAAAAACCTCTTAACCTCCCGCAAGTTTTCCTGAGCCTGGAAGATAAATTCCATAGCCGGCCCGAAGCTGGACCAGTCTTTAGGATGGAAAAATAGGTAATCCGGCCCAACGGACCCCCAGGCTGCATGTATCGGATTGTCGCGGATGATTTCTCGAACATCAGCGGGGGCTCCAGCCGCAGCACGTTCCAGCAATAGAAGATGAGAAATAGCACTCGGCATTCCAAGCTCCTGCCGCTACTATGAAAATCTATACGGTTAGAATAGATTCAGTTGTTAGGTTGTCAATGTCTCTGTTTGAGGGGTAGTTTGCGGATCAATACTTCTGGGTGAATGGCCGTTCTGGCAGAGACAGCAAAAATGCAAAATCTTAAGGATCGATTCAGACCCCAGGTCGGCGAACGGATGAAAGTCCGCTGTCTCGGGGCCCCATCTGAAAGCAGACAGGCAAAAAACCCAAACCAGCCTAAGACGTTTTCCAAATCTGCAAGACAAATTTGGGGGCCGTATGCGGAATAGCGGCTATTGATTGGTTGCTGGCGAAAGCAGACTACGTGGAAAACCTGGGCGAATACCACGAAACCAAACGGCAAACGTAATATGATACACAAACACGCTGCTAGCCTACAAGACGCTCCTCCACTTCGGTTACAAATTGCGAGGGATTGTGCGCAGTGTACACGATATGCACCTCGCGCTTTGCCCGGGTGAACCCGACGTAGAAGAGCCGGCGAGCCTCAACAAGCCTTCGGCCCGTGTCACCCGCGCGGGGTATTCTGCCTTCATCCGTTCCGAACATGATTACGGCTGAGAATTCACGCCCCTTTGAACTGTGCAGCGTGGTCAGTTTGAGATGATTCCCGTCACTCTGTCCGGCGAACTCCGACAGCACCATGTGACTGCAATTCCCATCCTTGCAACGGTCCAGAAACGTCTGGAACGTTTCGCGTTCGTCCTGGAGAGACCGAGCGCCAGTGAGCAGGTCGGTCAGGAATTCCGTATGCAGGCTTTCGAGCCAGTCGCGCAGATCCACTGTCCCGTCGCGGCGATCCCAAAGAAACTGCACGAGCTGCCTCTGAAATTCCAGCTGCGCATTTTCGTCGGGCAGCTCCTCGGAAAAGAACCTCAATCCTTCGTTCGCGACTCTGCTGAAACGTGGCACGCCGGTTCGCCACCCGCCGCAACACCACTCCGCGCACAGCTCGACCCATCTCATCAAGCGGCTGTTTCGCGGGTATATGGAGTTCCCGTCGGTTCGTAGTATCGCGGTGGAACGGGCAGCGGCAGCTGTTGCCAAAGCATCCCCGATCCATGCCGCGGGATACAGGATAGCTATGTCGCCCATCCCAATGTCCGGCAGCCTCTCCTGGATGGCTGGTAGGAGCGTATCGAAGACATAGCTTGCCTGTTGGTCATAGCCCCCGGACCGAGGGTGAAAATAGACTGCGCCCTCTGGCGAGCCTTCGGCTGCCTGGTAATCTCGGTCTTCCCCTAAGGCATAAGTAGATGCTGTGACGATCCGCGACCCACTGCGGTAGTTCAAGCGAAGCGGCACGGTCTCTACATCAGAACGATCGGTGACTTGCTGCAGGAGCTCGGGGTATGCTCCGTTGAACCCGTAGATCGATTGATCGACATCACCAACCGCGAACAAGCGCATTCCGGTGCTGAAGCAGAGCGCCATAACCATCCGGTGCAATGCTCTGCCCAGATCCTGATATTCGTCCACCGCAAGGATCGGGTATTTGGCGAGTACCGCTCTCTGCAACCAGTCATGCTGCCGCAGCGCGCGGACCGCCAGAAGCGGCATGTCGTCGAAGTCGATCCGTTCAAGCGATCGCAATTCCGCTTCGAACGCTTCGACCAGCGCCGCCATTGTTGGATCCGCTTCTCGCCACTGGGCTGATTGCCGATTCAAGATCGAACGGCGGTAGGTCCCCATGGAGAAATCCAAGGTCTGCGGGTTAAGCGGCCCTCCACCGATACGCCGATACGCTCTTTCCAATGCCAGCGACCGCTCAGCGCGCGTCGCAACCTGAAAGTCGTCCGGCAAGCCCATCTGCGCGACTTTTGCATAGGGGAGAACGATCTGCGTCAGCGAGAAAGAGTGAACCGTGCCAATAAAGACGCGCTTGCTCGGTTCGATGCCCAAGTCGCTCAGCCGGTCCTCAAGCTCACGGGCACACTCGTTGTTGTACGTGATGCAGGCTATTCCCCGGGGCTCTTCCACATCCTCGGCAAGCATCCTCGCCAGCTTCAGCGTCAAGGTCTTTGTCTTGCCGCTTCCTGGACCGGCGAGAACGACACAGTGGCCCGTCGAATTATAGGCGTCCCATTGACCTTCGTTCTCACGAAGTTCCTCGGCGGCACGGAGGTAAAGGTTTGGGCTAGACACGGGTCGCCACGAACTCCAGTGCTTTGCGGATGTATACGGGCGGTTCGATGCCCTCTATCTTGGAAGCGAGCCGCTGGGCAAAGCGGCCCTTTCCCAGAACCTCGATCATCTTGAGATATTCGTCGATGTCGAGGTCGCTGTTGTCGGCGCGCCAATCAGATATCTTCTTCTTTCGAGCGGGTCCGAACTTAACACTATCGAGTATGTCCAGGATTTCGTCTGCGAACTCCCCATTGAAGAGGTCTACTTCCAGTGTGTGGGCATTGGTGAAGATGCCGAATTCCTCGAATTTTTCCGCTAGGTCGTCCTCATCCTCATCATCGTTGATCCGCTTGATCTCATCTTCGAGGGCCGCAACGTCGCCATCACCTTTTAACTCCTCGATCAGAAGACACAGTTTCGCCGCGCGTTTGATGCCTAGCGGTGTTTTTTCACCCACAAGATCCCAGTCCGTAATCACGGCCGTCGGGATGCCGAGGGATGTCAGGAACTTCACGTAAGGCCTGAAGTTCGTGCCCGCGACCGAACAGATCGAAATCCCCAGCTTGTCGAGGTCGATATTCAGCTGTTTTGCGAACTCGGGAATGAGAAATTTCTCGGCATCTCCTTCGACCAGCACGATACCGCGTGCGAATAGAATTTCCGCGCGCGTGACGTCCAGGTATCGCGCGAGATCATCGCGGTCGGTGGTTGTGAGGGTCATCTGCGCCGCAGACGTGGCCACGGTTCCCTCGTTGGGTGCATCCTTCAGCAGCACGATAGAATTCAGAGGCGCGATGCTCGCGATATGCGGAGAGTGCGTTGTCAGGAAGATCGATATGGAGCCCGCGTCGTCCGGACCGTCAAGGCCGGTGAACAGGTGCCGATAAACGGATCGCTGCAGGTGAGGGAGATGCGCCTCGGGCTCCTCGATGGCGAAGAGCGTATGGTCTCTCTTGTTCTCATCGATCTGGCGCTTGAGCTCCAATGCCTTCAGCGCCAGGAAAACGATGTTCGATGAACCGAGGCTCGCGTCTGAAATCGTCCGCTTGCCGTCGTCAATCAGCAGCTTGACGTTGCGATACACGCGAGCAATGTCGGTCGCTCCGAATCCAAGACTTGGCTTCACATCTTGCTTGGCACCACTGAGCTGCAGGAAAAGGCTCCGAAGATCGTCTTGTAGTTCATCCACGGCAACGAAGTCGGTCAGCCCGGCGGTAGCCGTCTCGATCGCATCCTTGATAGCTTCAAGGTCGTCGCGGTCGACGCTGCCGAACGCGGATTCGACCAGAGGCCGCAACGGAGAGCGTCGCCAGTTCGACAGATCGCCTTCAGCATCTCTGAGGGCGGGGAGCAGGTCCATGATAATCCGACGCCGGACGTCATGGCCGAACGTCTTGGTTTCGCTCTCTCCACCGAAGCAGATGAACTGGTAGTCATCGTCGGATGCGGGAGCGCCGGGAAGGTTGGCGAGCGGGCGAAATTCGTAGGAGAGGCGGACGATAGACGAATTGGTGTCCAATCGAAAATCTGTCAGGACGCGTAGAACGTCGAGGTCGCTTTCGAAATCTTGTATTTCAACCGAGACTGAGATCGTGTCGGTTGCGCCTGGCGTCGCCACTCCGTCCCAAAAATCCGCCAGAGTGAGTTGCCTGGCGCTGTCTGGAAGCGTCGGGTCGAAAATCAGCCTGAGTGCGTAGAGGAGATTGCTTTTTCCGACACGGTTCTCTCCCACGACGACGGCGCTTCCGTCGAGCTGGACATCAAGGTGTTTGAAATTTCGGAAATTGCGAATTTCGAGACGCGTTAGCTTCAAGTCTACCTCTCCAATTTTCCGTGCGTCGTTGCTTGCCCCGACGTTGGTCGTAGCGGGTGCAACGACGATTCGCTTACAACATAACCTGCGATGCGACTGGGTTCACTGCGCCACAGCCACAGTTTGCGAAATATTTTTCTTGCTGATGCTTCCTCTACAAAATTCCAAGAACTTCACTTCTGGTAAGCACTGTTTGTGTCAGTCCTTGATTTATGTTGGTAATGCTTACGTCGGACGGGTCGCCTCGAAGTCGGGATCTTTTTAATGGCGCTTGAAAAATAGCGTCGCCCCAGGAATGCGGTGGCCGAGCGTGACCGCAACTTTAACAAAAAGCCCGAGGCGAAGGGACATCCGCCTCGGGCGGTTGCCGGCAGGGCACAGGGCGAGATGGGCGGCACCTTGCTGCGGAAGCGCCATGGAAAGTGGGCCCCCAAATGGCATCACTGGAAAAGGCGAAGAATGTCTGCTTCCGGGAAATGCGATCGGTTCCTCGAACGGCCGAGTTGAGGGCGCAAAGCGGCCCTTCGCTCAGAGCTGTAACGAGGTGGAATTCGTAGACATCCGTGCCAGGACGCTCGCGTGCACTTGGAACGAACACGGGGACTTCGTACCGTCCCTCCCCGCAATTCTCGAAACGCGCCGTGCCGGAATTTGCTTTACTGTGCAGTGAAGAAGGTCAACAGCACCTTGCCCTTTTCGCCTAGAAGCCAGACGAAGCGATCAGGCGCTCCGGTTTTGCCACTTCGAGCAATATAGGCTTCGCCGAGGATGACGGTTTTGACCGGCACATCTTCAACCTTGGTATCAGCCTTGCTGACCGCGAATCACCAAGTCGGTGATGTCCTTGGACTTCTCTTGCAGGGCCAACAAGCCATTCGATTTGCAGGCGGTGACGGTAGGCTCGTCGGGAGTTTGAGCCTGGGCGCTTCCCGCCAACAGCGCGAAGACAACCGGTACTGCAGCCAATATCTCGATTCGCATTTCGTTCTCCAAGGAAAAGCCCGCGTCGCCGCGGGCTCGTTGCTGGGTGCGTATTTTCCGATCAGGCCTTGTCGACGAGGTTCTTCACAGCGTCTTTAACCCGGCCCTTGGCGACGTGCGCCTTGCCCTTGGTTTCCTGGATTTTGCCCTTGGCCTGTTCTTCGTGGTTGCCCACCGCCTTGCCGATGGCCTGGCGCGCCTTCCCGGCGACCTCGTTGGCCGTCCCTTTGACCTTATCGGATGTGCTACCCATAATCGGCTCCTTGTTGAATTCAGGCACAGCAAGAAAATCTGCTCACAAACAATTGGTTCCGCTTTTTTCCAAAGTCCCCGGAGCGATGGATCTGCCGGATGCGGGAGAAGCGGCGCGTGATTGCCCTTCCGTCGCAAGCGACGGAGCGAGCTTGCTTGCGGACCGCGGCTTGAGGGCGGACTTCAATCGCAACCGCCCTCCGAGCCATTATCTCAAAGATGCAGCGGTCGTTCAGACGTCACCGCCGCCATGTCTGCGTCCTCAAACAGAATGTCCTTCTTCCTGGCAAAGTAGACGACGATGCTTCGCGCGGTTTCAGCATCGATGTCGCCTGCCAGCGCGGCCTTGCAGGCACGGATGGCTGCCTTCTGTTCCGGGCTGTTGCCGCACCAGTCGGTGACGAACTGATAAGCGTCGACCACGGTGTTGAGCTGGCGCGGAAACCCAAGCCCGACCCAGACACGGACGGGTTTTTCGAAAGGCTGAGAAAGCATGGTTTTCTCTCGCTCACGAAGATCAGAGCACAACCGCTCGGCATGCGCCGGACGCCCGGGACATCGCGACAGCGCCCGACTGACCAGAAAGCGGAAATCCGGCAAGCGCTTCGCCAGTGGCATCTCGCGAAAGCATATGAGTATCGAACATTTTATCGGTCATCGAAATCTCCCATGTTTCGACGGTTCAACGGGTCGAGTGACGGTCATCGCCCGCAATCGGCGATGTCCCGCCAAAAATATGTGAAGACCGATTTTCCGCGTCAAGATCGAGACGACATTCCACGGTTGAAGAGTTGCTGGCTTTCGCGGAAGCCCGGCTCGGTCCGTGCCGACAAGGACTGATCGAAAGCAGCGCTATGCAGAGCCAAGATGACAGGATTCGCAAATACTATGAGCGTCGTTGCCACAACCGGGGTGGGTTTCTGCGATCAACACTTGAAAGCGCATCCGCATTTCGCCATCTCATCCGCCGTCAATCCTAGTCGTCCAACAGCAGGTAATGTTCAATGCCGACAGATGTGAGAGAAGCCGAGACCCGATCTTTCGAAGCCGATGTATCGCGCCTTCTGCACATGATGGTGCATTCAGTTTATTCCGATCGCGACGTGTTCCTGCGCGAACTGATTTCCAACGCCGCCGATGCCTGCGAAAAGCTGCGGTACGAGGCGATCACCAAGCCAGAACTGCTCGGCGCCGATCCGAAGCCTTCTATCACCATTGTAGCCGATCCGGACCAGAAACGCCTGACCGTCGAGGACAACGGCATTGGCATGAGTGGCGACGAACTGGTCGAGGCGCTCGGCACGATCGCACGCTCCGGCACCCGCGCCTTCATGGAGCGCGTCGAAGCTGCAAAGTCTGGAGACGGTACCGAACTGATCGGCCAATTCGGTGTGGGCTTCTATTCAGTTTTCATGGTTGCCGATAAGGTTGACGTCATTACGCGCAAGGCAGGCGTCGACGAGGCTTGGCGCTGGTCTTCCGACGGCAAGGGCTCCTACCAGATCGCGTCAGCCTCGGCTGCGGACGCGCCGAAGCGCGGCACCCGTGTCGTGCTGTATCTGATGGAAGATGCCACCAGCTATATGCAACCCTATCAGCTGGAAAGGTTGATCAAGGAACAGTCCGGCCATGTCCCGGTTCCGGTGGCGCTAATCGAAAAACCCGGCGTCGAGCGACGAGAGGTCGCTGACGGCACGGCGTTGTGGGTGAAGTCGAAGAGCGACATCAAGGCTGAAGAGTATACCGACTTCTATCGCGGCGTTTCCGGACTGTATGACGAACCGGCTGCAACCGTTCATTTCAAAGCCGAGGGACGCCACGAATACAACACGCTCGCCTTCATCCCTGGTTCGCGTCCTTTCGACCTGTTCGACCAGCATCGCAGCGGCCACATGAAGCTCTATGTGCGGCGCGTCTTCATCACCGACAATGCGGATCTGGTACCACGCTATCTGCGCTTTGTGCGCGGTCTTGTCGATTCCGCGGATTTACCCCTCAACCTTTCGCGCGAGATGATACAGGACAGCCCGCTTCTGGCGGCAGTCCGCAAAGGCGTGACCAGCCGCATTCTCGGCGACTTGGCAAAAATCTCGGAGGATGACGGCGCTCGCTACCACAAAATCTGGGACAACTTCGGCGTCGTCCTTAAGGAGGGCCTCTACGAGGACTGGGAGCGTCGCGAGCAGTTGCTGAAACTGACGCGTTTCCATTCAACCGCATCGGGAGACAGCTGGCGCAGCCTCGCCGATTATGTCGCTGCAATGAAGGACGGCCAGCAGGCAATCTACTTCATGACCGGCGACGATAAGGCCCGGCTCGAAGCCTCCCCGCAGCTCGAGGGGTTCAAAGCGCGTGGCGTCGAAGTTCTTCTGCTGACGGACCCTGTCGACAGCTTCTGGGTGACAATGGCGCCCGAATTCGATGGCAAGCCGTTCAAGTCGGTGACGCAAGGCGGCGCCGACCTCTCCGAGATCGCGCTTCCTGACGACGCCACAAAAACCGAGACCGAAGCATCGCCCGAGATCGCGACCTTCATCGCTTTCGTAAAATCGACCCTGGGCGGGGAGGTGTCCGATGTGAAGGCGTCCGACCGTCTTACCGAAAGCGCTGTCTGTCTCGTGGCCCCCGAGGGCGGGCCCGACCGCCAGATCGAGCGGCTGCTCAGCGCGGCAGGCCGTCTCGACAAGGCTGCAAAGCCGATCCTGGAAATCAACCCCCGTCATGACCGCATTCTTGCCCTTGCGAGACTGGGCGATGGAGACCTGCCGTTCCGTCAGGATGTGGTCCATCTTCTGTATGACGAAGCTCGCGTCCTCGACGGGGATAAGCCGGCCGACGCAAAGGCCTTCTCACAGCGGATGTCGAGGCTGATCGCGCGAAGCGTGCCCGCGAACTGAGTATTGGACGCGCGCCGGACTGCGTCTCCAATCTTGATATGTGAAAGCGGGCAGTCGGACAGTGCGTCTGCTCGCTGGGCTGTCCAGGCGGCAACCAATCGGGATACCTGCGACTGTGCGCCCGGCGTCTTCGGCAAGATCGCGAAATCCACTCCTGGAACGCCTTCTCGCCGTGGCGGGTCGCATGCAGCCGCATTGACAGACGGCCGATGGTGCTTGTCGGGCGCTGGATAGACAGCGCAGCGCCAGCGATGGGCACAAAGCATTTCACAAGCTAGCAAGGCTCGGCTTTGGCTGCATTGAAAGCGCAGCCACTCCGCAACTGCACTCGGCACAGGCAATTGACGGGCTGCTGCTTGAAATAACCTTCAATGGATTACGATAACCCCGTCGGTAGCGCGCCATTCCGACGGGCGGATCAGCCGTTGGTGAGCAATGCGCACCGAATGAAGCGGACCTTCCAGTTCACGTTCCCAATAGCCGAGGAACTGTTTCAGTTCAGGGAAATGCGGCGCGAGATCGTATTCCTGCCAGACATAGAGTTGCAGCAGACTGGGATAATCGGGCAAGCGGTAATGGATTTCGGCCGTGGTCAGGCCGTATCCTTCCATCTGCCGACGGAACTGCTTGCTCACAGTGGCAACCATATTTCGCCCTCCTTGCTTCGAACCCATCCAGAGCGACCTACTACCGACCGCCCGGACCTTGCCAAGGTCTGAACATTTTTGACTCGAGCCGGCACGAATTCAAGATCACATAGTCGTATAACAGCGAATTTTGTTGTTCCTTTTCAGCGCTCTAGTGATCTGGCACGGGCTTGCAAAAAAATTTTCGCCGCATCTCTTGAAACTCAAAAACCGCAAAATTAGCTCCATGTGCGCGTGATGCCTTTTTGGGTTGCGCGCCCCCCGCTCCGGTCCGTCCGGTCCGGAGTGGAGGAACCTCTCACAATCTGTTTGTCCTGAAGGAGAACGATATGACGTTCCGTCCATTGCATGACCGTGTCCTGGTCCGCCGCGTCGAAGCCGAGGAAAAGACGGCTGGCGGCATCATCATTCCCGATACCGCAAAGGAGAAGCCTCAGCAGGGCGAAGTCGTCGCCGTGGGCTCCGGTGCGCGCGACGAAAGCGGGAAGCTTGTGGAACTCGACCTCAAGGTCGGTGACCGCATCCTGTTCGGCAAATGGTCCGGCACGGAGATCAAGCTCAACGGCGAAGATCTGCTCATCATGAAGGAAAGCGACGTGATGGGCGTGATCGAGGAGACCGCGGCGCTGAAGAAAGCCGCGTGAGCACAGCCCGACCAAGTCAAGAAAACTGCCTATTGAAGGAGTGATCCCATGGCTGCCAAGGAAGTCAAATTCAATTCCGACGCGCGCGAGCGCATGCTGCGCGGTGTCGATATCCTCGCCAATGCCGTCAAGGTGACCCTCGGTCCAAAAGGCCGAAATGTCGTCATCGACAAGTCGTTCGGGGCTCCGCGCATCACCAAGGATGGCGTTACCGTCGCCAAGGCAATCGAGCTCGAGGACAAATTCGAGAACATGGGCGCACAGATGGTGCGCGAAGTCGCCTCGAAAACCAACGACCTGGCCGGTGACGGCACCACCACCGCCACCGTGCTTGCGCAGGCCATCGTCCGGGAAGGCGCAAAAGCCGTCGCTTCGGGCATGAATCCGATGGACTTGAAGCGCGGCATCGACAAGGCCGTTGAAGCGGTCGTCTCGGAGCTCAAGGCCAACGCCCGCAAGATCACCCGGAATGACGAGATTGCCCAGGTCGGTACGATCTCGGCCAATGGCGACGCCGAAATCGGACGCTACCTGGCCGAAGCGATGGAAAAGGTCGGCAACGAAGGCGTCATCACTGTCGAAGAAGCCAAGACCGCCGAGACGGAGCTGGAAGTGGTCGAAGGCATGCAGTTCGACCGTGGCTATCTCAGCCCCTACTTCGTCACCAACCAGGACAAGATGCGGGTCGAACTGGAAGAGCCCTATGTTCTGATCCATGAAAAGAAGCTCGCCAACCTGCAGGCGCTGCTTCCGGTTCTCGAAGCGGTGGTTCAATCGGGCAAACCATTGCTTATCATCGCCGAGGACGTGGAAGGCGAGGCCCTGGCAACGCTGGTCGTCAACAAGTTGCGGGGCGGCCTCAAGGTCGCGGCGGTGAAGGCGCCTGGCTTCGGCGACCGCCGCAAGGCCATGCTGGAAGACATCGCCATCCTCACCGGCGGTACCGCGATCAGCGAAGACCTGGGCATCAAGCTCGAGAACGTCACCCTGCAGATGCTGGGCCGCGCCAAGAAGGTCGTGATCGAGAAGGAGAACACCACAATCGTCGACGGCGCCGGCAAGAAGCAGGAAATCCAGGGCCGCGTTGTCCAGATCAAGGCGCAGATCGAGGAGACCACCTCCGACTACGATCGTGAGAAGCTGCAGGAGCGGCTTGCCAAGCTGGCTGGCGGCGTTGCGGTGATCCGTGTCGGCGGGGCCACCGAAGTGGAGGTAAAAGAGAAGAAGGATCGCGTTGATGACGCCCTTCACGCAACCCGTGCTGCGGTCGAGGAAGGGGTGCTGCCAGGAGGCGGCGTCGCCTTGCTGAGGTCTGTACAATCCCTCGGCACACTGACAGCCGACAATGCCGACCAGAAATACGGCATCGACATCGTTCGTCGCGCTATCGAGGCTCCTGTCCGTCAGATCGCCGAGAATGCCGGCGCCGAAGGTTCGATCATCGTCGGCAAGCTGCGCGAAAAGACGGATTTCGCCTATGGCTGGAACGCCCAAACCGGTGAATATGGCGACCTCTACAGTCAGGGCGTCATAGACCCGGCCAAAGTGGTGCGGACCGCGCTGCAGGATGCAGCCTCCGTCGCCGGCCTGCTGGTAACCACCGAGGCTATGGTTGCGGAAAAGCCTAAGAAAGAAGCGTCCCCGACCCTGCCCGCCGGCGCCGGGATGGACTTCTAAGCCATTGGCAAATGCCTGCCTCCGCCGGTGCGGGGGCAGGCAGGTCTAAGATGAGGTGATCTTCATGAATGCTATGACTGGTTCGCCATTGGTTTCGGCACCGACCCACGAAACAAGTGAATTCCTCGATTATGAACTGGAGTGCCGTGCTGTTCTGAAGCCGCTGCTTGCCAACTTACTGGACAAGGCGGAGGCTGCGGGTTGGGTTCGCCGCACCGCGGCGTCGACATTGATGCATTTGGCCGCACAACATGTTTCAGAGGCCTCGAAACGAATGCAGGCAGACAAATCCCGAGACAAATAGATCAGGCGGTAGGCTTGAGCCTTTGCTGCTTTTTGATCAGACCCGCTCGGCTGGCCGGGTGGGTTTTCTCGCTCGAGCTTGCTCTGGCTTAAGGTTTGCTTCCGATCATTCGTAACCCGGACGATCTACTGCACCCACTTGATTTCTATCAGGCCCTAGTTCGTGGCAGTTGTCTTGCTGACGACTTGCGCCGCGCCAGCGCAAACTTTGCCTAAAGGGGCCGTTTGCGGTCGGTCCGGTTTTGGCGAAATCTCGCAATAACCCGCCATTCGGCAACCGACCTCTTTGTCGTCATCGGGTACGAGATGGCAAAATCCCGAAAGCTGCCGTTGAGCCGCTGCGGCTGATCGCTGCTTGGCGCCCTTATTGGTCCGCCTCCAAGGACTATTCCGCACCCAAGTCGGACAGCTTCGGCATGTCAGCCTGCTCTTCCCTCAACGCCTCTGCGATCAGCAAAGCAAGCTCCCCGGGCGGCCGGATACCGGAGACGCCGATCGCATCCCCATGCCCATCCATCGTCCCAATGTCGGCGTGGATCGGAGAAGCTGGCTTGCACTTCACTCAATAGGTGATGCTAGTCAGAACCACGTAAAGGATCGTGGCGGCCAAGCCACCGACCATCAGTATCAGGAGCCAGAGTGACGGTTCCGTTCTTATTCGATCAAGATATCGCATCGGATGCTGCCTTTTCGAGTAGCGTACATGCACCTCAGATCAGCCTGTTGTCCTCGGCCTTCTGGCGGGCGCGGCGGCGCGTGCCGTCGGTATCCGACTTGCGGTGCCGTTCAGCCACCGCCTTGCGGATCTGCTCAAAGCGATTTTCTTCGACCTGCTTGGGCGTCGGCTGCGTATCTGTCTTCTTCACAAACGAGATCATTGCTGGCGTTCCTTCCTGTGGCGGGTGGAAACGCCCTGGCGCCTGCCTGAGCGCTTTAAAGGGTATTATGCTCCAAGCGCGGTGACACAGTCTTGGACTCCAAGCCGGTCGGCGGTCGTCTGTCCCGGCATTGTCGCCCAGCCACCGGCTTCGATGAACTGCCTTTTCTTGTAGCTATCGGTAGCAGCCTTGAACTCGACAAGCTTCGCAGCCGCATCTGGCGCTGCGTTGAACCGTTCAATGCATATGGCGGATGCCAGCTCTCCGCGCGCCGTCTCGCCAGCCGCTTTCGCCATGGTTTGCGAAGTGCCGCCGGTGACCCAGCCACCCCAGCTGAAGCCGACGACGATCGTGGCGATCATCGCCGCGATGCATGCCCAGACCAGCATGGCCTTCGAAGGCTGGTAGTTTTCCCAACGACGGGAGAGAGATTGTTTCGTCGTGCTCTGCATGGCCATGGAGGTATTCCTTCCAGGTTGGAGTGCGGACTGCTTTGTCCGGCCGCGCTGACCGAACGGTTCAGGCACTGTTCTCAGTATCCCATTCCACCCATGCCGCCGTTGCCGGCCGCTGGTGCGGAATCCTTCGCGGGAATATCGGCGATCATCGCCTCGGCGGTGATCAGCAGGGACGCGATCGAGCCAGCGTCCTGGAGTGCGGTTCTGACGACCTTTGCGGGGTCGACGATGCCTGCCTTGATCATGTCCACATAGGTTTCGGTCTGGGCATCGAACCCTTGGTTGCGATCCTTGCTATCGGTCAGCTTGCCGACCACGATCGAGCCTTCGACACCGGCATTCTCCGCGATCTGCCGGATCGGCGCTTCGAGTGCCCGCCGCACGATCGAGATGCCGGCGGTGATGTCTGCGTTACCGCCCGTCAGCGAGGCCAGTACAGCCCTGGCGCGCAGCAACGCCACGCCGCCGCCGGGAACGATGCCTTCCTCGACGGCCGCGCGCGTCGCGTTGAGCGCATCGTCGATGCGATCCTTCTTCTCCTTGACTTCGGTCTCGGTCGCGCCGCCGACGCGGATGACGGCAACGCCACCGGCGAGCTTGGCCAGCCGTTCCTGTAGCTTCTCTTTGTCATAGTCCGAGGTCGTTTCCTCGATCTGCGCCTTGACCTGGGCGATGCGTTCGGCGATTCCGGCCTTGGCGCCGGAGCCGTCGATCACCGTGGTCGTATCCTTCTCGATCACCACGCGCTTGGCGCGGCCGAGCATGTCGAGCGTGACGTTCTCGAGCTTGATACCGAGGTCTTCGGAGACCATCTGCCCGGCGGTCAAGACGGCGATATCCTCCAGCATGGCCTTGCGGCGGTCGCCGAAGCCCGGAGCTTTCACCGCCGCGACTTTCAGGCCGCCGCGCAGCTTGTTGACGACCAGCGTTGCGAGCGCCTCGCCCTCGACATCCTCCGAGATGATGAGCAGCGGCTTGCCGCTCTGCACCACCGCCTCGAGGATCGGCAGCATGGCCTGAAGATTGCAGAGCTTCTTCTCGTGGATGAGGATGTATGGGTCCTCCAGTTCCACGCGCATCTTCTCTGCGTTGGTCACGAAGTACGGAGACAGGTAGCCGCGATCGAATTGCATGCCCTCGACTACCTCGAGTTCGGTCTCGGCGGTCTTGGCTTCCTCGACGGTGATGACGCCTTCGTTGCCGACCTTTTTCATTGCCTTCGCGATCATCTCGCCGACGGTCGCATCGCCGTTGGCGGCGATGGTGCCGACCTGCGCGATCTCTTCGGAGGACTTGACCTTCGTCGATTGCGCCTGGATTTCCTTGACGCCGGCGGCGACGCCGAGATCAATACCGCGCTTCAGGTCCATCGGGTTCATGCCAGCAGCAACCAGCTTGGCACCCTCCCGCAAAATCGAGGCGGCGAGCACAGTCGCGGTGGTAGTTCCGTCGCCGGCGAGATCGTTGGTCTTCGAAGCGACCTCGCGGACCATCTGCGCGCCCATGTTCTCGAACTTGTCGGCAAGCTCGATCTCTTTGGCGACGGTGACGCCGTCCTTGGTGACGCGCGGCGCGCCATAGGCCTTGTCGATGACGACGTTGCGGCCCTTGGGGCCGAGCGTCACCTTGACGGCGTTGTTGAGCAACTCGACACCGCGCAACATGCGGTCGCGGGCGTCGCCGGCGAATTTGATTTCTTTGGCAGACATGGTGTTCGTCCAGTTCGGTCTTGAGATGCGGGATGGAAGATCAGGCGACCTTCCTGGCGGCACTACCGGTCTTCTCGACAATGCCCAGGATGTCGCTCTCCTTCATGATCAGGAGGTCTTCGCCATCGATCCTGACCTCGGTCCCGGACCACTTGCCGAACAGGATGAGGTCGCCGGCTTTAACGTCGAGGGGGATCACATTGCCGCTCTCATCGCGTGAACCGGGTCCGACGGCGATTACCTCGCCTTCCTGCGGTTTTTCCTTCGCGGTGTCGGGAATGATGATCCCGCCTTTGGATTTGAGATCGCCTTCCGCACGTCGAATGACGACGCGGTCATGGAGGGGCCGGAATTTCATGGGGGTTCTTTCTGAGGCCGGCGCATAAGGCAGCCACCTCAGATACATAGCGACTTTGGCACTCGAATGATAGGAGTGCCAAATGCATTTCTTTGAAAAGGCGGAATTGGAAGAATTTATTTCACTTCTATCGATGCGATATTCGTTGTTTTCAATACGTATTTCCTGCCTTTTCAAGGCTGTTTATTTTTATGGAAGAGCCATTATTCAATTCTATATGAAATAACATCGCCTTGCTCCTTGCTAAAGTGGCGGGTAAAGCCCATATATAAATCTCGTTGATTTGGCCGACTTGGCTTTTGCGGTGTCAGAGACCCGCCATTCACCACCGAATTCTCGATAGCGAATGCATCAAGCGCCGGCCCGGCGCGCATATCGCTCTGTTCGAACCCTGGAATGAAACCCGTCGCTGACCACGGATGTACTGGCAGCACGGAAATTCATTCCGGTTCGAATGGGAATGATGCGGGAGGCGCGCTGGCGTGCTTTCGTGGAGGTTTCGACCATGACAACGCGCACCACACAAACCATCGTCCGGTTCTCCGCCCCCTTCACGCTGCCCGGCTTCGACGCCGCACAGCCTGCTGGCGACTATCGCGTGGACCAGGATGAAGACCTGCTGGAGGTATCCTCCCGCCTCGCCTGGAGACGTGTCGGCGCCTTTGTTCACCTGCCCGCCATCGGCATTGATGGCCAGACACATCAGATGGCGCCGATTGATCCCGCCGATCTCGACGCCGCTCTCGAAAAGGATCACCAACAATCATGATATCGACCAACCCAATCCGACGCACGATCCGTCCCGCCCGGCACGATGTTCCTGCTCATCTCTTCGCGATCGGACAGGCTGTCCGGCTCAAGGGCGGTTTCGTGAGACCAGCGTTGCCCGCCGATATCTACCGCATAACCGGCACGTTGCCGGCACGGGGAGATTCGCTTCAATATCGCATCCGCAATGACGACGAACGCCATGAGCGGGTCACAACGCAGGACAGTCTCGAGCCGGTCGACATGTCGCAATCCGGCAATGGCGCAACGCTCATCGAAAGGACGTTCGGACATGGCTAAAGGCCAGAAACGAAGCAATCGCGAGATCAGGAAGCCGAAGCAGGAAAAGGCCCAACCAAAGCCTGAAAGTACCTTCGGCAACCAGATCAAGGTCGCTGCAAATGCCAACACGTCACAAGGTCGAGGCAGGCACTGAGGCAGTGCTGCTCCGGCTGAAAGAGCATTGGGCGCCATGAAAGTTGTCATCGAGTTTTACCGCACGCGGGAGACAGATGACGCCCATGCGGTCGTGGGCCGAGAGGCGGTGGAAGCCGTCGATCTCGCTAACGCGATTGAGATTGCGCACTTGCTTTCGCAGACGCTCGACATGCCTCAGCGGCCCGACGCCGTCGCGATCACCGACTTATCCGGTAACGCGCTATTTTCCGGCATCATTGATGTCGACGTGACCAATAAAGAAAGGCCACGATCATGACCCGATACGTAGATGAAACCGAACGGGAGCGGCATGACCGCGCGATCGGCGACTGGGACAATGAAGGGAGTGCATCCGTCCGCACAGCAGGCGACGAACAGTATGGCCGCCGCATCGAAGCCGACCGTTCATGGACCATCTACCATGTCTTCACCGGCGTTCCAGCCGCCCGGGAAGGGCTGGAGATGATCGGCCTCAGCCGCTCGGTCGCAACCGACGGGATGCTGTCGCTCAATCGCCGCAACGAAGTGGGTCGCCGAGCCGGAAGCAGCCTGTTGGCAGATATCCGCACCACGGCACAGGCAAGACCGGAGTGTCAGCGGTGACACTCCAATTCCCCAACCCGAGCCGCAGCTTCGACGAAGTGCGCAACGCCGTTCGCTTTATCGGGCACGACGGCATGTTCGAAGTGCCGTTCTTTGTCGAGGTAGGGGCGCTCGCCAAGTCGTCTGCCGGATTGCGCAACATGGAGCTGTCGGAGGAGATGTATCTTTCGACCTTTGATTCGGCGCGCAGGTCGATCGAAGATGTAGCACGCGAGGCCTACTCGCATCGCCGCCAAACCTCCTATACGCTTACCGCCGCCGATTTCCGGTAAAGACATCACTCGATGCTGATCCGCTACGGGTATGAGATCACTCTGACCTGCCAGCAGCCGACCGCCCTGGTGTGTCTGCTATCGGTCCACGAGGATCGCGCAGCTGACATAAGGGCGCCGGAGACGACGTTCATCAACCCTGACGTACCGGTCTCGATCTACCGCGATCTTTTTGGCAACCGCTGCCGCCGTCTAGTCGCGCCTGCGGGCGACCTGACGATGTGGGGCGATGCCACGATCGAGGACGATGGGAGGCCGGACCCGATTCTGCTGGGTGCCCGGGAGTTGCCGGTGCCGGAATTGCCGGACGATTGCCTCGTCTACCTCATGGGCAGCCGCTACTGCGAAACCGACCGTCTCAGTCAGACCGCCTGGGACAACTTCGGCACGCTCGCGCCCGGCTGGGGCCGGGTGCAGGCGATCTGCGATTTCGTCCACAACCACATCCGCTTCGACTACATGCAGGCCCGATCTACGCGGACGGCTTTCGAGGCGTTCCATGAGCGCGTTGGCGTCTGTCGCGACTTTGCGCATCTCGCGGTGACCTTGTGCCGCTGCCTCAACATTCCCGCTCGCTATATCAATGGCCATCTCGGCGACATCGGCGTGCCGGTCGTCGATCCGATGGATTTCAGCGCCTGGATGGAAGTGTTCCTCGATGGCGAATGGCACACCTTCGATCCGCGCAACAACACACCGCGGATCGGTAGGATCGTCGTCGCGCGCGGCCGCGACGCAGCCGACATACCGCTCGTCAATTCCTTCGGCCCGCATGTTCTGAAGGCGTTCCGAGTATGGACTTACGAGGTATCGGGCTTGCAACAGACGCAAGAGCATCGCGAGAGCGAAGAGCGTTGACAGCTTTGCAGGTTCGTCGCCCAAGTGCCGAAAGGCAGGAAACCACCCCAATCGAGACCTACGCGAATCCTTTGATCGTCCCTCCTGGGAAGGAATCATTCAGGCAGGATCGGGGCCGGAACCGGACTGTCTGGGTTTGGCTGATGGCTCAGGGAAAGCGGACATTCGGGCGCTAAGTTCTGTGGGATCCCGTCTCACAAGACGTACTGTGGCCAATATGCGTTGGACAATCTGACCCGACTCGACGGGGTCCGTTCTGATGCAACGTTGGACCCGCCGCCAAGAGCGGGCGTTTTTTGCTTCGCAGCGCAAATGGCATAACATTTTAGAATAAAGTGATCCTGAGATTATATTTGTATTATGCCCGCGCTGCGGCTTCCTTGACCCATCGGATGGCAATGCGATCCATGGGGAGTTGACATGAAGTCTGTTGAAACTGACCGGGCCTCCGGAGCCGTCTTTGTCGCACTAGCCGGGCTCTTTGCGGTGCCGGCTTTCAGCTACGGCATGGGAAGTTTTGCCCGCCTCGGTGCAGGGGTCTTTCCGCTGGCGGTGTCCATCCTGCTGGGACTGGTCGGGGTGGCGCTCATCCTGCGCTCGTTTGCCGGAGAAGGCGACAAGGTCCTGCCCTTCGACCTGCGGGCCATGGTGTTCATCGTGGCGGGCATGCTGTTCGGCGCGTTTGGCCTCAATCGTTTCGGGCTGGTGGTCGCGGTTCCCGGCGCGGTGATCCTGGCGAGTTTCGCGTCGCGCGAACGGCGTCCCGTCGGCGTGTTGGTCGCAGCCGCGGTGCTGACGCTGATTGCCTGGCTTGTCTTCGTCGCGGGGCTGGGCGTGCGCCTGCCGCTGGTCGCGGGGCTGTGACGATGGAGTGGCTGACGCACCTATCAGGCGGTTTCGCCACGGCCGTTACGGTCCACAACCTGCTGCTGTGCTTCACGGGCGTCCTGCTCGGCACGGCCATCGGCGTGCTGCCCGGCGTTGGACCGCTGGTGACCATCGCCATCCTCATTCCGATGACCTATTCGCTGGAGCCTACCAGCGCTTTGATCATGCTGTCGGGCATCTATTACGGCGCGCAGTATGGCGGCTCGACCACGGCGATCCTAGTAAACCTGCCAGGCGAATCCGGCTCGGTCGTCACCTGCATCGACGGCCACCAGATGGCTCGCAACGGTCGGGCAGGCGCGGCGCTGGCCATCGCGGCGCTGGGATCCTTCTTCGCCGGCACGGTCGGAACGCTGCTGATCGCAGGCTTTTCGCCCTACCTGTCGAAGATCGCGCTCTCGTTCACTCCAGCCGACTACTTTTCCCTCATGGTTCTGGGGTTGGTGGCCGCCATCGTGCTGGCGTCCGGCGGGTTGCTGAAGGCCTTCGGGATGATCCTCGTCGGGCTGCTGCTGGGCACGGTCGGCCTCGACCTCACTACCGGCACCGCGCGTTACACCTTCGGCTCCTTCGAACTGGTGGACGGGCTCGATTTCACCGCCCTGGCGATGGGTCTCTTCGCCTTCGGCGACATCATGGCCAATGCCGGCAAGGACCATGACCGGCAGGTCATGCAGGGCAGCATCCGCGGGCTGTGGCCGAATCGCGAGGAGTTCCGCGAGGCCTGGCCGGCGGTGATGCGTGGCACCGGCCTGGGGTCGGTCTTGGGGCTGTTACCGGGCGGCGGCGCGACATTGTCATCCTTTGCCAGCTATTCCATCGAGAAAAAGATCTCGCGCACTCCCGAACGGTTCGGCAAAGGCGCGCCGGCGGGCGTGGCGGCGCCCGAGGCAGCGAACAATGCCGGCGCCCAGAGTTCCTTCATTCCGATGCTGACGCTCGGCATCCCCTCGAACGGGGTCATGGCGATGATGATCGGGGCGATGATGATCCACAACATCGTTCCCGGACCGGAAGTGATGACCCGCAACGCTGACCTGTTCTGGGGACTGGTGGCCTCGATGTGGATCGGCAACCTGATGCTGGTTGTTATCAACCTACCCCTGATCGGCATCTGGGTCAGCTTCCTGCGCATCCCGTATTTCTATCTCTATCTCGCCATCCTGGTGTTCTCGATGATCGGTCTCTATTCGATCACCAACTCGCCGGTTCCGATCTTCATGGCGGCGGGCTTCGGGCTCCTTGGCTATGTCTTCAACCGGCTGGGATGCGAGCCTGCACCGCTACTGCTCGGCTTCATCCTGGGGCCGATGATGGAAGTCTATGCCCGCCGCGCACTGCTTTTGTCGCGCGGCGATCCGTCCGTCTTCGTAACCGATCCGCTTTCGGCCGCTTTGCTCGTGGGAGCCTTGCTGCTGCTGGTTTCGGTATTGTCGCCGGCGATCCGACGAAAACGCGAGGAAGTTTTCGCGGAAGAATGAACCCCAAAACCTTTGCCTTGAATACCAACGAAAGAGGAAGCCATGCCCGACATCATGGGTGAATACGTCGACCGTCTCGTCACGGTGGAGATGCGAAACCGGGGTATGAACTTTGGGATCGTTCGCCAGATCTATGACGAGGCGAGAAAGGAAGGCGGCGGCCGTCCGATCAGCGCCCGCGCGGCGGAAGCCCTCGTGGGCAGGGTCAAGCCGGGCGATGTCGTGTTCATCGTGACCGGAGCCGGTTACTATCCGGAGGTGCCCAACGGCGAGAGCGACGGCCCCCCCGGAGCAGCCTCGCTGGCGCGCGCTATCTACTGGGGGCTTAAAGCCATACCCGTCTTCGTGGTCGAGGAATGCCACGCGCCGCCGGTGATCGCCTCGTCGCAGGCCGCGCATGTGATGATCCGTGAGTTCCATCTGGCGAAGACCCGCAGGATGGGCGGTGCATTGATCACTGCGCCGCAAGACAAGACGGCGACGGCTCGGTGGGCGCAGTCTATCGTCGACGAATACAAGCCCGCCGCCGTTATTGCCATCGAAAGGCTGGGGCCGAACGACCAGGGCTTCGTGCACGGCTCGACCGGCGTGAAGAAGGACTGCGTCGATCTTGGCCACGTGTTCCTCGCCGCGCAGAAGGCCGGTGCGCTGACGATCGGCATCGGCGACAATGGTAACGAGATCGGCTTCGGCCGCATCTACGACTTCATGCGCGACTTCCATCCCTACGGGCGGGAATGCCAGTACGAAGGCGGCACCGGCGTCATCACCACCATCGCCACCGACGTATTCCTGCCGGCGTCGATCTCCAACTGGGGCGCTTACGGCATCGCTGCGATGGTGTCGTTCCTGATCAAGGATCGCGAGGCTCTCCAAACTCCTGAGATGGAGCGGCGGATCCTGGAAGCCTGCCTGAACAATGGCGGCTGGGAGATGCGTTACTGCAGCAACCGCTTCATCGTCGACGGAACCGTCGGCGAGAGCTCGATCTCCATCGTTCAACTACTGCACGACATGCTGCGGCTGAACCTCGCCGCACCGGACCGCGGCCTGTCGCACGGAAAAATGAAAGAAGGCACCAAGGAAAGGGAGACTGTGTAATGATCCGTTTGACCCGCCGCGCCCTCAACGCGCTGGCAGCCGCTGCCTTCATGGTCGCAGCTCCGGCGATGGCGCAGGACTTCCCGTCCAGGCCTATCGCCATCATCGTTCCCTACGCTCCGGGTGGGCAGGGCGATATCACCGGCCGGCTGATCGCCGAACACCTTTCGCCGCTTCTCGGCCAGCCGGTGACGGTGGAAAACCGGGCCGGCGCCAACGGCGTCATCGGCATCTCCGAGATCGCCAAGGCCCAGCCCGACGGGTACACGCTGGGCGTCGTGGTCGCATCACACGCCATGGCGCGGGCGCTGGTGCCGAACCTGCCCTACAATCCGGTGGCCGACTTCACGCCGATCACGACAACGGCGCTGACCGAAATGGTGCTGGTGGTGCCGCCGAAGCTGGAGGCCAAGACGGTGCAGGAATTCATTGCGCTCGCCAAGGCGAAGCCGGGCGAGATGGCGTACAAATCCGCCGGACAGGGCAGCAACTCGCATCTGTTCGGAGCGTGGTTCGCCGAGGCCGCTGGGGTCGACATGATCCACGTTCCCTATAAGGGCAGCGGCGATTCCATGCCGGACCTGCTGGCCGGCGTCACCCAGATGGGTTTCGACACCTTGCCGGCGGTACGCGGCTATCTCGAGAACGGCCAGTTGAAGGCAATCGCGGCCGGCGGTCCCAAACGTTCGACGGCATACCCGGACCTGCCGACCGTCGCAGAGCAAGGACTGGACGGCTTCGCCGCCAATTCGTGGGCAATGGTCATCGGCCCGAAAGGCATGCCCGCGGACATAGTCGCACGCCTGAACGAAAACGTCGTCAAGGTGCTGAAGATGCCCGAGGTGAAGGAAAAGTTCCAATCGATGGGCGCGCAGGTCGTGGCCGACACGCCCGATCAGGCCCGCGAGATGCTCACGATGGAAGAGGCGAACTACAACGCCTTGATCACCAAGCTGGGTATTTCGCTATCCAAGTGACACAGCCCGGTTCGCAGGGACGCTGGGCGGGATAGGCCCGCCCAGTGTCGTTGCGAGGATGCGGCGCACCGCGCATGATGACGGCATGAAACGTTCATCGCGATCCCTGAACCCTCGTCAGATCGAGGCATTCCGTGCCGTCATGGTCTCCGGCAGCATCACCCGCGCAGGAAAGCTGCTGTCTGTGTCGCAGCCGGCGATCACCCGGCTGATCCACGACCTTGAACACGATCTCGGCATGCCGCTGTTCACGCGGGCTGGAGCGACGGTGGCGCCGACACCCGAGGCCAGGGCGTTCTTCGGCGAGGTGGAGCGGTATTTCGTCAGCACGGACCGGTTGCGCGAGGCGGCCATGATCATCCGCGAGCACAGCGCCGGCTCGCTGCGCATCGCCGCGATCCCATCGCTCTCGGCGAGTTGCATGCCGGATGCGGTTCGCGATTTTTCACAGAAGTTCCCGGATATCCTTATCTCTATCCACACCGGCGCATCGTCGGAAATCATCGATCATGTCGCCGTCGGGCAGGCGGACATCGGCTTCGTCGCACTGCCGCCGGGCCGGACCGACCTGAAATTCCTGCCGCTGCCGGTGACGGAGGTGGTCTGTGTGATGCCGCTGGAGCATCCTCTTGCCGCCAAGGAGTTTGTCGGGCCGAGTGATCTGCATGGGCAGGACTATGTCGCGCTCGGACCCGGCAGCCTGATGCGGCTGGAACTCCACGCGCTGCTCCGGGCAGCGGATTCGCATCCGCGCCTGAGGGTCGAAAGCCTTTTCTCAGGAACCGTGGCGCAATACGTCAATCGAGGGCTGGGCATTGCCGTGATCGATCCGCTGGCTGCCGTCCAGGTCGACACCACCCGAGCGGCCGTTCGACGATTCGTGCCGCGCATCGGCTATGAGTTGTCCGTGGTTCATGCGCCGAGCGTCGGCTACAGCACCATGTTCGACAGCCTCGCCGCCAGCCTGACCGAGCACTACCTGGACGTGATAGGCCAGGTGCAGGACATAATAGATAAACAGATGGCGAACCTAGCCGGGACCGAAGCCGGCAAGCGGATCGATGCCCGTTTCTGAAGCCTACACCGCACGCGGTCGAACACGCGTGCGGTCAACATCGCAGGAAGATCTCCTGGATTTCCCTGAAATCCTGAGTGGTTGTCAGCGCCAGCATCAGCAGGCGCGCCGCGCGCTCAACCCAGTCCGCCGTCACGGACGAACCGGTCGATAGATAGCCGTCAACCAAGCCGACCAAGAGTTGGCGGGTGCACTGCAATCGATGTCAGGTGATCCGTCCTCTTGCGGCAACGGGCTCTGCTTGGACGTAGTGCTCGCCCCTGACGAGATGCACGGAATCGACCATGTTGCTGACGACGCAGGCGTGGTTTGGAACGATGCGCAGAAGATCCCCTACCGCAGGCGGCAACTCGCTGGTGTATTCGATCCGCCCATGCTCCTCGTTGAGTGAAATGGGGGCTGGAGCGATGAGCGGGCAGCGTGTTTGTGACATCCTGATTGTCGGTGCCGGGGCGACCGGGTCCCTGGCAGCACTGGTGCTCGCGCAGGCGGGACTGGATGTGGTGTGCCTTGAGCAGGGATCGTGGTTGAATGCTGCCGACCGACCGCATCGCCTCGCGGACTGGTCCTGGCAAAGACGCACCGGCTGGACCCTGACGTCAACAAGCGCGAACATGCCGATGATTATCCGGTCAATTCCGACTCGTCACAGATCCTGATGTGGAATGCCATTGGAGGGTCCACCAATGTGTACGGCGGCCTCTGGCCTCGGTATCGTCCATCCGACTTTCGAAAGGGTACCGAGCACGGACTCCAGCCCGACTGGCCCATCACCTATGACGACATCTCGCCTCACTATGAACTTGCCGACAAGATCATAGGCGTCTCAGGCCTGTCAGGCGACAGGGCAATGCCGCCGCGCGAGCGCTGCCCGACACGGCCATTGCCTATGTCTGACGTAGCACGACGGCTCTCGAGAGGTTTTGACGCGCCCGCATGGCACTGGTGGCCCGTGGAGGCCTCCGTCATTTCCGAAGACTATGACGGGCGCCCCGGCTGCAACAACTGCGGCGTATGCAACGGCTGTCCTCGCGGTTCGATGAATGAGTTTGCGACATCGGTGTGGCCCAAGGCGATCCGCGCAGGGTGCGACTTGCGAACCCATGCCCGCGTCCTCAAGGTCGAGAAAGGTCCCGATGGCCGCGCCACCGGCGTGTGTTACGTCGACCGCAACTCCGGCCAGGTCCTGTTTCAGAAAGCCCGAATTGTCGTCCTCGCGGCAAACGGCATAGGGACGCCGCGGCTTCTGCTCGCCTCGGACAACCTGGCCAATGGCAATGACCAGGTCGGCCGCAACCTGCTGCGCCACACGCTTGTCGCTAGCGAAATGTGGGTCAATGGCCCCGTCGACGGCCATATCGGCTTTGCCGCCTCGCTTATCTCGCGCGAGTTCGCGGAAACCGACATATCGCGCGGTTTCGTGAATGGCTTCAATCTCAACTGTGTCAGCTCGACCCCTTCCGCCGGCGAGCTGGCGGCCGGACGGTTCTCCTCGGCCCGCGCCCCCTGGGGCGCCGGCCACCATCAGTGGTTCGAAAGTCATTTCGGCCATTCGATCGGCGTCTTTGCCATCGGCGATGACCTTCCCAATCCAGAAAACCGCGTGACGCTTGATACCGTCCGAACAGATTCAGACGGAATGCCTGGGGCAAAGGTGCAGATGGCCCGGGCGAGAACGACAAACGCATGATGAACTACATGCTTGACCAGCTGAAGGACCTTGCGCGGGCGTGCGGCGCCATCGACTACCGCCTCCAGGACTACCGTGACCAGGATGGCGTATATCGAACACCCGCTTGGCACATGCTGGGCACCTGCCGGATGGGCAAGGACCCTGAAAGCTCTGTGGTCAACGTCTGGGCCCAAAGTTGGGAAGTGCCCAATCTGTTCATCATCGACGGAAGTGTCCTGACGACAGGCGGAACCGTGAACCCGACGCCGACAATCTCAGCGCTGGCGCTGCGAGCCGCTGCCTATATCCGCGACCACTTCGCATCGTTGTCCACAGCGTGAAACTTGAGGGCAATTCGCACCGACACCGGGCGGCGAAGTCTTCGACGCGCCGGGGCGCTTTTAGCAGTTCCTTCGCGCATGAACCAACCGTGATCGTTCTTCCGCGATGCCCTTAGAAGTCGGCTAGACGGACGGTCGAATTCTCCATTGCCCTATCGAGGATGAGAAGCAGATCATCGGTCTACTGATCAAAAATCCCAATCGGCCCCATTGAAGACACGCAGGTCGTCATATCAAAGGTCGTTTCGGGGCCGAATTGCAGACTGTCCGGTTCCGGGTGGCACCCAGCATATAGTTGCCGTTCACAGCCGACTTCATCGGGTCCGTTCGGGTGCGTCCTCCATTCGGCTAAAACATGCCGTTCGCTAAATTCCTTTAGGCGGCGGAGTTGGGGGCCGAATGTGGATGGGTATTCCCTGCACCAACGCGACCTTGTCAACGGTGGTTCCTACACCGGAGCCGATCCCCATGATCAGCGCGGATGCCCGGTTCTGCTGTCACGGCCTACCGATGAAATAGAGGCCCTTGACCAGAGACACGCCACCCTCACGGGGCGGCGAACCTTGCAAGTCCGTCGCACCCAAGCTCGTCGTGATAGCCGATCGTGCACATGGTCAAGCTGCCAGCGGGCGCAACCGCTCTCCGGCAGCGGTTGCCGAAAAGGGCGCAGTAGGAGGATGTCAGCTGCGATCTCCTGGACCAACGGCAGACACAAGAGGCAGTTGGCTGGTGACAGGTCAGTGTGATCTAACACCTGTTGCGGATCAGCAGAGATTGATCTCTTTACCGGAAATCGGCAGCGGTAAGGGTATAGGAGGTTTGGCGGCCATGGGAATAGGCTTCACGGGCGACATTTTCGATCGACCCGCGCGCGTAATCGAAAGTAGAAAGATACATCTCCTCCGATAGCTCCATGCTGCGCAGTCCGGCAGAGGACCTAGCCAACGCCTCCACTTCGACAAAGAACGGCACCTCGAACATACCGTCGTGCCCGATAAAGCGAATGGCTTTGCGCACTTCATCGAAGCTGCGGCTGGGGTTCAGGAATTCAAGGGTCATTGTCGATCTCCTCTGGCTGCTTGCTTCAGAAATGGCACCCGCAAAAGGCCGTCCATGCCCCCAATTCGGCGCCTGTCATTCCGACGATTCAGGGAAAGCATGCCGTCGGTTGCGACCGAGCGGCTAAGGCCGATCATCCGGAGCCCTTCCCGGCTGGCTGGAACGCCGGTAAAGACATGGTAGATGGTCCAGGATCGGTCAGCTTCGATGCGGCGGCCATATTGTTCGTCGATTGGTGCGCGGACGGATACGCCGTCGTCATTGTCCCAGACGCCTTTCGCGCGATTGTGCTGCGCCCGTTCGGTTTCATCTACGTATCGGGTCATGATCGTGCCCTTTCTTGGTTGCCGCACCATCAACGATGCCAGAAAACAGTGCGTTACCGGATAAATCGGTGATCGCCATGGCATCGGGCCGTTGAGGCATATCGAGTGTCTGTGAAAGCAGATGCGCAATCTCGATGGCGTTGGCGAGATTGGTGGTTTCTACCACCTCTCGGCCCACGACAGCATGGGCGTCATCTGTCTCCCTCGTGCGGTAAAACTCGATGATAACTTTCATGGCGCAATTTGGTCTTTCAGTCGGAGCGGCACTGCCTCAGTGCTTAACTTTGCCTTGTGACGCCTTGGCATTTGTAGCGGCCTTTATCTGATTGCCGAAGGTGCTTTCAGGCGTTAGTGAGGCCTTCTCCTGATTAGGCTTTCTGATCTCGCGACTGCTTCGTTTATGGCCCTTAGCCATGTCCGAATGTTCTTTCCATGAGAGTTGCGCCATTGACGGCTTGCGACATGCCGACCGGCTCGAGGCTGTCTTGTGTCGTCACTCGTTCATAGCGTTCGTCGTCGTTGCGGATGCGATATTGCAGCGAATCTCCATGGGCCGGGAGTGTACCGGTTATGCGGTAGATATCGTCAGCCAAAGCTGTTCTCCCGAATCCCCCCTTGAGCCGGACAGCCTGTCCGATCGCGAAGAGATGAGAAGGAGTTTCGTGGCGGGTGGGACGGACCGGGCGTCGGATAGGGGTGGTCGATCTCATGATTGTCGGTGATCCTGTGCGAGAGCGGCGTCGAGATCCTTGAGATCTATCGGCGCCATCTGATGTCCCTGGCCATCAATGCCGATGGCGGGCAGATGAACGAAGGCACCAACACGTCTCCAGGCAAGGCGGGACGATACTTCCAGCAACTCTTCATCCTGATCCACGCGATAATCACCGGCAGGCTGTGCGGCGTCGAAGCCGGGTAGCATGAAGGGCACGGAGAAGCGGACGATGGCTTGTGTGGTGCGTGTTGCCACGGTCGATACCTCCGCAGAAGCACGCGAGCGCACTCCTGCATTTTTCCTACTCGAACCGGAACGAAATCGGCGCTGCCAGTACATCCGTGGTCAGCGTCAGGTTCATCCCAAGGTTCGAATAGAGCGATATGCGCACCGGCGTGGCGCTTGATGCATTCGCTATCGATAATTCGGTGGTAAATGGCGGTGTCTCTGACACCGCAAGAAGCCAGTCGGCCAAATCAACGAGCTTCTCATATGGGATTTATCTGTCACTTTTGCAAGGCGTGAGCAGATTTTATTTTATATGGAATCAAACAATGGCTCTTCGAGGCAAGTAAACCTCCTAGAGGGATCGGAAGAATCCAGGAATTACAAATTAAACCGACGAAATTGAGCGATAAAATTATTCCCTCACCCGAATTTTCTAAGGGAATACATCTCGCACTCCCATAATCGAGTGCCGCCGTGGCCACGTGACGCCGCCTGCGCGTCGGCCTTAGGAAGACGCTGGTCGTCAACATGCGGACTTCGGTGAAAATGATCGAGGCCTGTCGCTTTGCCGTAGCAGCTATTACGGCGAAGCCGTCGTTCCCAGCCGAACTGGCTGTCGGTAGGGCCAGATCCTGCTTTGCCGTTGCCGACACCCCCTGGCACGTGTACTCCAGCTTTTTAAGGAGAACTTATGGCTAGACCACCAAACTACAATCACGAGCGAATGGAGCGAGATCGCGCCAAGGCGGCGAAGAAGGCTGACAAGCAAGCGGCCAAGGCTAACGCTCGTAAATCCGATGACGATACATCGGAGCAAAATGAAACCAATCGGAAGACGTTGAGCGACTAGGCCTTTTCGTCGTAGAGGATGCCAGCCTCACGAGCGACCGCTAGGACCGCGCGACGAGCGGCCATCGTCGTTTTGCCGCTGAGGCTGGCATCAGAACACGCTTGCAGTGCTGCGCGATATTTCTCGCTGCGCTTTGCATTCCAACTTCCCAGGAGAAATTCGTATGCTTCGGTGGGCGTGCGGAGCGTATGTATCGCGCCTGTGGCATCTACCTTGACGGTAATGTGGTTCTCAAAACGATTGCTATCCATAGCCTCACATAGGCCAAGCGCCTGACTAAGGCCAGCATTGTCTCGGCTAGATGATACGCGCGATTGTCGCCGGGCATGAGTAAAGCTGTAGCGTCAGGCGCGATCGTAACTGAAGGATGTCAAAAGCGTCGTGACGAAATTGCTCGCGCGTTCCTTGACGAGCACCTCTGTCCACTCGTCGGTACCGCGGAGCCTGAGATCAGTACGAATACTGTCTACCGCGGCTTCTTCAACTCGCTTGATATGCGTCTTGAATTCAGTTTCTCCGCTAGCATGATACATATCACGTATGACCATGCGCAGTATTTCCTGAATTGCAATTTGCCAGGCCGTATTGATCGCTTGTAACTCGTTTCTATCCGGTGCCATGCATGCTCCTATCGCGCGAGTTTATGGAGAATTTCGCGTGGAAAGCCCGCTCTTCAAAGCCCTAAGCCTGCCTAGCCTTGCGGGCCGCATATCGCCTGTCTCGTTCGGCTTTACGTGCGGCCTCGTCTTCCACCAACCGCGCAATGCGAGCGTTCTCGGCACCCTTGCGCGCCTCTGTCTCTGCCGTAGCTGCGGCAGCGGCGGTCGCTTTCTCCGCGGCAGCGATCAATTCCAATCGGGTCTGCTCTTCAAGCTTTAGTCTGTTCCTTTCGGCACGGCGTGCGTCACGAGCTTCCACAAGTGTGACTCGCTCAGCTTGTCTGGCGAGACGCGTTGGTTCGGCAATTTCCTTCGCGGTCCGATAGGCGTTAAGAAGGTGCGCCTTGGCGTCCGCAGCAGTGGAACGTCTATCGACGAAATCATTGTTTCGAAGGTTTCTCAAATCTTTTTCCTTAAAGAGGCAGAAGGCGAACAGTCTGTCCTGGTGAGTTCGGCCAAAGGCTGGATATAGCGGAGGTCCGCTCCGAGTACCCTTTGCGGGGCGCACTTAACGAAGCCAAGACGTCTCAGCTTCGCTCAATGGCGTCGCGCGCTCGAGCCTTGCCGATGGGTTGATTCTGAAACGGACCTGATCCCGACATTGCTGGGGCAGGCTAAGCTCGCAAGCGATACCTGCTGTACGTTTCTGTCATCAGATTAGCCAGGTACAGCCATGCGGCCAAAATGAAAAGGCCAGGCAAACCGCCTGGCCTCAGAATGATAACGCGCTTCCTACGATGCCAGTACATCCGTGGTCAAAGAGAAGTAGCTACCTTTATTTAAGCGGATTGCAGATTGCAGGCCGACATCTTGCCCGACTTCTTGTCGCGCTCAAGATCGAAGCCAATCTTCTGGCCTTCGACGAGTTCGCGCATCCCAGCACGTTCGACAGCCGAGATATGAACGAAGGCGTCTGCGCCGCCGTTGTCTGGCTGGATGAAGCCGAAGCCCTTGGTGGAATTAAACCATTTAACGGTGCCAGTGGTCATGATGAACCCTTTCATAGCAATACGGGAGCCACAACGCCGAAGCGCTGCAGATGGTGATAGCGATTTTTGAAAGAAAAGGTTCGTTCAAGGCGCGGTGCCAAACGCGCGGTAACCAAAGCTCAGCAAGCAAATATCGATTGCGGACGTTTAGGATAGTCACGTCGAGATGTCAACCTCTAGCTTCGAGAAACAGTGACCTCGACATATGGTTGTACCGCATCGCGAGCGGGTCCCATCTTTATGCCGACCCAACTGAGCGACCGCTTGTGGAAGATCGAAAAGCCAGACGGAATGGCCGGGTTAAGGGCGCATAGCTGCCATACAGCTGCCTTCAGCCAGCCTGGAAATCCAAGTCGCTTGTCGACCGCACGGGTTGGCCGTCTCTGAATTGGAGTCACCTCCCCTCCCCGCCTGATCGAGGTGGACTTTCGTGCATCAATGTTCCCGGAAAGCTGGGTTTCGATGCTGGCGCAAGCCGTACAGGATGCTCAAGCGCCACCTTTCGCTTCATGGGCTCACGCCAGAACAATATCGTGCCAAGTGGGGGGCTCCCCATGGATCATCCCATGGTTGCGCCGAAACTATTCGCTTCGTCGCTCTGAGGTAGCCAAGAGCTTTGGACTCGGCCGCAAGCCTGCCCAAAAAGAAGCTTGCAAGCAAAGCGGGATGCACGAAAGGCAAACCGGTCGCTAGGCGTACAGCTTTCGGCTCCGAGTTGGGCAGCCTGAGATATCGGATTCGTGGTTGCGAAGCGTGGCTGCCGCAAGGAGGCGTCGACTAGGAGCGGCTGGATGCGCACCAATGCTACCGCTTGCGAGGCCGAGGGGTTAGACAAAGGCTGATATTGCTTGTAGCGGCCGCCTCCGACCTTCCACAAGTTCGAGGCGCCTGTCAGGGACTGGGCGCGCGGACGAGCCTTACACCCATTCCACCACCGTTTTCAGGGATGAACACTATGCCAGCAATTACGAGGGCATTGAATATTTTGGCAGTGGTATCTGGGCGACCACCAAAAACACCGTCCTCTGCCTCCAGACGAGCGATAGTCGGTTCTGAAACCCCAGAGTGATTGGCAAGGTCTCCCTGAGACCATCCGAGGAGCGCCCTCGCGGCCTTCACTTGCCGAGTAGTGATTTTGTAATTTGATAGTTTTTCTATTGACATCCAAAAGGGCTTATTGATATTTTTTCTATCAATCCTCTGAGGGCGCACGGCAAAACCGGGCCCGCCACCCAGAGCGGCTGACCGTGATGCGCGAACATCCTGGCCAGCCTGACCAAACCCAAGCTGGTTGGAGCTCGGATCATGGCTGATTCCGACAATACCACAGCTTTGCCTTTCGTCATCCAAGGAGGACGAAAGAAGGGCAGCGCTGTGGATGACGATGCGAGAAGTAATGGCGTGGCACATGCCGAGCGGCGCCCCGCGCATTTCCTTACGCCATTGGATCCTTGTGTTGTCCTGCTGCAGGATTGGGAACAGGCACACCACATGGCCTTGGTTTTGTGCCGCCTGCAGCAGCGCCTGGAGATAAGGATCAGGAACGCCCTGGCTTCCTCGGAAACCGAAGGTGGCCTCCAAAACGACCAGAAGCGCCCGCCGCAAGCATCCGTACCGACAGCTCGTCAGACACGTTGGGACGAGTTCGATCGCGAGATCGGATACTCGCGAGCCCGTGCCGCCGAGGCGCAGGCCATCGAGGCTGAAGAAGAGATTGTCGACGCTGTTGCCGACACACCCGCCCAGTCAATCGCCGGGGTGATCGCAAAACTGAAGATCATTGTCGGCGGTGGCGAGACCATGGCGGACACATCGGCGTTCCCCTGGCCGCAAATCCAGTCGACCTTGGCGGATCTAAAGGCATTGGGCGAAAGCGGGTTGGACGCAGAGACCTCCGGTCTTCGCCCATCCGTGTCCGCCGCCAAAAAAGCCACCAAACACCATCCACGGCGAGGCTGAGCGCATCTCGGGATCGCGGGAGGCGAGACCGCGATGTTGCACGGCTAGATGCCAGGCGTCCTCGCATTCGCCGCCGAAGCAACCTTTTTGACAAGAATGGGAGAGAGAAAATGACTTTTGGGAGTTCTGTGCTTCAGCGGTTTGCGCCGATGTGGAGGGCATTGCTTGCGTTGACCTTCGCCCTGCCCTGCGGCGCGACCATGGCCGAGACGACGAAGGAGCGTGTCATGCGCGAGGGAAAGATCGTCATCGGAATTCACAACCGGACCCCATGGGGCTTTCGCGATGAGGCCACTGGCGAAGCCAAAGGATGGCATCCGGACCTGTTGAGGGCTGCCTTCTCCGAACTTGGCGTCAAGGAACTCGATATCAGGGTAACCGAGTTTGGCGCCCTTATCCCGGGGCTGCTGGCCGGCCGCTTCGATGCGGTGGCTTCCGGTCTTTCCATCACGCCGGAGCGCTGCAGGCAGGTCGCCTTCGGATCTCCTGATCTGAAGGTCCATGACGCGGCGATCGTGCTGGCCGGCAATCCAAAGCGGATCCATGGCTTCGACGATATCGTGCGGCAAGACATCATCATGGGTGCGGGCCGCGGCAGTGTGTCAGTCAGGAATGCGACCGCAGCCGGCGTTCCGGAAAGCCGCATGCTGCTGTTCCCCGACATTGAGGCGAACATCTCTGCCCTGCGCTCCGGCCGCGTCGACGTGACGGTGCTGTCTTCTCCTACCGCGATCGGGCTGTTTTCGAGCGGTAAGCTTGAGGGTCTGGAAAGCGCCACTCCCTTCGTGACGACGGATGAACAGGCCACCTATGCAGCGGTCGCCTTTCGCACCGAGGATCAGGATCTCAGGGCGCTGTGGGATGAACGGCTTGCGGCACTGACGAAAGATGGCACGGCCCGCAAGGTCATGGCCAGATATGGCTTTGGCGAGACCGAGATCGTTCCAGAAACCGTCACCGTTGAGAAGCTCTGCGGTGGCAGCATGGCTGGTGCCGCAAAATGAGCATCCTAGAAATTTGGCTCGGCATCCTGCAGGGGTTTCGCGTCACCGCTCTGGTGACGCTCTATGGCCTTGTCTTTGCCATCCCCTTCGGCCTCGTTTTCGGCGTCGCCCAATATCTGACCAAGGGCCTGGCGCGCTTCGTGGTGACATCGATCATTGAGTTCTGGCGCAGCTCCGCCGTCATCATCCTGCTCTTTGTATTCTATTACGCCCTGCCCATCGCCGGTCTGGCACTGTCGGCAATGACAGTCAGCGCCATGGTGCTGGGCCTCAACATTGGCGGCTATGCGAGCCAGGCGGTTCGAGCCGGCCTGCAGGCGTTGGACCGCGGGCAGAAGGAGGCTGGCCAGGCATTGGGTTTGTCGCGGTCCACCATCCTCCTGTGCATCGAGCTGCCGCAGGCGCTGGTGGCGATGAGCCCGACCTTCATCAACCACATCATTCAGCTGGTGAAGGCGACATCGCTTGTTTCATTGGTCACGCTGACCGACATGACCTTTCGCGCCAAGGAGATCTCACAGATCGAATACGACCCGGCGCCGATCTACACCTCGCTGCTGCTGGCTTACTTCATCGTCTGCTATCCGATTGCGCTGTTCGGTCGATGGGTGGAACGGCGTATCAACCCCGCAAGGGAGGCGCTTCGTGCAGTTTGATCCCGCCTTTGCGCTTTCGACGGCGCCAACCATCCTCGGCGCCATCGGCATGACGCTGCTGGTGGCAGCGGTCAGCTGTCTTGGCGCCTCCGCTATCGGTTTCGGCTTCGAGCTCGTCAGGCGTTCGGGCGGTGTGGGAGGCCTGTTCATCGGGTTCGTCATCGACTTCATCCGGGCAACGCCGGTGCTGGTCTGGCTCTACTGCCTGTACTTCATTCTGCCCTTCTACGGCATTCGCCTCGGCGCGCTAACCACAGGCATGATCGGGCTCAGCCTCTATTACAGTGGTTATCTCGCTGAGGTGTTCAAGGCGGGTATCGACGCTATCCCCAACGGTCAGGCGGAAGCCGCCAAGGCGCTCGGTCTCGGCAGGATCGATGCAACCATCTTTGTCGTTGCGCCGCAGATGTTGCGCAACATCGCAGCGCCCATGGGCAACTACTTCGTCTCGATCCTGAAGGCGACACCTTATCTTGCGGTGCTTGCGGTGCCGGAGATGCTGGGTCGTGCCTTCGACATTGCATCCGACACCTATCGTTATGCCGAGCCGCTGATGGTTGCCGGTCTCATCTTCCTCGGGCTTGCACTCCTGATTTCCCAGGTCATCAAACGGCTTGAGGTCCGCCTGCTTGGGCCGACAGGCAGATAGCCCACCGTCTGGCAACCCAGCCGCCGGCAACATCTTAGCTAAATCATAGACCTAGCTCGCTCCTTTCAGGCGAACTGCAGAGAAAATCCATGACCCAGACAGTCGATAAGCCTGCCGTCCAGATATCATCGCTCAACAAATGGTATGGCGCCTTCCACGTGTTGAAGGAGGTCAGCCTCGTCATCCCTAACGGATCCCGCGTCGTCATCTGCGGGCCCTCCGGTTCGGGCAAGTCCACCCTCATCCGCTGTCTTAACGGGCTTGAGGCCTATCAGCAGGGAACGGTGACACTCGGGGTGATCGAGGTCGGCGCCAACAGCAAGCAGACAGCTCTCGCTCGTCGGCAGACCGGAATGGTGTTCCAGAGCTTTAACCTGTTTCCGCATCTGACTGTATTGTCGAATTGTACTCTCGCACTGCGGCGGGTGCTTTGCATGCCGCGCAACGAAGCCGAGAGCCTGGCTCTCCATTTCCTCGAAAAGGTCCGCATTCCCGAGCAGGCCAACAAATATCCTGCACAGCTGTCGGGCGGGCAGCAGCAGCGGGTGGCGATTGCGCGTGCGCTCTGCATGAACCCGCGCCTGATGCTGTTTGATGAGCCAACCTCCGCTCTCGATCCGGAAATGGTCAAGGAGGTGCTCGACGTCATGACCGGGCTGGCTCACGAGGGCATGACCATGATCTGCGTCACCCACGAAATGGGTTTTGCCCGCGAGGTGGCCGACCAGGTAGTGTTCATGGATCAGGGCAGCATTGTCGAGCAGGGCGAGCCGACAGCGTTCTTTTCGACGCCGAACCACCCCCGCGCCCGGTCTTTCCTCAACACGCTGTTGCACTGAGGGTGGAGGCGACATTGGCGAACGAGACACGCATCTGGACGGACGTCGATTTCCGCAGGGACGGCAAGCAGGTAAGTTGCCTGCGGCTGCCGTTTTCGAGCGACCGTTCAGCTTATGGCACCATTCCAATCCCGATTATCTGCATCAGAAACGGCGATGGACCGACCGCACTGCTGATCGCTGGCAATCATGGCGACGAGTATGAGGGTCAGGTTGCCTTGGGCAAGCTAGCCCGGCAGCTTGATGAGCGCGATCTCCGTGGCCGGATTATCCTCCTTCCGGCATTGAACTATCCTGCCGTAGACGCAGGCAGACGGGTGTCGCCGCTCGATGAAGGCAATCTCAACAGGATGTTTCCAGGCGACGCCGATGGCTCACCGACGCAGATGATTGCCCATTACGTCTCGACGGTGTTGCTGCCGCTTGCCGACATCGTCATCGACCTGCACTCGGGCGGCACCTCGCTGCTTTACCTCCCCTGCTGTCTGATCCGGGTCGGCAAGACCGAAGCCGAGACGGCAAGGCTCGTTGAACTTATGCATGTCTTTGGCGCGTCCATCGGCTCGATCAGCGATGGTTCGGGCGGCGGCGGCGCCACGACACTCTCGGCGACGGCACAGATGCTTGGCATTCCGGCACTGACCACTGAACTCGGCGGAGGAGCGTCAATGTCCCGGCAAGGGGAAGCCCTCGCGCGCAACGGGATCCTGCGTGTGCTGAAGCACATGGCCATCTTGCCCGACGCCATCGTCGAGCCGGCCGCGAAAACCCGATCCATGCGGGTCGATGGCAGGCAGGCGTTCACCTATGCGCCGGTTGGGGGCATATTCGAGCCGGCGGTGGCTCTGGGCGACGAGATCCAGACTGGAGACCTCGCCGGCATCATTCATTCTGTTGCGGAGCCGGCAACAGCGCCAAGATCGGTGCACTTCGGCCAGTCGGGTGTTGTCGCTTGTCAGCGGGCCCTTGCCCTAACAGAGCCTGGGGACTGCCTGTTCAAGCTCGTGGTGGACACGCCACTGTCCAATCCTTGGATCTGATTGAGACATGGTCCGGAGGCTCCAAGTCAGGGTGAGCTTGCTTTTCCGATGGTGGTTCCGCGAATGCTTCCGCTTGCCACCTATGAGGCGCAGAGGATGGCAATCTCGCCCGTCATTATCGTTTCGGGGCCAATGCGCCCCTGGTGGAAGGCGCCGGTGCTACGGAACCCGCAGCTCAGATAGAGAGCGCAAGCTGGTTCGTTTTGAGGGTTCACTGACAACATCAACTGCAAGATCTTCGGACGGTTTTTAGCCACCCAGTGCGCTGCCTGCCTGACACTTGTTGCGCCAAAGCCCCGGCGCTGGAACTGTCGGCCAATACGAAAATTGTGCAGTGTCATCACGTCTAAAGACGCCCAGACAGGGAGCGCCGGCGCCTCTCTGAGAACGAAGAAGCCAATTGCATCGTCGCCGTGATGCACGATGAAAGGGTAAAGAGCTTCCGGATACGGGCTGTTACGAAGGCGGTCGAAAATCTCCCTGACATGTCCGCCCGAAAACTCCCGCTGATCTGCGTCGAGATGTAGCCCTGCGACGAGATGCTCGTCGGACAGTAGAAGCGCCCGGAGGTGCAACTGCATCTGCGGCGCCTCCTAATGTGCATGGCCCGCGGCCTCAGTCGCGCGAACAGGTGCAAGAACGACCGATGGATGGAGCACTGGCCCTTCTATGCTGTAAAAGCGTCGGGTGCCTTCCAGCGCCGCCTCAGTGACCTCGATGAGTGCTGCGACTATCTCGCTGTCGTCGAGCGCCAGTTGTTCGCCCAGAACCTCCACTGTCCAACCCAGCGTCCGCAGCCTGGCTGGCCAGAATGCCTCACACACGACGCTGATCTGCCTAACTCCCAATTGCAGGCTGGCTTCCATCAAGCCGCAAAGCACTTCGCCTGCCAGGCGCGCGGATTTGCCTGTGGCACGGTGCGGAAATGCAATGAAGAAGCGGGTCCATTCGTAGATGGCGGGAGCGCGGGGCGGATTGCCCTTGGCGAGATGGGGAAACACGTCGCCAAGGAGATGTGGTCGGGTTGATGGGATTAGCCTTGATCCTCCTATGACATCGCCAGAACTATCCAGAGCAAGCAGATAAATTGCATGCTCGGTATCAAATGCGTCCATCTCGATATCGATGGGGCGTGCAATTGACTGCCACTGTCGTTCGACGACGTAGATTTCATGACGCAGCCGAAAATGCTGTTCCATCTGTTGCTGAAACAGCTTCCTGTTTGACCAGTCGACGATGAATACGCGGCGCATGGCGACCTCCTGCCCCGTTTGTATTTGGCCGGCGGGTTAGTCGCTATCGCCAGATCTTGTCATTGCCTGCCTGGATTTCGCCAAGGACGATTGCCTTGGAAACGGCTCGCGAGACGTTGTTTGCGCCGAGCTTTTCGCGGATGTGGCGGAGATGCGATTGCACTGTGAATGTCGATACGTTCAGGATAATCCCGATTTCCTCAGCGGTCTTGCCCGCGGCATTCCACTGGAGAACCTCGGCTTCGCGAGGTCCCAGTATTGGTCCGCATTCGACGTCAAGCAGCCCTTCCAGCCGACAGATCGTTTGAAAGGCTTTCACGCAGAGGACTTCAACCAGGGGGCGCGCCACTTGAGACAGTTCTAGTCTTTCCCCGGCTGCGGTCACGACGGCAGGCCCCCGGAAAGGGATGTGGATCGGAACGCAAAGTCCGTCTTTCATGGCGAAAGCCCGGGCTTCATCCATCACCAGCTTTGCGCGCGGTGACATGGGCTCGAACTGCAAGTCGCTCCAAAGAAAGGGGAAGGCTCGATGCCTGCATCGAGCGACACAAGGGTCATGCTGAAAATGCCCCTCTTCGACATAACGGCGAAACCACTCCTGGCGCCAGCCATCGCAAAGTATTTCGCGGTGCCACTGTCGATCCTGGGGTACCGGCAGGCCAGTGATCAGGAGATCAGTGAAGCCAAAGCGCGCCAGATGGCCTTTGAGGGCTTTCAGGACATCGGAAGTTGCACTGACCTGCGAGAGGTCATGGGCCGCCTGGACCAGTTCAAGGATTAGTCTTTCTTCGTCGAGACGTATCGTGGGCCTCCCGAATCGTGGACAGAATGGTGTAAGAAATCATATTTTTGACGGCCGAAAATGCAATGTAACGAAGGTACTATTGAAAGGAATGTATCTAATAACTAGAGGTCTTTGCAGACGGGTTGGTCAATAGCCTAAATTTGTCTTAGGGGCTTCTTTTTAAGAATCCTCAAAATTGTCATCTGTTTTCTTTGCCGCTGCGATCGGCGCGGCTTCAGTGTCGAGCTCAGTGGGGACGGCAATCAGTTCCCATCCGTCGACGCCAAGGGTCCGTGCCAGGATCTCCAACGTATCCAGTGTTGCATTTCGGCGACCTGTCTCAACGCTGCTTACATAGGCCCGCGAGAGACCCGACAGAAGCGAGAGGCGCTCTTGCGACAGCTCTCTGTCTCTCCGCAGCCGGCGTACGTTAAGGCCCAGTCGATGTCGCAGGTCCATACGGTGCAACCTCTCCATTGTTCATTATAGGATGGCACACTTTAGGAGTCATTTTGATTGACTTCAACCGACATGCCTGATTGAAGTCGAGTGGCATGAACTCGCTATGGTGAGAGTTGAGATGAAGCAGTTTTCTCAGAATTTGATGGTCAAGCTTATCAATTCTGAAGTGCGTTTGGAGAAATCGAACAGAACGGCTATCCGGTTTACTCCACTGGCCCTGGTGTGGGGAGCCACCAGCAGCGCCAAGTCTTTCCCGGAGGCTCGTTCGTGACAAGCGTAACGGGCTATGCCTGCATAAGGTGCGACGCGCGTTATCCCGCAACACTGGCGATTGACTCGAGGGGTTGTCCGCTTTGTGCGCCGGTCGCACCTGCCAACCTGGCGCCGATATATGGTGAGCAGTCAGACGTCGGCCGGGCCTTTTCAGGGGAGGAAGCCGGTGGTTCGTCGTTGTGGAAATATATCCAAAGGCTACCTTGTGCATCCAAGGACATCGTTAGCCTGGGTGAAGGCCAGACACCTCTGACCCCTTGTTCCCGGATAGGTTCATCATTGGGCGTGCCCAACTTTGCCATAAAGGATGAGAGCCGTAATCCGACTTGGTCGTACAAGGATAGGTTCTCGACGGTAGCGGTCTCGATTGCGCGGGCGCAGGGCGCGAAGGTAGTTGCCACGGCATCATCGGGCAATGCAGGCGCTTCTCTTGCAGCCTACGCCGCAAAAGCGGACATGGACTGTGTCGTGGCGACGTTTGCGGGCACTGCCGGTCCGATGCTGTCCCAGATCAGGAAGCATGGGGCCATTGTCCTTACGCTGGCCAACAAGGTTGACAGGTGGAAGATCCTTGCCGAAGCGCAGGACCGGTTTGGCTGGTTTGTTACCTCTCCTTTCAGCGCACCTGTGGTGGGTAGTCATCCACTTGCCATCGAGGGCTATAAGACGATCGCATACGAGATTGTCGAACAGAGATCAGGCAATGTTCCAGACTGGTGTGTCATGCCGGTCTGCTATGGCGACGCACTCTCTGGCGTGTGGGCCGGGTTCAAGGAACTTTTCCACGCCGGTCTCATAGACTGCCTCCCGAAAATGGTGGCAGCGGAGGTCCACGGTTCCCTGACGGCCGCACTCGCCGAAGGGACGGATCAGGTTGCGGAACAGGAAGCCAGTTTCGCCTCAATCGCCGTTTCGATCGGCACGTCGCGTAGTACCTATCAGGCGCTCCGGGCACTTCGAGAATCGTCAGGCCATGCGGTTCAGGTATCCAACGATGGCCTGGTCGACATGCAGTCACGCCTCGCCAGGAGCGAAGGAATTTTTGCAGAACTGGCGTCCGTTACCCCTCTCATGGCGATAAGGGCCCTGACTGATCGCAGGATAATTGCCGCAACCGATAGCGTCGTTGCAGTCGTTACTGCTGGCGGCCTCAAGGATCTCGATCGGTCGACCGACCCTGGGGCAGACTATGGCGCATTCAACACAACTGAGGATGCCTGGAACTGGTTCCTGAAGGGCCACGGAATGGCCTGAGGGTAATTGCCTTGAGCTGCCGGGGCCCCGCACATTGTCAGCCGTCGGTCTGCTGGAGGCGCAACACGTCATCAAGGCTGCGCCGCCCCCAGTCAAAACGTGTCCACGCAGTCTCTGGTCTGGGTTCGATCCTGGAGATTCTTGTGGGCGCGCTGGATGCTGGGGTCCTCCAACCAGGCAAGGTGGCGAGCCAAATGTCGCTGTAAACTGTGTCTGCATGCCGATGGCCTTCATCCGGCAAGATCACGGCGACCCGCGCATCGGGAGAGGTTTTGCTCACCCACTGACCGACAAGGGCTGCGGCACCGCTGGTTGGGCCCATGAACATTCCATGCTGTCGAAACAGACGGTGGGCAGCATGAAATGCCGGGTAAGCCCCAACCCAGTGAATCTCGTCTATGAGCTCGTGGCGAACATTCCTGGGAAGAACGCTGTTTCCCAGGCCCCTGAGAACGCGTTTTCCGAGCGGCTGTCCAAACAGGATGCTGCGATGCGTGTCGACGCCAATGATCTTGAGATCCGGAAACACAGATCGCAAGAACGTGCCGGTTCCGCAAAGTGACCCTCCGGTACCGATGCATCCGACAAGGCAGTCTATCTGGCCCATTGCGCGCACAAAAAGATCGGCTAGACGCGCGTATGCGAGCCAGTTCCCGTCGCTGTCATACTGGCGGGTCCAGAAGGCGTCCGTCTCCTTTCGCAGTATGGTGTTCAGACTTTCGAGCCGACCGGTCTGATTGCCATCGCCTCGGGGATCGTCGAGGGCGATGACTTCAGAACCAAGGCGCTGAAGTCGCGCCTGGTACTTAGGGTCCATCAGGCTTGAGGCGGTGACCAATGTCAGTCGATAGCCGCGGGCTGCGGTGAGAAGCGCCACCGCCATGCCAAATGTGCCCGATGTTGTTTCGACTACATGCGCTCCGCTTTTGAGCTCGCCTGCTGCTTCAGCCCGGTCGAGGATGAAACGGGCTGGCATCAGTTTCATCAACGGAAAGGCTGCCCCGACAAGGTTGTCGGCCAACCGGGCCATTCGGGGCGTCTCGAGCGCCCTGAAATAGTCTGCGTCAATGCTCATCTGCCCCTCCTCTCGGGTAGATCGGCTGCACTGAAACGTCTCTGAAACCGACTGCGACGGCTGCTTCTGCAATGTTGCGGCTAGCGTCGGCCAGGCCGTATGCCGTAGCGTCCAAGAGAATACCGATCAGAGATCCGCTATGGGCGACTTGCACTCCGCAGGCCCGATACGCGTTCGCAATGCCAATGGCAGTTTCGAATTGGTCCTTGGCGAGATGACGTTGACTGATCTTTGCACTGAGGCTGGCTGCCTGACCCAACAGATATGGGTCCTGATGCCTTATTGCGCGGGCTGCCAACCCTCTCAACATTGCAAAAGTCTGGATCTCTTCGCCTGAATAGCGAGCAGGAGGCAAAACGAGCGTATCGACCGGTTGCCCGCCATTTGCCTTGAAGCCTATGACCCAGAGCGGCGGCAAGGCGTCACCGAAATGCTCGATCACCGTGCCTTCGCGCTGGGCAAACAGAACAGCCTGGTCCTCATAGGCTATGGCGTCGCTTGCTATCTCGGCTTCGACCGCCAAACGTGAGACAACCGAAGGTCGAAGCATCGTCGTAAATGCATCGGCGACAGCGCGTATCGATGCAACGACATCGGCCGTGGAGGAGCCATATCCATGGCCTACAGGAATTGTGCCTTCCACCGTGAGAAGGCCGCCCTGATTTTGGCGGTCCAAATGCCTCAGAGTGAGGAGCGCTGCCTTTGCCGCCTTGGTCTTTTCCGGCGGAACCACGCTGACCCCTTGCCGGTCAGCTCTCTGAAAGATTGCGTGAGAGCCCATGTTGCGCAGTGGAAGCGTGACCAGTCCGCGGTGCAGCCGTCCCGTTTCATCCTGGAATACGCCCTGAATCAGTTCGCCGTGATGTGCACAGGCCCGACCCTTTCCGTCGTGTTGGACAACATTTGGCTGAATCGGGTCGGGATACGATTTCGCGAGCCCTGTCATCACTCTTCTCCATCGCAACATCGAGCTGGATGAAGAATTTGATCGAGGAAAGCGTACACGTCACTCGCCACATTTGGCGATTGCCGGACTTTCAGAATAGACGACTATGCGATGGCGGCCAAAAGCGGAGGTCTTCGTCACTATGATGGGGGCAAGATCCATCGCCGTGACGACTCATACAGCGGCTAAATCAGGCGTATTTCAACTGATTTCCGGCAGACTTTTCCCGCTGCAAACCAGCAGTTTTTATTTCGCGACCAGCGGCGCCGCAACGGTCATATAAGGCTCATGGGCAGAGCTTAGTTGGGACCAAACCGTGACAGCATCTGCGTGAGTTGTACGTTCTGGAATCGAAGGTGCTCGGCCAGTAATTGTTTCAGGCGCTTGTTCTCTACCTCAAGAGCTGCAAGTTCATCCGACGAAACTGATCCTGCGACAGGCGTGGTTTTTGCGCTCTGATAATCGCTGGCTCGCTTCGACCGTTGGCTGCGTTCGACACGCCTTTTAGCAGGACCCTGCGATTTCAAACGAGGTTTCGTTGAGCGTACATTTTCTTGCACTGCCGCCAACGATGCAGCCTCGGGATGTTCGGTATCAGCGTCGGGCAACCCGTCAGTCGCCAAAATACCAGTTGCTGTGCTGGTAGTTTGAACAACGTCAGCGGCAGCGTCTGCTTCGTCTGCAGCCTCGAACGCTTCGGGTAACGTCACTGCACCTGCGATGACGGTATCGGGCTCGTGGCCCGGAAGAGCCAGATTGGGGTGCAGATCTTCGACTTCCCTGGTCAACGCCTTCAGATCAGTGTCGTCCCAAATCGAGTTTGTCTGTGCCTTTGTCCGGCGCCGAGGCGATTTGAACTCGACAACGAATTTCCGCTGTGGCGTCTTCATGATCAATTCCAGGTAACTTTCCAAAGTGGCAACCGCTCGTCAGCGCCTTGCCACCTGATTTGGACATACAGCAGGCGGCTGTCCGCGGCAACGGACAGCGTAAATGGCAGTGCCACTCACCAAAGTTGCTGCGCGTCGTCAAAAGACGTCGCAACTCAATAAGCTAGTCGCGAACGCTCTAGTTCATTCCAAGCCTTTTGCGCAACTCGAGATTTTCCGCCCGCAACTTTTCGGCCAGAAGTAAACGAAGCCGCTGGTTCTCCGCTTCGAGCTGAACCAACTCGGCCAGCTCGTGGCCGCCTGAAGAAGCCTTTGCAACCTTTGAAGCAGCGGGTTTCCCATTTTTCTTGGCGACAGGCTTTTCATGGCGCTGCCACAGATAGTAGGTCTGCATTGAGATTCCTGCGCCCTTGACTACCTCTCGCAGCGGGCCCTTGCCTTCAGCGATTTGTGCGCTGATTGCCTTGAGTAGATCGGCTTTCTCACTTCCGCTGTATATCTTGCGTTTGGTGCTCTGCGTTTTTGCTGGTGCTGCTTTCGGTGCAGCATGAATGGTCGCGGCCGCAGTTTTCTTGCGCCTCGGTGTCTTCTGCTTTGCAGCAGCAGTTCCCTCAGTGGGTTCGCCGGCCGCAGCCGGTGTATTGTTCTCGTCAGCCATTTGTACCGCCCTCGTTTGACAGCGCATTACTCGAACGAGTGGCAAATAGAGTCAACACGTCAGGAAGAATGTCCTTGAGCTAGTGAATGCAAATGCAACCTCACTAAGCCTGATGCGATGGCCAGGACCGTCAGTTCAGTTTCTGCCTTCCAAATTTTCTGGTTCACTGCGTGGGTAATGAATTACGTAAATCAGGCCCGTATATGCCGACGCAGCGTGCATATCGTCAGATAATTCCCTTATCTTTCGCGATCGAAACGGCCTGTACCAAATTGGCCGCATCAAGTTTCTTGCGGGCATTGTCGAGATAAAACTGAACTGTTCGGTATTGAAGGTTTGTGATTATCGAGATTTCTCGCATGTACTTACCCTTCGCTGCCCACTTCAAGCATACCGCCTCTTGAGATGTAAGGGTCAGCGAGCAACTCATGAGATCGCTGTCGCTGATGGCTCGAAGCCGATGGTGAACGTACAGAACTGCCTGTTCCGCGCGCGCTACATTGGCAGACGTGGGAAGCAGGCTTTTCTGCCTCGCAGAGGTGAGTGACAGCATCAGGATGCTGCCGTAGCTGCCAAGCACCGGAATAGACAATCCTGAGCATAGTCCGTACTCCTTGGCCATGGAACGAAACCGCTTTTCCTCGGTCGTCAGACAGCGACTTGGCCAGTCCTGGACGGACCAGGTGAACATTTGCATAAGGCGCTTGGCGGTCGTTACGACTGGATCGATACGTGCAAACTGGTTCCGCAGATAGTCATGCTGCCACTCAAGCGGATAGCTGTTGATCGTTGAAATCTCCTTTGACGTTATCTCGAAGTAGGCAAAGCGTTCGTAGCCGCATGCAAGCGAGAATGACTTTAACGCTCCGCGGATCGATCGCTGATCCTTCGAAATGTCAAGCGCATCGATAAGCGCCGTGATCTGTCCGTCCAAATGAATTCTCCGGGATCAGAGATTGTTGCGTTGCGCGGGTAACGACTTTCAGCAACAACCGAGGTACCGGATAGAAAAAGCTATGCAATCGCACAATTTGAGGATTGATGATCGTCCCGAATATTTGGCCCATACCATGGGATGTGCTGGGAGAAGTGATGGCCTGAGGCGCATAGGGCGGGCTTAGCTCTCTTCCAAATGGGAATTTGCAAGGACAGCCACTTTTGATTTGCGGCCGCGGATCTCAGCCTCGATAGGCCCCAGGAAAGACTATGTCCTGGTCAACAAGGATGTTGAACTTGTAACCCGGTCGGATTTCGAGGGTCGGCTGCACGTCGAGGTTCTTGCTGATGGTGCGCTCTGCCAGCCGCCCAAAGGTCTCGGCGAAATTCCGGCGCGCTGCATCTGATGCATTGTTCTGGTTTGAGCTTGTAGATGATTGCGGAACTGCCATGTCGATGCCAGTGCCGATGATTGCGAGCAGGATCGCTGAGCCGAATGTCTTGAAATAGTGGTTGTCGACCTTGTCCTTGAATCCACCATTGCCTTGCGCATCCGTGCCTGCCATGCCGCCGATCTGCAATGTTGCCCCGTTCGGAAAGATGACGTCGGTCCAGACTGCGAGCACGCGCGACTGGCCGAATGAAACATTGCTGTCATAGCGGCCAAATAGCTTCGTGCCTTGTGGAACGAGCAGACGGTGGCCGGTGGCGCTGTCATAGACGTTTTGGCTGACCTGGGCGGTGATGCGGCCCGGCAGGTCGGAATTGATCCCGGTGATCAACGTTGCGGGTATCACCGAGCCGCGTTTCAGCTCATAGACAGATTGCTGATGAACCAGCCTGTTCGGCAGGTAGCCGAGATCTCTCATGTCAGCATTGAAGAAATCAGTCTTGGCACGCTGGCCATTCGGATCGAGGTTCTGGCCGCCGATACCTGCCTGAATGGCTGCAGCATAGAGATCGCCGGCCGCAGCAGGTCTGGCTGATATTGCCGATGCGTTTCCGGGGTTCTGTTTTTCGTTTGCATCGGGTGCTTCGAGATTGTTCAGGCTGACTGCGAGAGGCGAGTCGTAGGCAGCATCACTGGCCTGCAGGCGAGCCATTTTCTGGCGATGGCGTTCACGAATGTACTGCTCTCGCTGTTCACGTTCTAAACGGGCCTTCCAGGCTTTCTCGGGTTCACCCTGCTCAGGCGATTGATCTTGGCGATCGTGCCTTGTTTCGAAAGGGTTCTCGGCCACCTGCGCTGCTACTTGAGCCGGCACTGGTGGCGCCGGTGGGGGCGTGTTCACCTCGGCGGGGTCTCCAATAATGCCATCCGACACTCCGCGCTTCAGCTGCTCGGCATATGTCGATGCCGGGTTGTTCGAGGCAGCGTCGATGCCATCGTCGCTGCGAAAGAGCAGGCCACGCGACGTCAATCCAAAGATGATGACGGCGAAGAAGAGCAGGACGAGTACGACTGCGGCAACCACCGGCAACCTGTTGAGGCGCTGAATGCCGGAGCCGTTCTCCTGGTTTGGCGTACCGCCGAGTTTTAAGGATTGCACCATGCTTGTCCCTCCCCTATCCACGACGCATGACAGAGAGCGGACTCGCCGGGGACGCGCCTGACATTGTTGTCTCGTAGGCACGTCCGAGTTCGACGTTAGTTGTCGACATGCGTACCAGGACCTGGCCTTCATAGATGTCCATGACATAGGCGAGCGGGATCGTCTTGCCCTCCGTCTTCTGATCGGTGGCGACCGCATAACCCCAGCTTTTCAGCGCGATCTCGAGTGCCTGACCGAACGGTGAGCTATCGGGTTTCAATATGATGGTGTTGTTTCCGGGCCCTATCTGTTCGGCAAGTTTCGTAACCATGTCGCCCGCAATAGCGCTGGCGGCGGACCCAGAAATTTCGGGCGGTGCCGAACTGGCGACAAGCCGATCGGTTGTAGGGGCTTGGCAACCGGCAACAGCAGACCATAGCGACAGAACAGCCAGGACGTGGCGCATCTTAGCGTCCTCGCCTTATGGTGATCTTGTCCTGCCTCCAGCCCACGCCTGAGATGAGAACGGCGCGTTCGAGGTGATAGTCGACCACCATCATATCGCCTTTCATCCGATAATTGACGACGCGGTTCTCGCCTCCAGAGACGACGAACAGCACGGGAGCGTCTTGCCCGGAGATTGATCGCGGAAACTGGATGTAGGTCTTGGTTCCATCGGAATATACACGTGTCGGCCGCCAGCGCGCATTACCGGAGACCGTGTAGCCAAAGTTCAGCCGCTCGGCTGGAACGCCCGCACCTGGAATGATGCTCGCCTCGAGCCGCGCGTTCATGTCAGTCAGCTTCGAGGTGACATCTTCCGGATACTCGAAGCCGACACGCGCCATGTATTGGCTATGATGCGATTTGAGCTGGATATGGTAGGTGCGCCGTGAGGTTGTCACCACCATTGAGGTGACAAGATCGGGCTCGGATGGCTTGACGATCAGATGGATCGCCTGTCCCCCGATCGCACCGGAGGTCGCAGGTTCAATCTTCCAGCGGACAGTATCGCCGACCAGCACGTCGCGTACTGCCTCTCCAGGCTGAAGCTCGATATCGCAGACCTGCAAGGGCGAGCAGACGACCGACGGCTGGATCTCGCCAAAGAGAAAAATCACCTTGCCATCGGTGCCCTTGGTGACGAGACCCCTTTTCCCACGCCACTGCCCGGAAATTCCGGTGCCTTTTTGCTCGTTGGCACTCATGCCTTCGGCACGGGCTCGCAATGAGAAGATCGGAGCCGCAGCGAACGTGGCGGCAAGCGCGACGGCGATGGCGCGCGCAGTAATGCTGGAGGTGGTCGTATTCATCGGGGCCATGCCTTTCACAGCTGCGCGGTCCAGTCGAAGTCGCGGAGATAGAGACCAATGGGGTTGAGCCGGATGACGCTCTCGTCCTGTGGCGCGGTGAGCGTCACGGTGGCGATGCCGCGGAACCGGCGAAGGCCAGTTTCCTTGCCCCTGCGATCGCGCTCAAACTCGGTCCAGTCGATCTGGAACGATTGCGCCGAGAGCGCCACGATGTTGTTGACCTCGATGGCGACGGTGGCAGTCTTGGCCCTGTCGAACGGCGAATTCGACCGGAACCACGCATTGACCTTTTCGGTCGCGGGGTCTGACGTCCGCAAAAGGGCATAGGTGCGGTCAATGTATTGCTTTTGCACGACCGCATCCGGGCTCACACTTCGAAAGTTGGAAACAAAGCTGCCAAGGGTCGCACGCACAACGCGCGCGTCGGCATACTCAATTTGCTGGGGGAACCCCGCATGAGCCGCCGAGCCAAGCTTGTCGACTTCGACAATGTAGGGGACGAGCTTGACCTGGGTGCTCTGAAACAGGGCATAGGAGAAGCTGATCACCGCCATAGCCATCCCGGTGACGCCGACCACACGCCAGCCGGCCGCCGCTTTTACATAAGAGCCATAGCGCTCGTTCCATTCCTGGCGGGCGGCGAGATAAGGGTTTTCTGGTGGGTTGCGCTCGGCCATGGCAGGCTCATCTCCGATTACTTGTTTTCGTTGGCAGGCAGCGGAGCGGGTGCCGCTTTGCCCGAGGGCCTGCTCTGGTCGAGCTTGGCATTGGCGAGCCCAAGCAGCGAGCCGGCATGGGCTCCTGGTGACGCGATCGCCTTGTCCTTGGCGGCTGATCCAGCCGCCCATCCGGCACTGCCAATGCCGGAAACCATTCCGCGAAAGGCTGCGGCTGCCATGGAGGCGCCTGCCGCCCGGGCAGCACTTGCTGTGGACGCGCCGTTGGTGGCGGCACTTGCACCAAGGAAGGCGCCACCAGCCGCGAAGGTCGCCGCCTGGCCGCCGTGGCGTATTGCCTCCATGCCGCCGGATACAGAGGCTCCCTGCACAACCCCTTGGAGGATCGCCGGCACATACATGGCAATGATGAATACGACGACGGCTATGCCGGCGATGGCGAGCGTGGTGACGAATTTCTCGGAGTTGGCCGTTGGCGCTTCCGCCAGTCCAATCAGCACTTCCGAGCCGATCCGCGCGATCATCACCAGCGCCATGAGCTTCATGCCAACGGAAAAGGCGTAGATCAGGTAACGAACGGCAAAATCCTTGGTGAAGGACGATCCCCCGAGGCCGAGCATGATCATGCCGGCGAGAAGGCCGACATACATCTCGACCAGGACCGCAACGAAGATCGCCGCGACCAGGCTGAAACAGACGACCACCACGACCATGGCGAAGACGGCGGCTATCGCCAGCGCGTTGTCTTCGAACAGGCCGAACTTTGCCTGCTGGGACATTTTCGAGGCGACGCGGATGCCGGCGTCGAAGATGTTGGCGGGAGATGCCGATCCACCGCTGGCGCCGATCTGGAACAGGCTGTCGACGATCGCCTTGGCGAAACTCGGACCTTGGTCAAGGATGAATGCGAAGAGCCCGATGAACATGATCCTGCGCACCAGCTCGGCAAACCAGCTGTCGAGCGATGCGGTGTTTATGGCAAGCCAGACTGCTGCGATCGCAACTTCAATTCCGGCGAGGATCCAGAACAATGAGCGGGCTGCGTTCATCACAGTCGATTGCCAACCGCGCGCGGCCGTAACGACCTGGTTCTCCAGCGTCGTCAGCACCGAGCCCTGCTGGGCGAGTACGGGCGTGCTGGCAAGCAGAATTGTACCGATCACTGCGCATGCGAGATGGCAGCTGGCGAATTGTCTGGCAGTTACCATCTTGGCCGCATCTCCTGGCCGCCTCGCGGCGTCCGTTCCGGATCGCCGCCGAAGAACTTTTCCGCATGTTCTCGGCGCCCGGTTTCCGACACGGATGCAGGCGCTGCATCCGTCGGCGCGGATTTCCGCAGCATCCAGATGGCGCTGCACGCGCAGAGGCCGATGGCGATCCCGATCGCAATTGCCGTGACCGTTGCGGAACTCACCAGCGCGGCTCCATCATTTGGCCGCCCCGCACACTGGGTAACGTAGAGCTGAAGAAGCTTTCTCGACGCGCTTGCGCCAAATCCTTGTCTGCTTGTCTGGATTGGAACCACGTTCCCATCATCGTCATCTGTTGCGAGACCAACCCGCGCAACTTCTGGAACTGCGCAACTTGCTGAGCCGCTATCTGATGACCGACCTGAAGCGCCTTCATTTGACCGTCGGCGGTCTCCGACATCGAACGCAACGAGTTCATGGTTGATTCCTCCGAGGTGAATTGATCTGCCGTCAGCCCCGCCGCCCTGAGCGTGCCGGCAATCGTGTCGCGGTTTGTGGCCGACCAGCTCTGGTAATTGCCGGAAAAGGTCTGGCCCTCGGCAAGGCCTGTCTTGAAATCGGCGAAGCTCTGAAAGCGTTGCTTGAGCACGTCATCGACGTTGCCCATCGAGAATGCGACGCCCTGCCCCTGCCCGACAACCGCTTGCAGCTTCTTGAGGTCGCCTTCGACCTGTCCCCAGACGTGATCGGGCAGCCGGGCGGTGTTCTGCAGCAGGTTGTTGTAGATGTTCAGCTGGTTTTGAATCTGCTCAGCCAGCTGCGTGATCTGTTTGACCTGGTTGTTGACCTGTTCAGCAGACTTGCCGACCAGCGAGATCAACTCGGCGTTGTTGAGGAGCTGCGTCCATTCGGTTGCCTGGCCAGTCACGCCGCCGGCATGGCCGGTCCCCGGCGTGATTGTCGTGAAAATGAACATGACCGCGGCACTGGCAGCCCGCAACCTATGTGGATGGAAGCCGTGATGCGGCATGACCAACTCCTCTCTGTTCAAGCCAATGGGTCGGCCATTCCAGGCCGTGTTTTCGCTTGAGTGCCAGGATGCGTTTGAGATCGTCTTTGCCAGATGCGCCGACGAAGGACAGGGCAACTGGTCCGAGCGACATGTCGAACAGCCGTCTGCCTTCAGGTGAAGCGACGTAGTATTCGCGCTTGGGGATAGCAGCGGCCACGATCTCGATCTGGCGCTCGTTGAAGCCAATTCGCTCATAGAATTCGCGAGTGCCTGGCTCGCGTGCCGCCCCATTGGGCAGACAGATCTTGGTCGGGCAGGATTCCTTGAGCACATCGACGATGCCTGAGCGCTCCGCATCGGAAATCGACTGGGTCGCGAGCGCCACGGCGCAGTTGGCTTTGCGCAACACCTTCAGCCATTCCCTGATCTTGTTGCGAAACGTAGGGTGACCCAGCATCAGCCATGCCTCGTCGAGGACGATCAGACTTGGCGCGCCACTCAGGCGTTTCTCGATCCTGCGGAAGAGGTAGGCCAGGACTGGGACGAGGTTGCGCTCGCCCATGTTCATCAGTTGCTCGATCTCGAAGGTCTGGAAAGATCCAAGCGACAGCCCGTCGCTCTCGGCATCGAGCAGTTGCCCCATCGGTCCGTCGACGGTGTAGTGATGAAGTGCTTCCTTGATCTCGCGCATCTGGACGCCAGAAACGAAGTCCGACAGCGAGCGGCCGCGGGCTTCCCCCAAAAGTGTGACCTGCCGCGAGATCGCGTTGCGGTGATCCGGCTTGATGGAAACACCCTGTAGGGCCACCAGCATCTCGATCCATTCGGACGCGAAGGCCTTGTCAGCATCGGTGGAAAGATCCGAGAGCGGGCAGAAAGCGAGCCCATTACCGGAGTTGACTTCACCTCCCGGTGAAACGTCCCTGTCTGCCCCGATCTCGTAATGATCGCCGCCGGCCGCCAGTGTCAGCGGCAGCATCGACCGGCCCTTGTCGAAGACGAAGATCTGGGCATCTGGGTAGCGTCGAAACTGAGCGACGATCAGGGCAAGGAGTGTCGACTTGCCCGACCCCGTTGGCCCGAAGACCAGCGTGTGGCCGACGTCGTCGACATGCAGGTTCAGTCGGAAAGGTGTCGAGCCCGACGCAACCTGGATCAGTGGCGGCGAGGCCGGAGGAAAAAATGGGCATGGCGCAACAGGGTTTCCGGACCAGATCGAGTTCAGAGGGATGAGATCGGCAAGATTACGCGTGTTGATCAGCGGCTCGCGGACATTGGCGTACCAGTTGCCAGGCAACGAGCCAAGGAATGCCTCGGTTGCGTTGAGCGTCTCGATCCTCGCGCCGAAACCCTCAGCCTGGACCATGCGCCGAATTGCCTCGCAATTCTCCCGAAGGCGGGTGCTGCTTTCGTCAAACAGGACTATCACTGGGGTGTAGTAGCCGTAGGCGACAAGCTGCGATGAAGCTTGCGCGATCGCATCCTCCGTCTCTGCCACCATGGTCATGGCGTCCTGGTCGATCGCACGGGACTGCGTCTGGAAAAGCTGATCGAAAAACGGCCGGACTTTCTGCTGCCACTTCTTGCGGGTGCGCTCGAGCTTCTGGCGAGCTTCCTGGTCATCGAGGAACATGAAGCGCGACGACCAGCGATAGGTAAGCGGCATCAGGTCGAGGCAGTTGAGTATTCCGGGCCAGCTTTCTGCTGGCAATCCGTCGATTGCAACCACCCCAAGAAAGCGGTTTTCGACGACCGGTGTCAGCCCATGCTGAAGCTCAGCCGTCACCAACCAGTCGAGATACATCGGGATGTCAGGCAGGCGCACCGGATGGTTCTCTCCGGTGACGCAGAAGCGGATGAACTGGAACATTTCGTCATAGCGAGCGGTCACAAAGCCGCCTCGCTCCTCGACCGGTCGGGTAACCATCCGTTTGATCGACAAGACGTTGGCGAGATACTGCTCGACTTCGCGTATTGCAGTCTCAAACGTCTGCAGCACTGTGTCGGCATAGGTTGCAGCTCGGCTCCCTGGGTCCGAATAGAGGTAGCGGGTGAGGCCTGAACGTTGCCGCGCCGGCGGACGATAGGTCAGGATCAGCGCATGCCGGCTCTCAAAATGCCCTTTCTCCCGCTCGAAATGCGCGCGTCGTTCGTCGTCGATGGCGCGCGTAACGGGATCGGGGAAATGGCATTCTGTAACTGCGGGATAGGCAACGGTCGGTACGCGTACCGCCTCGACCTGGATCATCCAGCCCGAGCCGAGGCGCGAAAGGATCGCATTGATCTGGCGTGAAATCTCGTTGCGCTCTGTATCAGTAGAGCTCTCCGAATCCGGACCGGCGAAGTACCAGCCTGCCATCAAGCTCCCGTCCTTGAGCAGGATGACGCCATTGGCGACCAGTCCCGCATAGGGAACAAGATCGGCAAAGGACGGTCCGGAATGGCGAAAAGAACGCAGCTTGGCCATTGTTCAATGGTCCTCAGTATCGGCGCCAAGGCGTCGAGGTAGGCCGGTAGTACGACCGATAAGAGACGTGCCTGAGGTAGATGTGCCGCATCATCGGGTCGGCTTTGGCCATCATTCGAAGCGCCGCAACCACCAAGATCCACACTGCGATGCCAAGCACAGCGGAATGAATGGTCAACACCACAAAGATCAGGATCACCGCGGCAAGGCCGGCGAGGAGCACCAGTTCGCGGTCTGCGCCCATCAGTAGGTTAGGGCGTGACAGCGCTCGATGGATGCGGTTGCGCTGGAGATTGGAGCCGGCGTCAGCCATTCCTCCCCTCCCCAGTCTCGGTATGGACAGCAGAGGCCTCGCCATCACCGAGAACCGCGCCGGTAGCGCCGAACAAGGCAACAATCTGAGTTGCACCAAGGAGAATGCCGGCAACAAGCACTACATACATGAGCCTGCGCGCGAAATCGTTGAGTTCTCCGCCAAAGATCAGCATGCCACCTGCAACGGCAACGGCCGCAAGTGCAATGAAGCCTGCGACAGGCCCGGTGATCGATTGCTGGATCCGTTGCAGCGGGCCCTCCCACGGCAGACCTCCTCCCGAACTGGCAAGCGCCGGATCGGTCAGTATCAATGAAAGCGACAGCGCCAATGCGCCGCATACAAGAATGGACTGACGGTCATGCGACATGGCGCTGTTCCTCGACCTGAGCGTAGGTTTCCGTGTGGTACTGAGTGCCGGCGAAACGCTCGACGCGGATGACATCGCGCACCTGTCGACCTCTCGGCGTTCGCTCGATCGACACGACGAGGTCTACTGCCTCCCCGATCACTTCTCGCATCGGTTGCTGGCTGACCTCCGCAGTCAACTGTTCGAGGCGGCGTAGCGCAGACATTGCCGTATTGGAGTGGATCGTGGTCACGCCGCCGGGATGGCCGGTGTTCCAGGCTTTCAGAAGCGTCAGAGCCGCACCGTCACGAACCTCGCCGACAATGATGCGGTCTGGCCTCAGCCGCATCGTGCTCTTGAGCAGACGGCTCATGTCGACCATATCGCTGGTATGTAGCGCCACCGCATTCTCGGCCGCGCATTGTATCTCCGTTGTGTCCTCGAGAATGAGCAAACGGTCCTTTGGCGCTGTTTCGACGATCTCGGCAATGACAGCATTGGCCAGGGTTGTTTTGCCTGAACCCGTTCCGCCGGATATGACGATGTTCAGCCGCGAAGTGATCGCGTTGCGGATCACGGATGCCTGCTTCTCGGTCATGAGATTACATGAGACATAGTCGGCAAGCCGGATCAGCCTGGAAGCGCGCCGGCGGATTGTGAATGTCGGGGCCGGGACAACAGGCGGCAGCAATCCTTCGAAACGATGGCCTCCGATCGGCAATTCGCCGGAAATAATCGGGTGTCGCTCGTCAGCCTCGGAGTGCAGTACGTGTGCGACGCTGCCGATAATGACCTCGGCAGCGGCTGCATCCATCTGGCCGGCTGGCGAAGTACCGTGGCCAATCCGTTCGATGAACAGCCGCCCGTCGGGGTTCAGCATAATCTCGACGACAGATCCATCGTCGAGCGCAACGCAAAGGTCGTGGCCGAGTGCGTCTTGCAGCTTGCGGATGAGGCGAGAATGGGAACGAAGTTGGGGCATGTCGGCTACCTCACGCCACTCGACGCGGTGTTGCCCCAAGGAGAGCCCGCTGCCTCGCTTGCAGTAGGCCACGCGTCGGTTCGAACCACGCGTTTTCGTTCAGCGTCGCAGCGACAGATTGCCGCCTGGGTGCATGGAAGTTGTGGGCCTGCAAATAATCATAGTAGTGGCATGCTCGTCCTTGAGTCGAACCATCTATTGCACTCCGCATCACCCCTCACAGCCCCAACATTTGGATGGGGCGAAGTCATCACAAATCATGTCTTGGAAGGAGTGCGGAATTCTACAGTCGCCCGACCTGTCCGGGCGGCCGGGCCAATCAAAAGCAGCAGCACCAATATTGTTAACGATTGAAATCCTTGCACTATTTAGTTTTCGCCGATCTTACGAGGGCGGGCGGCAGGAAATGAAATTTCGGAACATCCGGGAACAGCTGAGGACAATCAGAGTACTGATAAACAAGCGCCGATGCGAAATTCGCATTAATCATTTGGGGCAGGGCCCCGAGACTGCATTTCCACATCAAGTTTGGATGAGGCGCTCGCAACAGGCCTCTCAACGGCAAGGCCTTCCGTTCGGGAACTGCTCATCTGTGGCGTCGCGATCTTCCTGACCGTCGGCGCCATGGCCGCTTCCATGAGCGCATCAATTGCGAGAGAGAGATGAAGTACAACGTTCCGATTTCCGATGCCGAAGCGCATACCAGGTCGTCGGAACGCTACATTGTGAAGCAATGTGAAGGTAAGCCCATTTCGTCCAAATCCGACAGCAGCGGCCCCTGTAACCTACCTATCCGTTCAGCTGCGTAACTACTAGAAGGCCATAAATTACGCCTTCAATCACGCACGGGCGCGGTATCGTTTGCCGCCTGCCAAGGCAAATATTGCTCGCCAAAGCGCAGCTGGGACGGCCTTCGACCTACGGTGGTGGACGGCCGGTGATTGCATACCTGGCAGCCGCTGCACTGGCCGCACATAACACGAGGTGCTGCCCTGCCCGTTTCCGCCGAACCAAGGGTGTTCGGCGAACGTGGGTGACACAGAAGGATCTGCGCCGCGCGGAGGGTGGGGATGATTGAGGCCTGCGTGCGACGAAACGAGCAGTGCGATATTGCTCAGACTTCGTTGGTTGTTGAATCACCATTTCTGACAAGATCCCATGCACTTAGCCGCTCGCCGGTATGGGTGAGACCAGCTTGCGCCAAGTAGACAAAGGCGGGAGCAAGCGCATCGGGCTCGACCCAGTTGCGTCGAGCCTCCGCATCGTAGGTGCGTTCAGACATTGGTGTGCGCATAAACATGCCCGGTGTGACGGTCACTGACGCGATCCCTACAGGCTTTCCCTCCAAAGCCAACGACTTTGAAAGTCCCTCCAGGCCATGCTTCGCTGCGCAATAGGCAGTCTCTTCGACAAAGCCCTCAATGCCGGAACGCGAAGATAGGAAGATAAGTACACCTTGGCCTGCTTCCGCCATACCCGGCCAAACAGCCCTAGCAAGTTGAAAACCTGCCTGAAGCCCGACGTCCACTGTTCGACGGAAGTCAGGAAGCCGCATCGTCGCTATGGGCTTGGGGTCGAGGATGGCGGCATTGTGCACGAGCGTATCGACTTTACCCAGCCAGGCTAAAGCCTCCCCGATTGCCACATCCGTGGCTGCAGAATCTGCAAGGTCCACCGTTAGCGCCAAGCAGCGTCCACCGTACTCGTCCTTAACTTGGTCTAGTCCCTCGGAATTGTAATCCATAAGCACAACACGGGCGCCGAGCCGCGCAAAACTACGCGCAATAGCCGCTCCCAGTCCTTGTGCTGCGCCAGTTACGATGACGCGCTGCCCGTTCATGTCACTCATCTCTTGCAGCGCTCCGTTGGGAGGTCCACCCATGCGCGGGTCGCCGTCGATTCTCGAACAGCGTCCAGCACCAGTTGGTTCGCGAGCCCGTCAAAGAAGTTCGCACCTTGTTTCAGGGACCTACCTTGCGAAATAGCTACGGCAAACTCCCTGAGAGCACTGACGACCGAGCTATTCCATACACCTTTGTTTAACCCCGGCAGCGAAGAGTTTGGGTCTTCGACCGTGATGTCGCTGAACTCTTGGCCAGCTTTGGCGAAATAAAGACGCTCATCCTCATTGGAAAGGAGAACCGTCCCCTTCGAACCGAAGACTTGGGTAACATTGCCGATGTTGTGAGCGGCGACGCCGCTCATGAAAACCTGGGCGCGTGCGCCGCTTTGCATACGCAAGGTGAGATAAGACACGTCATCGGCAGTGGCCGTCCAGCGTTGCCCGGTGCGCTTATCGATCCGATCAGGGACCATTGTGATCGCCTCCCCAATGACAGAGACCACCGGGCCCAGCCACCATCGCAGCATGTCGACCTGATGGCTGCCGTTTGCTCCAAGCCGTCCACCACCTTGGTCAATCAAGCTCCACCAATCGCCGATCGGGCGGCTTGCCGGATCGGCCCAGCTGGCCCCGATGTTCGAGATGTTGACGTGGCGAATCTCGCCGAGGTCGCCGCTCGCGATCATCTCAGCAATGCGCATACGGTTAGGATTGAAGCGCAATTCGTGATCAATCATATGCAGGCGCCCTAGTGCCTCGGCTTTGTCCAGCATTGCCTCGGCCTCTCCTGCATCCATCGCAGTCGGTTTTTCGCAAAGCACATGCGCGCCATGATCCAGCGCGGCAAGCGTCATCTCGGCATGGGTGTTTGTTGGCGTCGCGATTAGTACCGCGTCTGGCCTGTGTCGAGCCAGCATCTCACGCCAATCGGCATAAGCGTCTGCTATTCCGAACTCGTCGGCCGCCGCTCGTGCGCTCGCAAGACGATTGGATGCTAGAGCGACAACTTCCGCGCCGGGTACGTGGCGAAGTGCAGGCAGATAGGCGGCCTTGGCAAAACTGGCGCCGATGATGGCGAATTTCATAGATACGCTCCGTTTTCACGAAATGGTCTTGAGACGTGGGTCAAGAAAGTCTCGCAGCCAGTCGCCCAGAATATTGAAACTCAACACGGTGACGACGATTGCAAACCCTGGGAAAAATGCCAGCCACCATTTGTTTGCCAGCAGCTGCTCCCTGCTCTCGGCAAGCATCGCTCCCCAGGTGGGAACATTTGGCGGCACGCCCAGACCGAGGAACGATAGCGATGCTTCGGATAGGATCACTGATGCTACGTTGAAGGAAGCGATCACGGTAAGTGGGGCTATGATATTGGGAAGGATGGTGCGGAAGATGATCAGGAACGTTGGATCGCCAAGCGCTCGAGCAGCTTCGACGTATTCTTTCTCTCTCTGAGAGAGAGTCTGGGCTCGGACGATACGCGCATAAGTTACCCACTGGCCTACTCCGAGCACGATAATGATATTCATCACGCCTGGCCCGAGAATTACCAGGAACAATATGGCAAGAAGGATAAACGGGAAGGCGAGCTGGATATCGCCCAGGCGCATGATGACGTCGTCGACCCAGCCGCCGAAATAGCCTGACACCAGTCCCGCCACAACGCCAATGGTGCCACCCACCATGATGGCGCAGATGCCGACCAGCAGGGAAACGCGGGCGCCATAAAGCAGACGGGAGAATACGTCTCTGCCAAGTCCATCCGTACCTAGGAAATACATCCCTTGCGGCCCCTGCGCGAAGGGGTCCGCCAGCCGCATCATGATGTTCTGGCGGTTGGGATCCATCGGTGAAATCCAGGGTCCAAAGAAGGCCGCGAAGGCTACACAGCTCAGAATAAAGATAGCGAGCAAGGGCCACTTGGCGGCAACAAGAGAACGCTTTGCACGCCTCCATTCTCGCTGGCGCAATGTTAGCTGGTTGGGGGTGGAGACAGATCCTGAAGAAGCTTCTGCAGACATGTCCGGCTCCTAGAGCTTCACGCGCGGGTCGATCTTGGCGTAGATCAGATCGACAATGAGATTGAGGGAAATGAACACCAGCGCCAATATGACCACGGCTGCCTGCACAACTGGAATGTCGCGTTGGTTGATGGCGTTAAAAATCAATCGGCCGATGCCTGGCCATGAGAACACCATCTCCACCACCACGACGCCGCCGAGCATAAAGCCAAATTCGAGGCCGATCATGGTGACGACAGGCAACCAAGCATTGCGCAGGGCATGGCGGACGATGACGGCGCTCTCGCTTATGCCCTTGGCCCGAGCCGTCCGGACATAGTCTTGGCTGAGAACCTCGAGCATAGACGATCGTACCAGCCGCGCATTGCGGGAGATCGAATAGAACGCAACGGCGAAACCCGGCATGATCAGGTAGTACAGAGCCTGGGGCAGCTGCGAGAATGCCTTGACTACCTCACCTTGGACCAGCGGCATGATGAAGGGAACATGGCCGGAGATTGGCAGTATGCGCAGCTGCAGACCCAGAAACATGATCATCATTATGCCCAGCCAGAAGCTGGGGATTGATTGACCGGCCATGGCCACGGTCATGATGGAGCCGTCGACGGCAGTACCGCGATTCAGCGCTGCCACTACTCCCAGCGGTATGGCGACAACCACCGCCAGGATCATGGCGAACATCGTGAGTTCCAGCGTCGCTGGAAGGGCCTCGAGAACGGCATCGAGCGCTGGGCGCTTGTAAGACAGCGAGTTGCCGAAGTCCCCCTGCGCCAGATTGACAAGGAAAGTGAGGTATTGGATGTGCATTGGCTGGTCAAAGCCAAGGGCGTGGCGCGTGCGTATGATTTCTTCCGGCGTTGCACGTTCACTTACATAGAGATAAGTCGGGTCACCGCTCATCTGCAACGCGAGGAACGTAATAAGTGTCACGCCGATAATGACGATGAGACTTTGCCAGAGGCGGCGGACAATAAAGGTCATGGTGTACGGCCCTTGTTCTGGGATTGCGATGCGCGACTTTGGTCGCGCATCGTGAACCTCTTCACTGCGCGAGCGTGGCTGCAAACAACTCTATTTCCTCGTCGCGCCGCGGCTCCCAAACGATTCGTTTCGAGACGCCGTAGAAGTCGGGCTGGAGATAGAGCTGCAGCCATGGGCCTTCCTCGTAGAAAAGCTTCAGCATGCGATTGATGACGGGGCGCGCCTCTTCCGGTGTCTTTGCGTCGCGAGCCACCTTCCAATCGTCGAACCAGCGCTGATCGGTCCAATCGGAATGATTGGTGGCAGCATCAGGTGTGGCGAACAGGCTCATGTCGTAGAGCGGATTCCAGGTGACACCGCCATGCCCAAGGAAGAAAAGTGGTCCCATGGTCTTGGTACGAAGCATCGGCGTGTAGACAGATGCCCATTCCAGCAGTTCCACGTCGGTCTGGACCCCGATATCGGTGAGATACTGGCCAATTGCCTGGATGACAGCTGCATCATTCAGATACCGTCCTCGCGGCCCCTGAAGCCGTATCTGGAAACGAACGCCATCCGTTCCGCGAGGATAGCCGGCCTTGTCCAGAAGCTTCTCGGCAGTCACAGGATCATACGGAATCGGCATGAGATCCAGATTGCCGTTCGGCGGATTGACAAGACTGGTCAGTCTTTCGCAAGTGGCTGCCAAAAGCTGCTTGCAGATCGCCGGCACGTCGACCGCATACTGCAGAGCAAAGCGTACCTTCGGATCCTGTATTTCCTTTGATCCCGGCAACCCTTCCACACCTTTGCCGAGATTGAAGCCTACCAGCATTCGGCGCGTACCACTCACTCCTTTGACTACTGCCGTTTGTGAGCTGTTGATGGCATCTATCTGGTCCGGCGACACGTTGGTGATGATGTCAACATTGCCTGCCACAAGCTCGGCTGTCCTTGTCGAGACCTCGGGAACAATGCGGAAGACGATCTTCTTGAAGTTACCCGGGTCCTTTATCTTCTCGAGCACCACCTGGGAGCCGCGGTCCCACTGGGCAAGTCGGTATGATCCAGATGCCACGGGATGGGCAGACGCTTCCTCCAGCGACATTTTGGAATAGCTGTCTTTGCAATGGATATAGACCTGAGCCAACATTCCCAGCGCTAGCGAGGTACGCGCTTTTAGATCGATGCGAACGCGCCGTTCATCCAATGCCTGAGCCGACTGGAATCCGAGGGTGGTAAAGACAAAGCCCGGCGCGTTTCCGGTGAAGCCATTGGCCGGGTCCGCGTCCCGGGTGAATGTGTATGCGACGTCTTCTGCGGTCAGTGGCTCGCCATCTTCGCAAGTCAGGCCATCCTTGAGGCTGAAGGTGTATGACCGTCCGTCATCGCTAAGTTCGGTCTTGTCCACGAGATAAGGCCTTATCTCTCCGTCATAGGTGACGGTGAACAGGGTGGCAAAAATATGCTTGGCGATATTTGCGTTGTCGCGACTTGAGATCTGGCCAGGATCAAAGGTCGCGGCATCAGCACTGAGCCCGACGATGATCGTGTCGTCGGCAGGAGCTGCAATGGAAGAAAAGGAGCTGGCGAATGCAAGAAGCGCAGCCCCCGAGAGGACCTGTAACCGTTTTATCACTGCATTGTCCTTGAGCGGTGTAATAACCAGACGCAGCCGACTGTGCGGAGAGTGGCTCTCCGCACAGTGCCTGCCAACTCATCCAGCGGATTTGAGCTTCGCGTCAAAGAGATAAACCTTCTCGTCGCGCCGCGGAGTGAAATCCAGGCGATCGGAGACGCCGTAGAAATCTGGCTGGAAATACATCAGCAGCCAAGGCGGATCATTGTAGAACACTTCGAGCATCCGATCGATGACAACGCGACGCTCTTCCTCGGATGCAGCGGCTGAGATTTCCTTCCAACCGGCAAACCAGTCTGGGTTGCTCCAACTCGTGTAGTTGGTTCCCGCTTCCGGCGTCGAAAGATCAGTCATGTCATAGAGCGGACTCCAGGTCCCTCCGCCAGTGCCCAAGAAAAACATCGGGCCGGCATCGTGCTTGCTGATGAGTGGAACATACACTGATGCCCATTCGAGCAGTTCGACATTCGTTTCGACGCCAATATCCGTCAGATATTGTCCGACGGCCAAGGCGACGTTTGCGTCGTTCAGATAGCGACCCCGTGGCGCCTGCATCGTGATCTTGAAGCGCACGCCATCTGCCCCGCGAGGATAGCCCGCCTCGTCAAGCAGTTTTTCGGCCATTTTCGGATCGTAGGGATACGGCTTCAGCTTGGGGTTGCCGTTAGGTGGGTTCACGAGGCTGGTAGCGCGCTCGCACTCAAAATTGAGCAACTGCTTGCAAATCGCCGGAACATCGACGGCGTACTGCAAGGCAACGCGGACCTTCTGGTCCTGGATGGCGGCACCACCCTTGCCCGCTTCCGCAAAATCCTTGCGAAGGTTGAACCCAACATAAATGCGACGCGTACCCTGCACCGCCTTCACCTTCGCGCTGCTTGAATTGTTGATCGCGTCAAGTTGGTCGGGAGCTACATTGGTAATGACGTCGACATTGCCGGCAATAAGCTCCGCCGAACGCGTCGAGGCCTCCGGAATGATCCGCCAGACCATATTCTGGAAATTTGCCTCGTCTTTTTTGACCCGCTCGAGCACGACTTGGCTACCGCGATCCCACTGGGCAAGCCTGTACGGCCCCGAGCCGACGGGTTTGGTTGCCGCTTCGTCCAAGGACATCTTCTGGTAGCTGTCCTTGCAATGGATGAATACTTCGGCGATCAGTCCAAAGGATACCGGGTTTTTCTGGCCCAGATTGATCCTCACCTCCCGTTCGCTGATTGCTTCGGCGCTCTTGAACTGAATGGAGGAGTAGACGAAGCCAGGCGTATTGCCTGTAAAAGCATTGGCCGGATCAGCCGCGCGGTTGAACGAGTAAGCCGCATCCTCTGCTGTCAACGCCTCGCCATCCTCGCAAGTCAGGCCTTGCCGCAATGTATAGGTGTAGGATTTTCCATCCTCAGCCTCGACATAGCTCTCAGCGAGATCGGGCACGATCTTTCCGTCAGCCGAGACCTCGTAAAGTGTGCCGAAAATATGCTTGGCGATATTGGAGTTGTCCCGGCTAGAGATTGCAGCCGGGTCAAATGTGTTGGCGTCGGCGCTTATGCCGACGACGATTGTGTCGTCCGATGGTTGCGCCATGGTCACGCTTGGGGCCGCAGCCACCGCAACGCTGACCAGAAGCAGGCTTCTTAGGCTAGTCATCATTGTCGTTCCCCTTTTCGATTCATCCTGACAATCTTGCCAGGACGACAGCCACGCGCAGCAATCCGCGCGTCAAAATCGCGATTGAATTCAACGGATCGAAGAGCAGCGAAACGTCAGAAAGTGGTTCGGCTCCATCTCTTTTCCATCCTATGCGGTCACGCTTTTCACTTCTGTGGCCGCATAGCCGTGATTGCGCATATCCTCCTTCTCATTGTCGGTTCCCATTGCCGATTTCCTGCATCTGGCTCGCGGGCACAGACACCGAAATGCTTTCAAGCTCTGCGGGATTGACTGCTTCACCGGTCCGGGACGAGATGATGCAGGCTTCAACCATACGCAACGAGTTGAGGTGATCCCGCCCCGAGCATACGAGTTCCGCCTCGCCCTTCAGCATGGCGACGAAGGCGGTCAGCAGAGCAGCGGCATCATGGTACCACTGCTCGTATGGCGGCAGCGGCACATTGATCGGCGCTGGATCGTCATGCAGGGCATAGGTCAGATCGCCGAACTGATCGTTTTGGATCACAACGCCCTTTTCGCAGTCGTGCCGCCAGGTAAAGCTCGGCTCCTTCCAGCCTGCTTGCCACAGCCCCTGGTAGTTGACGATCATTCCGTTGGCGAAGGCGATGATCGCGCTGACGTTGGCGTCATCCGCATACATGGACCAACTTGGATTGAACGTCTTGGCGAAGATCTTTACTGGCTCGGACTGATAGACGTAGCGAAGCAGATCGAAGTGATGGATCGACTGCTCCCAGAGCATGGGCTGCGCCATGGTGAGTGGGTATTTGTTGAACCGCGGCTGCCAACCGTCGCGCCAGCGCTCATAAGTGAAACGGGCGAACTCCGGAGCCCCCATTTTGGTGGCGAAGAGTTGGCGGGTCTTTTGGGTAACGGGCAGAAACCGGAAATTGAGCCCCACCATCAGTGGTATGCCGGCGGCTTCGGCCATTGCAACATATCGAGCCGCCAGGCCGACATCATCGGCAAGCGGCTTTTCCGCGAGAATTGGCAGGCGCGCTCGGCAGGCCGCCTCCATCTGCGCCTCTCTGCCGCTGGGCGGTGTCGCGAGCAGTATTGCATCCGCGTCGAGACGATCGATGAGGTCGAGATCGGCGGACGCTTGCGCTTCCGGCCACTGAGCGAGCGCCCTCTTGCGTGCATCTTCAGACGGATCGATGAGGCCGACTATCGTGCAATCAGGATTGTCATGGATGACGCGCATCCAAAACTGTGCCCTGGCTCCCAGGCCAACAAGAATGATCCGGTAGTTCATTGCTGTTCCTCCAGAATTTTCGTCAGGCCCAGCTCCAGAGGTGTCCAATCGTAAAGCTCGCGTGGGGTAATGCGCTCACTTGACATCGGCAGACGCCGGACAGCGCCACGTTCCTGTTGGATGTGACAGCTCACTCCGCAAAGGGTTGCCATGTACGCGCCGAGTTCGGCGTCCGAAACTGCTTCGCCGGCTGTCAAATGGAGAATGCCAGCCACTGCCGGCTGCCGGGCAAGAAGCGCCAATATTGCACCTGGCAAATCTGGCCCATAAGTCCAGTCTCGACGAGAGTCTGGTGAACCAACGACAATAGGCTCGCCCGCAGAAGCCGCATCCGCCCAGCGCCTGACCAAAGACACGTTCTGCCGAGATTGTCGCGAGCGTTCGCTGGGCCCATAGACAGGGCCGAGACGAACGGAGAGCGCGCGTATCGAGTCATTCTCCAGGGTCTCGACGAGTATCTCGCAGGCGCGTTTGGCGAGCGAATAGGCGCTGGTGGCGTTTGCTGGCGTCGTTTCCAGCAGGAGATCGATGCCATCGACCGTGTCGAAAACGGCGGATGATGAAAGCGAAACGAAGTCCCGCGCTCCGCACTCCCGGGCATAAGCAAGCACATCAAGCAGTGCGTTGCAGTGCAGCCTGATATGCTCGATTTCTGAAAGGCCTAATACAGATGGGACCGTGGTTACTGCCGCCCCATGTACCACCAGTTCGACTGGTTCAAGCCGGCCAAGGGTTTCAGCATTGATGGTAGCCTCTACGATGGTTGCCCCCGACAACCGCGCACGCACGGGAAGATCGAAGGCGCGGTCGAGCGCTACGACGGCATGCCCCGCAGCGATGAACCCTTCCGCCAGGAAGCTTCCGACAAAACCGCCAGCGCCAGTAACGAGGACCCGCATCACTACACCTCGATTCCGAGTTCTTCGGGCGTGATCGGTGAGACTGAGCGCGTGTGTTCGGCGATGAGTGAGACAGCGAGTGATAGGTTCCTCTGTTCGATGGCCTCGATGATGGGGGGATGATTAGCCGCTACGCGTGTCAGATCCCGGTTGGCGCTGTTTCGCAGGGCCATGACTTGGCGAATTCTCAGATAGAGGGTTTCCCACATCGTCAGCATCAGGCTGTGATCGGCGAGCTGGATGAGCGTGCGATGGAACGCCTCGTCGGCGAGCATCAAAGTCACCACATCGCCCGCCTCCGCGGCCTCGAACATGGCACTGCTATGCACCTTCAGCTCGGATGGATCCGCGCCTTGTTCAATGATGCGGCGGATGGCGAAAACCTCGAACTGCTCGCGTAGGCTGTAGAGTTCCTCCACCTCCTTCAACGTCAGCGGTTTCACTCGCTTTCCCTTGTAAGGCACATTCTCTATGAGCCCGTCACCCTCGAGGATCTGGATGGCTTCGCGCACCGGTGCCCGGGAGACATTGAGTTGCTCGGCGAGAGCCATCTCGACGACGGGCGTTCCCGGTCTCATCGTTCCATTGACAATGGCCTGCCGAAGGATGTCGGCGACCGAGACACGCAACGGCACATTCTCGATGCGGGCAATGTCGGTCGCGGGTTCAGCAACACTCATACTAGTCGCCCCTTTCCAAAGGTCAGTTCGACCGCTCTCTCAATGGCGGCGGCGTGAGTTTCCGGCAGCTTCACGAAAGGCGGCCGCACGATGGCATAAGCGCCATCGCCATGACGGCGTGCGGTTGCTGCCTTGATCGCAGGGATCAGCGGCAATCCTTCAAATATCTTGCGGACTTCAGTCACGACCGCAGCTAATGCAACCTCATGCGCAGTTCCAAGCGCAGCCATCAACGCCTTGATATTTCGCGTATTTATGTTCGCCGACGCACTGATGCAGCCGGCGCCGCCGGCAACAACGTTCTGGGGGATCAGTGCTTCCGATGCGGAATATACCTCAAGTGCCGGGAATGCCTTGATGATGGCTTCGGTGCTTTCCCAGTTGCCGGAGCTATCCTTGAGGCCGACGAAGACTCCAGGAAACTTGGTTGTCAGCGCTTCGATCAATGTAGGGGTGATCGGTACGCCCGACATTTGAGGGATATGGTAGAGATAGATCCTGAGCCTGTGATCGGCTACTCCGTCGATGATGGCAGCGAAACTGTCCAAAAGCCCCTGTTCAGATACGCCTTTGTAGTAGAAAGGCGGCAAGGTGAGCGTTCCGTGGCAACCGCGGGATACGGCATGGCGGGTCAGAGCGATGCTGTCAGGCAATGCCGCACAGCCAGTGCCAGGTATGAGACGCGCGGCGTCGATGCCGCTGTCTATCAGGGCATCGAGCATTTCCATGCGCTCTGCTACTGACATGGAGTTGGCCTCGCTCGTGGTGCCGAACGGTGCCAGCCCGTCTGCCCCGTCGTCTAGCAGCGCTTGGCTATTGGCGACAAAACGGTTGCAATCTACCTGCAGGTCCGCGTTGAAAGGAGTGATGACCGGAACGTAAAGCTTGGGTGTTCTGGTCATGCTTTCTGTCCTTCCACGGCCAGGGTAACCGTTGGGATGTCGAGAAACTCGTCGTCGTCTTGCCGGCCACGCCACATCAGAACAGCAAATGCTCCCGGCCGCCCGAGCGCGCTGGCCGGAGCATGCCAAACACCACGTCGGTAAATCACCCCCAGGCTGGGCGGGAACAGGAAGCTCCTTATGTTGAGGAGGTCAGGCGTGCCGTCGCGAAGCGCCGGCGCCACCGTGACGAGGTAGCGTTCCACGTTCAGCGGAATGAAGCATTGCGCCGCATGGGGATGGCGTTCCAACCGATCTATCTGTGCCGGTAGGCGGGTCTCTGCAAGTTTGTTGACATGAAAGAGTGGCGTCAAACCTTCGCCACCGAGCCATTCGGAATAGAACCGGCGCTCGCCATAATCGTCCGGACGGCGAACTATGGCACCAAAAGGCTCGAAGACGTGGTCCGACGGGGCCGGCTCGACCTCTATGACGCGCGAAACGTGCATTACCGGGCTCATTCACCCTCCCTTGGGGGCATCACCCGACGCCAATGCTCAGCTATGTCTGCACGACGAGCGATCCACACGCCGTCGCGACCGGAGATGTGATCGATGAATTTCACCAGACCAGAAAACCTGCCAGGGTGGCCTATCACCCGCGGATGCAGGCCCACCGACATCATGCGCGGCGTCGTCTGGCCTTCGCGCTGAAGTACTTCGAAACTTTCGATCAGGAATTGCGCATAGTCGGTCGGGCTCTGCATGCCGCCGCCGGCAAGAATTTTGGCGTCATTGGTGACGAGCGAATAGGGCACCACCAGATGAGGCTTGCCGGCAACGTTTGTCCAGTAAGGTATCTCATCGTTATAGGCATCGCTGTCGTAGCCGTAGCCGCCATGTTCGACCACAAGTCGGCGTGTATGGATGCTGCGGCTGTAACGGCAGTACCAGCCGCCTGGAGGACGACCGACGACCCGCTCGATCGTCTCGAATGCCTTGGAGATATGATCTCGTTCTGTTGCTTCATCTAGGCGATAGTGCTCCACCCAGCGATAGCCATGGGCAACGATATCCCAATCAGTTGAGGCAATCGCATCCGCAACTTCCCGATTGCGCTCGAGGGCAAGCGCCGCCGCAAAGATCGTGACTGGCAGATTCCGCTCGCGGAAAAGCCGATAAAGTCGCCAAAAGCCTACCCGCGAGCCATATTCGTACATGCTTTCAGAGGCGAGGTCGCGCTCACCCAGCGGAACACGCGGGGCATTGACCTCGATCAGAGAGGTCTCTGAACGACCATCTCCATCGTCGATAGAGTACTCCGAGCCCTCTTCGTAGTTGATTACGAAATTGACAGCGACTGAAGCGCTTCCAGGCCATCGCACTTGCGGTGGATGGTTGGCATATCCCACGTAATCACGCATTGCGTCCATCTACCTCGCCTCTCGCTTCCCACTCAGTCCCGCTTGCCTTCAACCTTGTTGAAGAAGCAGCACCAGTCCCCGGTGTTGACATTGGGCAAAGCGCGGAGGCCGAAAATCATGCCGTCTGCAGGTGCCTTCAATTCGGCGAGCTCGTCACCAAAGATGTTGACGATCTTGGCAATCGAATCCCCCTTCTTCATTGGCTTGAGGAAATCGACTCCGGGCGTGGCCACGAAAATGCCTGACGCAGGAGCAAGGAGTGCCTCTTGCTGCCCCTTGGTGGCGTCCTTCGGGTAGGTCGCCTGGCCGGGATACATCTTGTAGTGGCGCAGGATGTTGACGATCGAATTGGCGAGTTCGCGCGATACCTCGGCAAAGCGTTCCGGCGAGGTGGCAGATCGACCGCCAAGTTCAACTGTAATGCCGGTCTTGCCGATGGCTTTCATCTGCGCCATCGGAGAACCCTTGGGCAGGAAGTTGCTCATAATGCATCCCCAGCCTTCGCCCATCGCTTTCGCGAGTTCGACCGAGGCGGGCGTTTCGTCGACGAAGATCGCCTTTGCCAGGAATGAATGAGCCCCACCCGAATGGATCGATATTTCGAAATCGGCGATCTTGCTCATCCACTCCGAATGCGCCCAGGCAATGCGCTCGGAAAGGTAACCATCGGGACGCCCCGGATAGATGCGGTTCATGTCGAACGAGAACGTGTCGAGCGGATTGCCGCGATTGGCATTCTCGAAAGCCATTACATTGATGACCGGAACCATCACCAATGTGCCGGAAAGCTGCTTGGGATCAACTTCCCGGAGAGCAATGGCACAGGCCATTGGACCCTCAGGCTCATCGCCATGGATGGCGCCGTTCACCCAGAAGACCGGGCCGGGGTTGACGCCGTTGACGATAACCAGCGGAATTTCAACTTTCGAGCCCCCGGCCAGTTCGGTGACAGCTATGGTGCCGCGCACGATCTCGCCGGGCTTGGCACTCGCAGTGCCGATGGTTACAGTTCTAGCTTCGGTCATGCTCAGATACCCTTGTATTCGTTGTATTTTTCAAGCTCTTCAGGGGTGTATACCTGCATGAACTCGATCTCGATGCCGCCGGCATCGTTGTCGAGGAAAGCCACATAGCCTTCCGGATGGGGGTGAGAGCCGTGGACACCGCAAGCTTGGCAGATACGCGTCTGGGCACCTTGCGACTTGGCATGATCGAGCGCTTGCTCGATGTTTTCGACTTCATAGCAGATGTGATGAAGGCCCTCGGCGCCACGCTCCTTGATCCAGGCGTCGAAGCGGCCGCCTTCCTCAAGCGATTGGCAAAGCTGATATTCGATACCGCCCAGATTGAAGAGGGCAACGCGGTTCTTGGATTTCGGATAGTCGATGAGCTGAGTGTCGGTCGGCACATGGAGGAATTTCGAGTAAGCCCCGAGCGCAGTCTTGGCGTCGCGCACGGCAAAGGCCATGTGCTTTATCGACTTGATGTTTGGATTGTCGGATTTGATGGTCATTGTGGCTCCTCAAGCTACGGATGATTTGCGTTCGGCGCGGATAGTGGCAACGACCGCCGCAATACGCGAAACTGCCTCTTGGATGCGCTCGACTGACTGTGTCAGCGACATGCGCACAAAATCGTCGGTGTGGTCGCCATAAATGACGCCCGGATAGATCATCACCCGGCCTTCGGAGAGCAGCCGCTGGCAGAATTCGCTTGCAGGCAATCCTGTGACCGAAACATCGGCATAGACATAAAAGGCGCCCTGGGTTTCGGCATGGGGGATGCCGATTGCTTCCAATCCCTCGCACAAGACCTTGCGGCGCTGATCGTAGGTCCGGCGCATCTCCTCGACGCAATCTTGGGAGCCATTGAGCGCCGCCAGTGCGGCGTGCTGGCTGACGGAAGCAACCGAAATGGCGAAGGCGTGGTTGATTTCGGCCATGGGAACAATCAATTCGCGCGGGCCGGCGAAATAGCCGATGCGCCAACCCGTCATCGCGTAAGCTTTGGAGAAGCCTGACAGCGTGATTGTGCGCTCGCGCATACCCGGCAGCGCCGCAACAGGCTGAATGCGCTGATTGCCGTAGGTGAGTCGCGCATAGATCTCGTCCGAAATCACGATCAGGTCATGTTCAATCGCCAGTTTCGCGATCTTTTCCACTTCATCGGGAGGAGTGACAGTGCCGGTCGGATTGTTCGGGTTGATCAGCACAAGGACCTTTGATTTCGGCGTAATATGTCTGGCCACCATCTCTGCGGTGAGAGTGAAATTCGTGGCCATCGTCATACGGACCGGAACTACGGTGGCGTCGGCCAGTTCGGCGGCCTGGCTGTATGGATTGTAGCCAGGGCATGGGACGATGATCTCGTCGCCGGGGTTAAGCAGTGAGAGCGCAATGACGAACATGGCGTGCTGACCGCCTGGAGTGACGACGATCTCGTCTGGAGAATAGTCGGCACCACCATACGCCTTGATGTTCGCCGCTATGGCTTGGCGCAGTGCGGGCAATCCGAGCGGATGGCCATAGTGGGTCTCGCCGCGGCCCAGGGCCTCCTGACCTGCTTTGATGATGTGGGCCGGCGTATCGAGATCGGGATCTCCGCGGCCCAGCCGGATGACATCTGCGAGCCCTTCGGCAAGGTTGGCCATTTTCGTGATCAGGTGCTCTTCCCGAAGTTTGATGCGGTCGGCAAGGCGCTTCGAGTGCAAATCGGTTGTTTCCATTTTCGTCCCCTCAGAGGCCGTAAATTTCGGTGTATTTCGCGGTGAGATACGAAATGTACGGCTCAGGATCGAGCTTGCGGCCCGTAGTACGGACAAGCAGCTCGTCGCGACCGTAGCGACGGCCATGCCGATAGATGTTGTCAGCCATGAATGTGCGGAGCCGGTCGTAGTTGCCGTCTTTCAGGCCGCTCGTGATGGTCGCATCCCTGCTCGCGGTCTCGAACAGCTGACCTGCCATCACATTGCCGATCGTGTAATTGCAGAAGGTACCTATCTGCCCGGAGGACCAATGAACGTCCTGAAGCACGCCCATTGCGTCATTGGGAACATCTAGCCCGAGATACTCCTTGATTTTGGCATTCCAGGCCTCTGGCAGATCCCGGACCTTGAGCGAGCCGTCGATCAGCGCAGCTTCGATGTCGGTACGCAACATGACATGGAAATCATAGGTCAACTCGTCCGCCTCAACCCGGATGAAACCAGGGCGAACGCGGTTTACGGCACGCCAGAATTCTTCCGATGAAACATCGGCAAGCTGCTCAGGGAAGATTTCCTTCGCCGTCCCGAAATGGAGATCCCAAAAGCTGCGCGCGCGTCCGACATGATTTTCCCAAAGGCGCGACTGGGATTCATGCGCCCCGAAGCTCACACCGCCGACCGCATAAAGTCCGACCAAGTCGGTGGCGAAGGGCGTGCGTGTAAATGCCGGATCCACGCCTTGCTCGTAAAGCGCATGGCCAGCCTCATGCAGCGCGCCAAACAAGCTCGCCGGGAGATAATTCTGATAGAAGCGCGTTGTGATGCGCACATCGTTGCGCGTGAAGGATACTTCGAACGGATGTAGTGTCGTATCGAGGCGACCACGCTTGAGGTCGTAGCCAATTTTCTGTGCCATTGCGAGCGACAGCTGGTGCTGCTTGTCGGGCGCAAAATTACGCTCCAGGAAATCGAAGCGCGGCTGTTCCTTCTGCGCTATTGTCTTGACGAGCGGCAGGAGCCCTTCACGCAGGCGCGCAAAGAGCGGCTTCAGCGAAGAAACAGTCTCACCGGGCTCGAAGCGATACATGAGTGCATCGTAAGGGTGTTCCTTGTAACCGATGGCCTCTGCCATTTCGCGATTGAGTGCTACGGTTTCTTCAAGCAGTGGAACGAATTGCGAGAAGTCGCTCTCGGCACGCGCCTTGGCCCAAACTGCATGGCCGATCGAGCCGAGTTCCGCCCGCCGGCGGGTTAGATTGGCCGGAATGGCTTCGTGATAGTCGATTGCCTCGCGCACCTGGCGCACCATTCCCGCCTCGACGCCCGCCTCCGAGCGCGAGGCGACCTCGCTCTCGGCTGTCTCCAGCAGACGGCGCGTTTCGGTTGATACAAGCAGGTCACGTGTTAGGACGGATAGGGTGGCAAGCTGCTTGCTACGCGTTCCATGCCCACCCTCTGGCATCATCGTGCGCGCATCCCAGCTGAGAATGGACTGAGCATTGAGCAAGTCATTCACCTGCCCAATGCGATCCATGAGCTTAGCGTAACTCATTGACGCAAAATACCTTTCCGCTTTCTGCCAGCCTTTGATTTGCTGGCATCGCTTTTTCTTTCGACCGCTTGACGGGCCCCGTCATCTGTGCACTGATGTCATCAATTAGATTGTCGACAATCAGATTAGCTAAAGTTGGACAGGGAATTGGACGGTTGTCAAGCGATGCAAGAAGCCCATCGAAAAAAAACCGGGAGGGACAGATGAACGGAGCGCCTTCGGACCTGACATCCAATGCCGAGCAGCTCGTCGCAATGGCGGTCTGCGGCTATGTGAGCCAACCCTCGCTACGCCCAGGCGCCTACCTTCAACATCCGGACGGCAAGAGCGTTCTGCTGCCCGGGATGTTCGGAGTAACCTACAATGTCAGAAGCGGAGACCGCGCCTTCGGCTGGGCCGGAGATCATGTTGAGCCGGGCGTGTCGATCGCGCATCCGGACGAGAAAAATGACTTCGCGCTCCACTATCTCACCTGCATTGGCAACGAGGCGACCGTCACGTCAGGTCTTGCCAAAGGCGCCAAGGGCATTGTGACGGGCGAACATGCACGTTTGCTCATCGACTTCCCCGAAGAGGTCAACGAGAAGCTGAACATTGGTGATCAGGTCCAGATCGAAGCACTGGGGCGCGGCATTGCGCTCACCGAGTTTCCCGGAATCGAATTTAAGAAGACAAGCCCCAACCTATTGACGGCACTTCGTATTCGGCGCGCAAGCGACAGCACGGTAAGGGTGCCTGTGGCGATGGAATTGCCTATCGAGATCATGGGTTCAGGGGCGGAAATCAACTCCGAATATGTTGATCAGGACCTTATGAGCGGCGACCGCCTACTGATGGCGGACCTCGGCATCGATCAGATGCGCTTGGGCGATCTCATAGCCATTCGCCATGCTGACCATCACTTTGGACGGTCCTATCGCAAGGGAGCCATCTCCATAGCGCTGTGTATTCACGGAGATTCAGTCATGACCGGTCACGGCCCCGGCATTCTGACGCTGATGACGGCTACTGACGGATCGATCGATTTCGAGATCGATCCGGCCGCCAACATTGCCAATTATTTCGGAATCGGACGGGACAAATGACAATTTCCGTAAACGCAAAAGATCTTGTGTCAGTATCGGTCGGCGGCGCTATCGTCCATCCGGGCTTCCCTGGTTTGCCGGCCGAGCCTTATCGGCTCTCGGCCGATGGCAGGCCCTTCCTGCTGCCGACATGGGGTGGCATCGTCTATAATGTTTCGGTAGGCGACAGCGCTTTTGGATGGGCTGCTGATTGCATTCACCCAGGCATTTCGATCAAGGCCGCCGACGACATGAAGAATCGCGGCCTCACCGTCTTTGCATGCGTGGGCAACACCGCCGTGGTCATGACGGGCCGGGCTCAAGGCGCCAAGGGCGTGGTGACGGGTAAATCCGGTCGCTTTTCCGAACAACTTATCCTGCATTTCCCCAAATCCGTCCGCAAGGAAATGTCGGTTGGCGACCAGATAGTCGTCCGATCCGTTGGCATTGGCATGTTGGTCGACGGCCACCCCGGCGTCACCTGCAAAAGCCTGTCCCCGACTTTGTTCGATGTTCTCGCCAAACGCACGAACAACGGCAAGATGGAGATCGGTGTTGTCGCCACAATCCCTTCCCACCTGGTTGGCGCCGGTGCGGGACTTAGCTCAGATGCAGGCAGCCTGCATATACAGTCTACTGATCGGGCGGCACTGGCCAAGGCCGGACTGGACACGCTCAGGCTGGGCGACATCGTGGCGTTCGAGGACACGGACAGTCGTTACAATCACGGCTATCTGCGCGGCGCCGTATCGATCGGCATTGTCGGGCAAACCGACGGCCCCCGCGCGGGTTTCGGACCAGGTGTCACCGTATTGATGACGGCACCGCAGGGAGAGCTCGGCTGTTTCCCTGCGCCAGATGCCAACCTCAAGACCCTTCTCAATCTCGAGGACTGAACGTCGTGGCGATCTCCCTCACAAATGTCTCGCGCGAAAGCCTTCGAATTTTCATTGCCGAGGGCTTCGTACAGCTCGGTCTGGCGCAGGATGACGCCACAACCTTCGCCGATGCTCTAATCTTCTCGGAATTGCGCTTTCACCCAGGCCATGGTCAGGGCGTACGTCGCTTGCGCAACTACCAGAAGCGGATCAGTGAGAAGCTCATCGATCCGCGGGCCAAATGGGAAGTGGTCAAGGAAAGTCCGGCGCTTGCGCTGGTCGATGCCCACAACGGCATCGGCACAGTGGCTGCTGCCCGCGCCATGAAGCTTGCGATCGCCAAAGCCAAGACCTGTGGTATCGGCCAGGTGATCGTCCGCAACTCCACTCACTACGGCTCGTCCGCCGTCCATGCCTGCCAAGCTGTTGAAGCGGGGTGTGTCGGTGTCGCCTACACCAATGCCGGCCCGGAGATGGCCCCGTGGGGCGCTCGCGAAGGGGCGGTCGGCACCAACCCGTGGGGCATTGCCGCTCCCACCAATCTCGGCTTCCCGGCTGTAATGGACTTTGCCCTTACCACTGCGGGCAAGGGCATGATGCAGTGGCGCGCACGCGAAGGGCAGAAGATGCCATTCGACTGGGCACTGACCCCAGACGGCGAAACCACCGATGATCCCAATGTAGCCATGCAAGGCCCTCTCCTCGCCATAGGCGAATACAAGGGTTATGGCCTTGCCTTTATGACCGACGTATTGACCGGTGTCCTTTCCGGTGGCGGTTTCGGGCTCACCCCCTATGCCGATCCGAAGCGTCAGGACGTTTCGCACTCTCTCACGGCAATCGATATCGAATGGTTCATGCCCCTCGATCTCTTCGAGGAGCGGATGGGCGCTTTCGCAGGGATGGTCAAGTCTCGAAGGACCAGGCCCGGGTTTTCCGACATCCTCATCCCTGGAGAACAGGAAGCACGGAGGGTCGACAGAAAGTCAAAGGATGGTGTGCCACTGGACGACGAGGTTCTGAAGGACCTCCTCGCGTTGCGAAGAGAGCTTGGGGTCAAAGCTGAAATCGAGATTCTGGGTCCATACCGGGAGGTGCAGCTGTGAACAGCTCTGCGCCGCCTCTTCCGAAAATTGCACCACTCGATTTTGCCTTTCGCTCGGGTGTCCAGGAAAAACTGCGTGGAGCTATTGTCGCACACGGCCTGGACGGCGCTCTTTTCCTCTCGCCTGCCAATGTCCTTTATACCTGCGGGTTCAACTTCTCCGTCAACGAGCGCCCGGTCGGTCTTTTTGTCCCGGCGGTGGGCAAGCCCGTCCTGTTCGTACCGCTTCTGGAGCTGGAAAACGCAGAACCTGTCGAAGGCGTCGTGATCAAAATCTACGACGAGTTTCCGGGTCACGAACATCCCGTCCTGTGGATGGCGCGGGAGAGCTTGGCGAAAAAGCTAGCAGTCGATGGGCTCGATGCCCGGCTACTCGCACCGCTTGAGGCCATGCTCGACAAGGTCGTGCTGGAGGACCTTGTCGCTCCAGCTCGATTCATCAAATGCGAAGCCGAGTTTGCCTTAACACGGGTCGCCGCCAGCTATGCGGATCTTTGCCTGCAGCGTTTGCTTGACGAAGGCGGCAATATCATTGCGCAGGGCGGAACTGAGCTCGATCTTCTTGCTGAATGCACCAGTTTCGCCCTTTCCGCACTCAAGCGCGATCACGGTGAGGCCTTCGCAGGCACGAAGCTGGGCATCAGTGCCTCGGTTCATTCGGGGCCCCTCGCCGCTTTGCCTCATGGTGCGACCAGCAGGCGCCAGCCGCTGTTTGGCGATACGCTCATTGCCGGCATCGGCTGCTCACTGGGCGGGTATCACGCAGAAAGCGGAATTACTCTTATCGTCGGCGAAATGAGTGCCGAACAGCGCCGCATCATGAAAGCGATGGAAGACTGCGACACCGCCACAGCACGTGCACTGCGACCTGGCACTGCATGCGAAGCAGTCAACGAGGCCGCTCTAGGAGCGCTCCGCAACGCCGGACTAGGCGATGCCATACGACACCGGATCGGCCATGGCATGGGTCTTGAGGGACACGAGGCACCCTGGCTCGCTCCCGGCGATACTACGCAGGTGCGTCCGGGCATGATTTTTTCGAGCGAACCGGGTGTCTACCGCCCTGGTCGCGACGGCTACCGCACCATCAACACCATGATTGTCCACGCTGGCGGGGTCGAGATACCCAGTCGGTTCCAGGCCGATCATCCCATCGACAACCGCGTCATTGCACTCTGAGGAAGCACCATGGCCGAACCCCCTTTCTGGCACTACACCAAGATCATCAAGCCGATGTTCGAGAACCGATCAATCGACCAGATCATCTTCGGCCGCATCATTACGGCTGTGGGTGACGAGGTTATCGAAGACGGCTTCATGGAAATACGGACCGGCAAGATCATCCGCATAGGCAAGCGCGCCGATCTGGGCGTTGCCCCCGCCGACATCGCCGTGTTCGACACGGGCGGCAAGACATTGATGCCGGGCATGGCGAATTCGCACGCCCATCTCTCCTGGGACGGCATCCATGAACTCTCCTTCCAGTCCATGTACGACCCACCCGAAATCCGGGCCTACAAGGCGGCAGGCAACATGATCAAGTCGCTGCGAGCCGGCATTACGCTGGTGCGCGACCTCGGCGTCCACAATGCCAATCTCTTTACCAAGCAGGCCGTGGCACAGGGCATCTTTCCAGGGCCGCGCCTGCTGGTCTCTGGCGAAAGTATTATTCAAACCGGGGGACACACCTACTGGGTATGTCGCGAAGCGTCCGGCGCCGACGAGATGCGACGTGCGGTGCGCGACCAGGTGAAAGGCGGCGCCGACCTGATCAAAATCATGGCCTGCCATGACACTTTGGAGTTTACCGATGCGGAGCTTGAGGCCGTCATCGACGAAGCCCATCGCAACCGACTGCCCATCACAGCGCATGCCACATATGACACCTGCATCCGCCGGGTGGCGGAATTCGACGTTGACTGCGTCGAGCATGGAGGATCGATGAGTGACGAGACGATCCAGGTCCTTCTCGACAAGAAAATCCCGATCGTCACGACCTTCTCGGCGCTGGTCATGCAGGCCAAACCCGAGATAGCCCGCAAATTCGCGATCCCTGAATGGAAAATCGAGGAGCGTCAGCGCGCGGTGGGCGACAAGTCGCGGTTCGACGGGCTCGTGCGCGCCGCCAAGGCCGGCGTCCCCATCGTCTTCGGGACAGACGCAGGCAGCCCAGCCGTCGAGCACGACTCAATTGCCCCGGAACTCGAGTTTATGGTCGAGGTCGGGGTTTGCCCTGACCGACTGGACGCGCTTCGCTCTATTACCATCCGCGCAGCCGAGCTTTCACGGCTCGACAAGAGGATCGGCTCGCTGGAGGCAGGCAAGGAAGCCGATTTCATCATCGTCAATGGCAAGCCCGACAAGGATTTGTACGCCTTGGAACAGGTCGAGCAGACCTATATCGCCGGCAAGAGGATGCACTGATGAGTGCGATCACCAGTAAACTGACAAACCGCATCGTTGAAGAGGACCTTTCCTTCCGCTCCAAGATGCTCGCCATTGCCGCCGACATGAACAATGTCATCGCTATGGGGCGTGGAGATCCCGATTTCCACACACCAGTCCATATCGCCGCAGCGGCAAAGGAGGCGATCGACGCCAACCAGCACCACTACACGCCGCCGACCGGCATACCTGCCTTGCGCGCGGCGATCGCGGCCGACCTTCAAAAGGAGTACGGGCTTGAGTACACCGCCGACGAGGTCATCGTTACTGCCGGCGTTCAGGAATCTATTACCTTGATCATGCTGGCGCTGATCCGCGCGGGCGACGAGGTGCTGATAACTTCGCCGCGCTTCATGACTTACGACACAGCGGTCAACTTCGCGGGCGGGCTTCCAGTTCCGGTTCCCACCTTCCAGATAGACGATTTCGCTCTCGATATCGCAGAGATCGAGAAACGCATCACGCCGCGCACGCGCATGTTCGTGCTTGTGTCGCCGAACAACCCGACCGGCGCGGTGACCCCACCAGATGTCATTCGCAAGATTGCGGAGCTCGCCGTCAAACATGATCTCGTCGTCGTCTCTGACGAGATTTACGCCAAGATCATCTACGAGGGCCATGAGCACCTTTCGATCGGCTCGCTGCCGGGGATGAAAGAGCGTACGATCACCCTCAACGGCTTCTCCAAAACCTATGCGATGACGGGCTGGCGGGTCGGGTATCTTGCAGCACCCGCAGACTTCGTCAGCAAGGTCACGGAGATGCGTCATACGCTCTCCATCAACACATGCACCGTGTCGCAATATGCCGCCCTCGCCGCACTCACCGGTCCACATGAGCCGATCAAGGCAATGATCGACGAATATGCAACGCGGCGGGCATTTCTTCTGCCGGCACTTGATGACATGGGCCTCACCTACGGCAATCCCGGAGGAGCATTCTACGTTTACATCAACGTCTCGAGCACTGGGATGTCGACCCCCGATTTCTGCGAGAGGCTCTTGCGCGAAACGGGCGTCATGCTCTTCCCAGGCACCATGTTTGGCGATCACGACCCGAGTTACATTCGCCTCTCCTTCTTGCAGCCTCTGCCAGTGCTGAAGGAAGCGGTCAAACGCATGAAGGCGTTCATGGATCGTTGCGGGAAGGCTGCGGCATGATCGGCAAACCTAATCCAGATGAAAAATTCGTCGGCATTCAGATCAGCCCGATCAGCTTCCTCGACGAAGGCGTGGACACAGTTCTCGATACTCTAAAGGACCGTGTGGGTGTAAACGTTCTGATGCTTGGAACGGTCTCCTGGCTCGGTCTCAAGACAGGGCGATCGATTTCCCACAAGCTTGACGGCTGGCCCGATCATGGCGTTCCACAGCCCTTTGCAATGAGGGGCGGCGCCTACTTCAAGCCCGATCCGAAGTACTACAGCGGCACCTTCATCAAGGATTACCGTACTCGAGATCCGGAGTTTCAGGGCAAGGACATCCTGGACATGGTGATCCCCGCCGCCCATGACCGAGGCATGAAGGTTTACATCGAGCTGATGGAGCCCTTCTTCAAATATACCGGCCATGGCTCCACCAATACGGTGGATATTCCCAACCTGGCGCAAGCCATGGAAGTTGATGTCTTCGGCCGCCTGTCCGGTGACCCGGCAACCAGCCATCCTGACTACCGCAACTGGATCCTCTCCATGGTCGAGGACCAGGTACGCAACTACGACATCGACGGAGTGATGTGGTGCAACGAGCGCAACTCGCCGCTCGACACTTTGATCCAGGGCGCCGCGCCGGGAGATTTCTCGGCCCATGCACGGCGTGAAGCCATGGAGCGCGGCATTGACGTAGAAGCTTGCCGCCGGGCGCTCCTCAACCTCTACGATTTCATGCAAGAAGCGGCCTCTGGCAAGCAATTCGCCGACGGCGCTTTTGTCACGTTCATCCGGACGCTCTGGGCCAATCCGGAGGCGTTGATTTGGGAGCGGTTCTGGCTGGAACGCAACAAGGATCTCGACCGCGAGCTTTACGGCCTTGTCAAATGGTGCAAACCCAGTTTGCCTTTCGGCCTCAACGTGTGGAATCGAAATCATTTCAACATCTTCCGCCGCGCCCAATGGCCGTGGGAGGAACAGACGCGTTATGCGGATTGGGTGAAGCCGATCACCTACCAGCACCAGGCGGGTGAGGTCTTCACGAAGGAACTCGGTTTCTTCCAGAAAACGATCCTGCGAGATTTCTCGCCCGACGAGGCGACGGCAGTCCTCTACCGAATGCTTGGGCTCAAGGAAGCCCCCTATTCTGAGGTCATCTCCGCCGGCATGGACCCCGACACATACGTCCACGGCCAGTGCGCGGATGCACTGCGTGGCGTCGACGGTAAGGCCAAGGTTTACATGGGCATCGGTGTGGATGCGCCGCGCACCAGAGCGGAAACGGCGAAGATGACTACAGATATCGCCTATCGTTCTGTCATGGCCACCTATCGTGCAGGCGGGCACGGCATCGTCCTGGCCCCCAACTATGCATCCATGCATCTCAAGCATCTTGATGGAGTCGCGCAGGCGCTTTCCGAACTGGGACTGAAAGAGTGACTGTGTTCGACACGATCATCCGCAATGCGAATGTTCTGGCCAGCGAGGGGCTAGTACAGATGGATGTTGCGCTTGACGAAGGCCGCGTTGCGGCCCTCGTCAACCCCGGCGCTGGAGAATCTCGAGAAGTCATCGATGGCTCTGGCCTGCACCTCCTGCCAGGGGCGATCGACATCCATTTCCACATTCGGGCACCGGCCTTCCCACACCGCGGAACTGTTGAAAGCGAGACCAGAGCCGCGGCCGCAGGTGGAATAACCACCCTGTTTGAAATGCCGATCAGCAAACCCTGCTGCAATTCGGCCGAACGTGTTGGCATTCGGCGGGTGCATTTCGCTGAGCATGCGCTGATCGACTTTGGGCTCTACGGCGCGCCAGCCGACCTGCTACCTGAGAGAATGGAGGCAATGAAGGCAGCAGGTGTGGTTGCCCTGAAAATCTTCACGACATCTCCCCCCGAAGGTCGCGAGGACGAGTTTTACGGCCTGTCATATCCTGACGAGGCTGATCAGCTCAAAGTCCTTGAGGCCGCAGGCAAGGTAGGTCTTCCCGTCGTCGTTCATGCCGAAAGCGCCCAGTTGCTCGCTGCCGCTGAGCAACGAGCTCGCACACTGGATCTCGCCAATCCGGATACCCATCCCGCAGCACGCCCTGCCATCTGCGAGTCCGTCGCGGTAGCAAAGCTGCTCGCCATGAATGTCCAGGCGGGCGCGAAGCTGCATATCGCCCATGTGACAAGCGAGAAAACCGTTCGTGTGCTGCGCGCCTTTGCCGGCACGTCCGACTTCACGGCAGAAACCTGTCCTCATTATCTATTTCGCACTCACCAAGACGTCGCCCGTGTCGGCGTCTTCGCAAAGATCAATCCCCCTGTACGCGACAAGTCGGATCAGGACGCGCTCTGGCAAGCGATCGCTGAAGGCATCATAACCCATGTAACCACTGACCATGCTGCCTTTTCATACCCAGAGAAGCTGGCGGCTTCGAATGACTTCCTTGCCGCACCGCCAGGATCGCCCGGCTCCGAAATGCTGGTGCCTTCCATGCTTCATGCGGTTTCGGAGGGGCGTCTATCGCTTGAAAAGGCTTCTAACCTGCTGAGCGCCAACGCCGCAGCGCGATTTGGCCTGCTCAACAAGGGGCGCATCGCGGTTGGCGCGGATGGCGATCTCATCCTTGTCGACCTGGCAAGTACGACGGAGATTTCGTCAGAAACACTGCACACTTTTGCGCGCGATGTCGCCCATCTCTACTACGGTGCCCGGTTCAAGGGACGGGTGCGCCGGACAATTGTACGCGGCCGAACTGTCTTTGATGGATCGGTCGTCGGCGCCCCGGGTTGGGGACGCTTTGCATCCCCTAGCGTGACACCACAGTCAGATAAACGGCCAGATCGAGCGTGTAACACATGACTGCCATGCCTCAAGCTCCATACCCCTTCACAGGGATCACAGAATCGCCTCTCCTGGAAGTGGATGACCTGCAAACGACATTTCTGGTTGGCGAAGGCCAGATTGTGAGCGCTGTTGACGGAGTGAGTTTTGCCGTCAATGCCGGCGAGACGCTGGCTATCGTGGGCGAGTCCGGCTCGGGCAAATCCGTGACAAGCCTTTCCATCATGCGGCTCCTGCCGAAGAAGATCGGCAAGATTGCGCGCGGCGCCATCAGACTGCGTGGGAGAGATCTCGCGGAACTGAGCGAGAAAGAGATGCGCACCGTTCGCGGCAACGATATCGGCATGATCTTCCAGGAGCCGATGACGAGCCTCAATCCGGTGCACACGATCGGCAGGCAGATTGCAGAAGTTGTGATCCAGCACCAGAAGGTTTCGAAGGCCGAGGCCCACAGACGGGCCGTGGAAATGCTGGAAATCGTCGGCATCCCGGAGCCTGCGCGAAGAGCCGCGCAGTTTCCACATGAAATGTCTGGTGGCATGCGCCAGCGGGCCATGATCGCCATGGCGCTTGCCTGCGAACCCAGCGTGCTTATCGCCGATGAACCGACGACCGCCCTCGATGTTACGATCCAGGCCCAGATTCTCGACCTGATGCGCAATCTCCAGGAACGCCTTGGTATGGCGATAGTTTTCATCACGCACGATCTTGGCGTAGTTGCTGAAATGGCGAACCGTGTCGTCGTGATGTATGCGGGCCAGGTCGTCGAGGCGGGCACGGTTGAGCAAATCTTCACGCGACCGCTGATGCCCTACACATCAGGCTTGATGCAATCCATTCCGCGAATGGGCGCGGAGGAAAAGACCCGCCTGCAAGCAATTCCCGGTTACGTACCGCTCCTCACAAAACTCCCGGGCGGCTGCCGCTTCCGTACACGTTGCGCTTTCGCCGAGGAGAGATGCGCGGATGCCGTGCCGCCCTTGGAAGAGTTGGAGGCCGGGCGCAGCGTACGCTGCATCCGTTGGCAAGAACTCGAACTCCCGACGAGGACCAGCACATGAACGCCATTGTCGACCCGCGTGCGGCCACAGGCGACGATATTCTGCTGCGCGTGCGCGGCCTTAAGAAGTATTTCTCCATCAGGGGCGGAATCTTCAACCGCGTGGTCGCCAATGTGCGGGCCATCAATGACGTTTCTTTCTCCATCAAGCGGGGCGAGGTCGTCGGGCTCGTTGGTGAATCTGGTTCGGGCAAAACAACCGTGGGCCGCACGGTACTGCGATTGCTGGAACCTACGGAAGGCGAGATCAATTTCGCGGGCACTGACATTACCCGGCTGTCTGCCTCAGAAATGCGTGCCTTCCGCAAGCGCATGCAGATCGTCTTTCAGGACCCTTACGCGAGCCTCAACCCGCGTGAGAAGGTTCGCACGGTTCTCGGCCATGCGCTGGCCGTGCACAAGATCGGCCGCCCCGAGGAACGAGAGGACCGGATTGTCGCCTTGCTCGAACAGGTCGGGCTTTCCGGCGATTATTTGGATCGGTTCCCGCATGAATTCTCAGGTGGGCAGCGCCAGCGTATCGGCATAGCCCGAGCACTGGCGGTTGAGCCCGAGTTCATCGTTGCCGACGAGCCGGTTTCTGCGCTGGACGTCTCGATTCAGGCGCAGGTAGTCAATCTCCTTGAGGATCTGAAGGCACATTACAATCTGACCATGCTGTTTATTGCGCATGATCTCGCTGTGGTCGAACATATCAGCGACCGTGTGATCGTCATGTATCTGGGACGGATCATGGAAGTGGCCCCCACCCGCAATCTCTATCGCGTTCCCAACCATCCTTACACCAAGGCGCTCCTTTCGGCGGTGCCTGATCCAGACAAGAGAGCCCGACCCGACCGCATCATATTGAAGGGTGATATCCCGAGTCCGATCAATCCTCCTTCAGGCTGCGTCTTTCGAACCCGCTGTTCGCTTGCCATTGCGGACTGCGCTCGGGTCGTGCCGTCCTTGAACGAAATCTCGCCCGGCCATTTCAGTGCCTGTATTCGCACCGCGCCTACGCCAGGCGACGTTGCAGTACCCAGCCTCATCCAGGAACACCTATGAGCACGCTCGATATACGCTTTGATCGCTACTACACCTACGCCGAAATGACCGAACGGCTTCAGGCGCTGGTCGACGCCTATCCAGAGTTGGCACGGCTGACGTCTATCGCAAAGTCCTTCCAGGGGCGCGACGTTTGGCTGGTCGAGATTGGTAACAGGAAGACCGGACCACTCGAGGAAAAGCCCGGCTACTACATTGACGGACAGATTCATGCCGAGGAGCACGCGACGAGTGCCACCGCGCTTTACGCTGTCAATCACCTGCTTACACAGTATGGAATCGACAAGGAGGTCACCCGTCTCGTAGACAGCCAAGCCTTCTACATTCTCCCTCGCATCAATCCCGACGGAGCCGAGCTCTCGTTAGTCCCACCCTACTACAATTGGTGCGGCAACGGCCGTTTCATGCCGGGAGCCGACCGTGTCGAGGGTCTAATCCCCGAAGATATCGATGGAGACGGTTTCCTTGTCTGGATGCGGGTTCCCGATCCGAAAGGAGAATGGAAGAAGAGTACCAGTAATCCTGACATCATGGTGCAGCGCGAGCCCGGCGAGGAAGGCGGCGAATATTACCGGATGTATCCAGAAGGCACGGTTCGCAACTACGACAACGTGAATGTGCCCATCGAGAAACCTTTCGACGGCAACATGAACCGCAACTTCCCGACCAACTGGTCGCCTCAGGAGTATGGCGGCGGCGTACATCCGCTTTCGGAACCGGAAGCGCACGGCATGGCGAAGGTCATCCTCGATCATCCCAATATTTGCGGCATGTGCGCATATCATACCCACGGCGGGATCATCCTGCGCCCGTCGATGACGCGCCCAGACAGTGCGATGAGCGCGCGTGATATCAACCTCTACAAAGAGATCGGAAAAGTCGGCACTGCACTGACCGGTTATCCGACGATATCGATCTATGAAGAGTTCACGCCTGACAAATCGGTCGTGCGTCGCGGCGGGCTAATGGACTGGACCTATGAAGAGATGGGCATCATTTCTTTCGGTACGGAATTGTGGGACATCGAACGTGCTGCGGGTGTGCCGAAGGAGGGCTACTACAACCTCTATCCGCGTAATGAAGATGTGCAGCAGAAGGTCTATGACTACGTAAAGAAGAATATGGCCGAAAGAGGCTGGCGCGACTGGAAGCATTTTGACCACCCCCAGCTCGGGGCGATCGAGATCGGCGGCATGGTCAATATTTGGACTTATCGTAATCCTCCAGGCGAGCTGCTGGAAGAAATCTGCAGACAGAACGTGCTCTTCAACCTCAAGCACGCCGCGGCTGCCCCCCAGATCAAGATTGACGATGTGACCGTGACCCATCTTGGGGCGGGCCTCTACAAGGTCCGCTCCATCATCGCCAATCATGGTTATCTTCCGACAAATCTTTCCGATGTCGCCATCGCCAACAAAGTTGCAAAGACGGTGACTGCTTCCATAGAGGTTGAAGGCGGTGAGCTCATGATGAATCCTGAGTGCGCCGACCTTGGCCACCTGGCGGGCCGCAATGAACGTCTCTATCCATGGTCCCCATGGGGTCAGCAATGGACCGCGAACGCCAAGCCGACCGAATGGCTCGTACGAATTGCCGGCAAAGGCGCAATCACCGTCGTCGCCCGTTCGGAGAAAGGCGGCACGAAGCGAGTTAGTCGCGTCATAGGGTAGCGACCAATCTGAAAAGCAAAGGCCCCGAATGGCATTTTGGGGCCTTTGTCAAAGCTGCGTTTGCCGGGCGGGGTCAGCCAGCGTTGTTGCGCAGCTCCAAAACCATGTCCCAAGCTTTGATACGCTGGTCGTTGATGCCCGTGGCATCCTGAAGAGCCAGGTGAACGAAGGCAGGGGCCAGTTCGACTGGATCCTTCCAGATCTTCCGCAACTCGGCCGAATAGGTCACCTCGCTCATTGGCGTACGCATCGGATGGCCCGGTGTAATTGTGTTGACCGATACATTGTATGGCGTGAACTCATGGCTGAGCGATCGCGACAAGCCTTCAAGTCCGAACTTGGATGCGCAATAGGTGGATTCGTCGAGCCCACCGGTAATGCCGGCATTGCTGGAAACATTGATGATGGCGCCAGCTCGGCGAGCTTTCATCCCCCGAGCAACCGCTCGTACGCAAAGAAACGCACCTCGCAGATTGACGGCCATCAGCCTGTCCCAATCCGCCACCGAGACCTCTTCAACCGGCTTGAAAAAAATGATGCCCGCATTATTGACCAGGACGTCAATGTGGCCGGCTTCATCGTGGATAGCACCAAAGACACATTCTATTGCGTCGACATCCGTGAGGTCGAGCGGCCGGGGCCTTATGCCGCCAGTATCCTGCTGGAGTAAGGTCAGTTCATCCACCAGGTGGTCGAGCGCATAGACTGTGGCGCCTTCCTGAGCGTAAAGCTGGGCTACAGCACGCCCCAATCCTCGCGCCGCGCCTGTGACGACGGCGACCTTGCCAGCGAGTTTGCCACTCATGTTGCCACCCGCCCCCCATCGACCAGCAGGCCAACACCTGTGATGAAAGAGGATTGACGCGAGGCGAGGAACAGGACTGCCTCCCCTATCTCGTCGCCTGTGCCCATACGGCCCATGGGCGTGATCGCACGCCAGCGCTGTTCCAACTCCTCAGGATTGCTGGATAGGTCCAGATTGCGCCGGTTCATGCCCGTGTCGATCACACCCGGATTGATAGCATTGCAGCGGATATTGCGGGACGCATATTCGACTGCGATGACCCGGGTCATGGACATGATGCCACCCTTGGAAGCCGCATAAGACAGATTTCCGCCCACATTGGCAAATGCGCTCACGGATGAATTGTTTACGATCGTGCCCCCTCCGTTGCGCAACAACGCAGGGATCGCATGCTTGCAACCAAAGAATACGCCCTTGAGATTGATGTCTATGACCCGATCAAACAGTGCCTCGGTTACTTGATCTGAGGGTGTGACGGGTTGCTCAATGCCGGCATTGTTAAAGATCGTGTCCAGCTTTCCATAGCCGTCTTCGGCTGCTGCAACGAGCTGTGCCACGTCCGTTTCGACGGACACGTCGCAACGCTGAAAACGCAAGTCACCCCCAAAGGCCCTTGCCTCACCTTCAAGCGTGGCGCCGGCCGCGGTATCGACGTCGCCGACAACCACTTTGGCTCCTTCCCTTGCAAACAGCAGGGCGGTTGATCGCCCCATGCCACTTGCACCACCGGTTATCACCGCAACTTGGCCTTCTAGTCTCACCGCTGCATCCCTTCTGTCTGGAAATCAAAGCGCAAGGTATCATTGTATGATTGTCTGATTGTATTACAATAGGAACGTCAAAAATGCTGGCGGTATGGACTGGGGAATCGCGCTTCCCTTCCCGTTCTGAAGAGTTGCGGCCCCTTGGAAGCGGTTGAAGATGATTGTGGATGGGGCGGTTGGCGCGCGGTCAGTGGACTACTGCCTTCGCACCGGCATCGTCGCGCCCAGGGCACAGCACGATTGCGGGCACCGGATAGACCACCCTCCACAACTTCTCCCTCTCTTCAAACGGCTGCCTGGACATGTGCGAGCTTCTGTATTGCTTGCCTTCTGGCATCCCGATATGAGCCATGTAGTATGCGACGTTATTGATGATGGTCGTTACCGAAGCCCGGCTGTCGAGTGACGAATTTTCGATGGCGAGACAGGAAACATACTTGAGACCATTGGCAGGCAAATAGAAGGGGAAGGCTGTTGGCTGGAATTTTGGCTTCTATTGAACTGCCGCAACCGAAACGCACATCTCTGTCTGAGAGCGTTGCTGACACGATTGCCGAGGCGATAGCGACCCGCATCATCGTTCCGGGCGAGCGGATTGTAGAAGCCACACTCGTTGAGAAGCTTGGTGTTAGCAGAGTACCGATTCGAGAAGCACTCAAGGTGCTGCATGCCCAGGGCATCATCAGCGGCGTTGGCCACAAGGGATACAGAATCGCGGCATTCGATCCCAAAGTGGCTCAGCAAGTGATGGAGGTCCGGCTGTCTCTCGAGGCTTTCTTGCTGCGGGATGCAATTCAGAATTGGCGCATGGGCAACGGCAGCCCAGCGGTTCTTGATGCCGCAATAGAGAAAATGTACGCCTCAGCCAAGGCGGGGAATGCCCAAAGCTCTCTGACGGCCGACCTGGAGTTCCATCGATCAATTCGGAATGCTGCCGACAATGCGATTGCCGGGATTCTTTGGGATACGATTGCCCGGCATGTCCTTATCGTTTCAAATCTTGAGCGATTCCGCGATGAAGACTTGTCTGCAATTCCCCACCAGCATGAAGCCTTTCGCGACTGGATCTTAGCGGAAATCGCTAAGCCTGAAACCAATGCGACTGACGTCCAAAAGGCGCTCGAGGATCACATGTTCCTCATAGCTCGCAAGAAGAATCCGGGCTCGCAGGGTTGATCCCGACGTTAAGCGGAAGCTGAAACGATGACCGGGCGGCGAGGTCGCCATCGGCCATAGGATGTGCAACAAAAAAACTGAACTGGAACGCCCTTCTCGGTCAGACCGATGGGCATATGCTCCCGTTAATCGCCTTCGGCGATTGGTATCACCGCTGGATTTCTCCACAGGTATCGACGAAGGCACGGATTGCAGCGCTCCGAGGACCAGAGCGCCTCCAAAGGACGCCGACCCTTCGTCGCTCACCGTCCGAAAGAGGGATTTTGCGCAGCCGCAGCCCCTCGGGCCAAGGAGGAGACCAGTCCGGCACGATGGCAACTCCAATTCCTCGGCTCACCAGTGCGGCAATTGAGTCCAACGCATCAAGCTCCAACCATTGGCGCACCTTCAACCGATGCTGCCGCAGGTAGCTGTCCACAATCTGCCCACCCCACTGGTTCCGGTCGTAGCGGATGAAGGGCGCAGTGCTGATGGCCATCTCGGGGTGACTGATCTCCATCGTCTCAGGCACGATCAAGACAAGCGGCTCCTCGCGCAGGGTCATCCACCCGATCGACTTTGGGATCTGGAATGGTGGCTGCACAATCACAGCAGCATCGATCTCCTCCGAGAGCAAACTGTGATAAAGGTCCACTGAAGCGCCCGGTCGAACAAAGAATTCAATGAGAGGGTAGCGCTGGCTCAGTGAGGCGATGACCTCGGGCAGAATGCCAGTCAAGCTTGTCGCCGTCGAGCCAAGCCGCAATTCTCCGGCAGGCAGATCATTGGCGGCGATGGCACGCAGGTCGCGCGCACCCGCGATCAAGTGCCGAGCTTTCTCCAGCACGGCAAGACCGGAGGCGGTCGGGCGCACGGTACGCCCGGCACGAGCGATCAGCGAATGTCCCAGTTCCTGCTCGAGCGCCTTCAGCCGCTGCGATACTGCTGCCGGCGTCAGGTTCAACCTACGTGCCGCTTCGGCAATAGAGCCGCATTCGGCAACCTCCACCAGGCTTTCCAGGAAGCGTATGTCCATAGATAACTTTTCCTATCTTCTGATGTTAGCGGAAAAGAGATTTTTCTACTTGTCAAAGCAAGCTACAACCATTGCCAAGTGTGCAATTCGGCTCATGTTCCCCCGCTCCCCGCTCCCCGCTCCCCGCTCCCCGCTCCCCGCTCCCCGCTCCCCGCTCCCCGCTCCCCGCTCCCCGGTGCAAGGAATTTCTCGATGTCAGTCCAGGACAAGTTTAGCAAGCTCGGCACAGACAACGCTCCCGGCCAAGAGGTGCGCCAAAAGAAGGGCGACCTCCATAGCCTGCTGCGCGGCGAGCCTCTTGCGGGCGTGCCCGTCGATTTCTCGCACGGCGATGTAGACGCCTTCACGCCCACGCCCGGCGCATTCGAGGTTTTCGCCAAAGGTGTCCGCAGCGGCGGCCGTCAGGCCTATACTGAATATCGCGGATCAAGCCAGATTCGTGAGGAATTAGCCGGCAAGCTGGCCGACTTCACCGGCGCTCCGGTCGATGCGGCGGATGCCATGATCCTGACGCCCGGAACGCAGGGGGCACTTTTCCTGGCGGTCGCTAGCACGGTCGCGCATGGCGACAAGGTCGCCATCGTACAGCCCGACTACTTCGCCAACCGAAAGCTGGTCGAGTTCTTCGAAGGCGAGATCGTTCCCGTGCGGCTCGACTACATGAAGTCGGATGCCGATGCGGGTCTCGACCTTGGCCAACTGGAAGAGGCCTTCCGTCAAGGCGCGAAAGTCTTCGTCTTCTCCAACCCGAACAACCCGACAGGCGTGATATACTCCGAGGCCGAGATACACGAGATCGCCGCGCTGGCTGGCAAATACGGCGTGACTGTGATCGTGGATCAACTTTACTCGCGCCTGCGCTATCAGGGTGCCTCCTACACTCACTTGCGTGCGAACGGCATCGACCCGGCGAATGTGATCACCATCATGGGGCCGTCCAAGACGGAATCGCTCAGCGGCTACCGGCTTGGCGTGGCCTTTGGAGCACCGCACCTCCTTGAGCGCATGGAAAAGCTCCAGGCCGTCGTCTCCTTGCGCGCTGCCGGTTACAATCAGGCAGTTCTGCACACATGGTTCTCTGAGCCCGAGGGCTGGATGGATGAGCGCATCCGCCTGCATGAGGCCATCCGCGACGATCTGCTAGAGGTTTTGCGCGCCGTCGAAGGCATTGAAGCCTGCACCCCAAGGGCCGGTAGCTATCTGTTCCCGCGCCTGCCGGAACTTTCCGTGGCCCCCGCGGACTTCATCCGTATCCTGCGCCATCAGGCTGGCGTCATAGTGACACCGGGCACCGAGTTCTGTCCGCATTCCACAGATAGCGTGCGGCTGAACTTCTCACAGGATCATGCGGCGGCGGTGAAGGCGGCCGAGCGGATGATCGAACTCATCGGGCGATACCGCATTTAAGTTGGCAAGTGATGGTTAGTCCATTTCTCATCCAACATGGGCAGAGCCAGCACGAAGGTGTGTTCGCCACTGTGGCCTGTCGTGGCATCGGGCCTGGGCTCCATATCACCCGTGTTCGCGCTGTTGGCGACGACCGCACTTGGTGCGATACCGGTCTGCTGTCTCAGAGAGCCAGGTGGCAAACCATGTCTGACGAAACAGCAATCTGCGACCCGCACACCGGCGCACAACTATTCGCAACCAAGACAGCCGAAAAGCCGCGGAAAACAGGCCATCCGCCGAGACATACGGCAACACTGAGGCTGCGCCACCACAATGGAGCGCGCTCGTTTCTGGCAGTCATGACGACGAAGGGCCATGGAAGAGGATGCAAGGACACCCGAAACATTCGGCGACCTCCCAAGAGCCATGCCGGGTGCAGTTGCCGGAACATAAAGGGCGCGGTGCTCAGTCAGTCTGATCCGACGGCGGTTATGCTTTGAGCGAGGCGAAGCTTTCCCGCGCTCGCCGCTGCGACGCCTTGAGATCGACGAGCGGGCGTGGATATGTTTCGCCGAGTACCACCCCAGCGCTTGCGAGCACGTCTTTTGGCGCCTCTGACGGACGGTGTATCCAGGCATCCGGCAATCGGGCTAGCTCCGGCAGCCATTGCCGGACGTAGGTACCAGTAGGATCGAAGCGTTCACCCTGCAGCACGGGATTGAAGATACGGAAATAGGGTGCAGCGTCCATGCCGCATCCGGCCACCCACTGCCAGTTGCCGGGATTGCTCGCCACGTCGGCGTCGACCAGCGTGACCCAGAACCATTGCTCGCCCCGCCTCCAGTCGATGAGCAGGTTCTTGGTCAGGAACGACGCCACCAGCATGCGCACCCGGTTGTGCATCCAGCCGGTCTCCCAAAGCTGGCGCATGCCGGCGTCGATGATCGGAATGCCGGTGCGCCCTCGCTTCCAGGCCGCGAAGGCGGGCTGGTCGTCGCGCCACTCAAACCCGGCGAGCGTGTCGCGCATGGCGATGTTGGCAATGTCGGGGCGATGGTAGAGTTGGTGGTAGTTGAAATCGCGCCAGATCAGTTCCGACAGGAACTTTTCGACCGCCGTGCCCTTGGCCGGATCGTTTGCGGCAACGGCCTGAGCGGCATGCCAGACCTGCCGGGCGCTGATCTCGCCGAAGCGCAGATGCGGCGACAGGACAGACGTGCCCGGCTGGTCCGGACGGTCGCGATCCTCGACGTAATCAGCGAGTGCCTCGTCAAAAAAGCGCAGCAGCGATAAAAGTGCGCCGGTCTCGCCGACCGACCAGTGATGTTCTAGCTTCTTGGCCCATTTGGACTGAAAGGTCGACGTGGCGACGCCGTCCTCCGAGGGTTCTCGATCTTTGGGGACAGGATTTGGCAGCGGAAACGCGATCGGCCATTGCCGGACTACCCTGGCGAAGGGCGTGTAAACCTGGAACGCGCCGCCGCTGCCGGTCTTGATGTTCCATGGTTCGGCAAGCACGTTGCCGGGAAAGGAAATCGCCTTTATCCCACCATCCTGCAGCGTGGTCTTGATCGCACTGTCGATCGCGCGCGCGCCAGGCGCATAGCGGCGGTTCCAGAGAACATTTGCAACGCTGAGCCGTTGGGCTGCGGCAGGTACGATCTTGTGGGGATCTCCGGTTTCGATCTGCAGATCGATGCCGACAGCATCCAGGCTCTGGGCCAGTGATGCGAGGCTTTTGCCGAGCCACCACGAAGCCGCGCCGCCGAGGGGCCGCAAGCCGGCGGCCTGCTCAAGCACATAGAGGGCCGTGATGCGACCGCCCTGCGCGACCGCGGCGTCTAGCGCTGGATTGTCGGCCAGCCTGAGGTCGTCGCGAAACCAGACCAGCGAACCAACCATTATGCAATCCCCTGCCCTTCGGGCGCACATGCCGGGCATGCCGTTCGGCCCGTTACACGGACCACCCATTGAACCAATCGCCTGCTTCCAACGTAACAGGAGTGAAGACCCGATCTTGCAAGGGAGCCGACATGCGTGGAAACATAGACGTAGACAAGCGCGGCCGGGCCAGGCCGGCCGGACGGACGGCGTGGGTCACGGGAGCCGGTTCCGGCATCGGCCGTGCCCTGGTGGTTCGCCTCGCCCATGAGGGCTGGCAAGTCGCTGTCAGCTCGAGGACGGCCCGAGACCTCGCCACGCTTGCAGCTGATGAGCCTGACCTCATCCATGCCTTTCCGCTCGACGTGACGGACGCTGAGGCCGTGCGCGAGACCGTTGCCAGCATCGAAGATGACCTTGGGCCGCTCGATCTTGCTGTTCTGAATGCCGGCACCTACGCCCGCGACTCCGCAATCCGCTTCGACGCGGCCGCCTTTCGCGCTACCGTCGAGGTCAACCTGATGGGCACTGTCCATTGCCTGGCTGCGCTGATGCCGCGCATGCTGGCGCGTGGGTCGGGACACATCGCTGTCGTGTCTTCGGTTGCCGGCTATGTCGGCCTGCCAGGCGCCGCCGCCTATGGCGCGTCCAAGGCGGCCCTCATCAACATGTGCGAGGCGCTGCACCCCGATCTCGCCGCCCGCAACGTGCGCCTCAGCCTGATCAATCCGGGCTTCGTCGACACGCCGCTGACGCAGAAGAACGACTTTCCGATGCCGTTCCTGATTTCGGCCGATGCGGCGGTCGACCACATCATGGCTGGATTGATATCGCGGCATTTCGAGATTGCCTTTCCGTGGAAGATGGCGCTATCGATGAAGCTCCTTGCGGCACTGCCGGCATGGTTGCGCCTTGCTGTGACGCGGCGCATGGTGCGTAACTGACGATCGCGTCCAATCGGTCAATCACGAGCCAGGAGGAACTGGCAGACGTCGATCCTGCCGCTGCGAAATCCAATTGCGCAATAGTGCAGATAGTAGCGCCACATGCGCTTGAAGCGAGTATCAAAGCCGAGCGGCTCGATGCGATTCCAGGCGGCGGCGAACGCCCTGTCCCAGGCAAGCAGCGTCCTTTCGTAGTCGGCCCCGAAGAACTTTTGGTTCAGCACTTCGAGCCCGCGTTGGTTCGCCACGGACGTGAACGCTGTCGGCGACGGCAGCATTCCGCCGGGAAAGATGTAGGTCTGAATGAAGTCGGCGTTGCGGCGATAGTGGGCGAAACGTTCTGCGGCAATGGTGATGGACTGCACCATGGCGCGGCCACCTGGCTTCAACAGCGCCCGCAGCGTATCGAAATAGGTTGGCCAGTTTTCCTCACCTACGGCCTCGAACATCTCGATCGAGACGATCTTGTCAAACCGGCCGGCGCAGTCGCGATAGTCCTGGAGCCTGATTTCTGCTCTGTCCGAAAGATCGGCGGCGGCGAGGCGGTCCCGCGCGAACTCGGCCTGCTCGCGCGATAGCGTAAGGCACGTTATCCTGCAGCCCGTCTCGGCCGCCGCATATTCGGCAAAGCCGCCCCAGCCGCAGCCGATCTCCAGCACATGATCATCCGGCCCAAGCTCCAGCACTTCGACGATGCGGGCATATTTGGCCCGCTGCCCATCGGCCAAAGGCTGGTCATCGCGCTCGAACATGGCCGACGAATAGGTCATCGTCTCATCGAGCCAGAGCCGGTAGAAGTCGTTGCCGAGATCGTAGTGGAAGGCGATGTTGCGGCGGCTGCCGGTGCGTGTGTTGGCGCGAAGCCGATGCCTGAGGAAAGCGAAAAGCCTGGCCGCACCCGGTGCGTCGAGGAGAGTGGCGAACGCAGCTTCATTTGCAGCACCCAACTGCAGCAACGCGCCGAGGTCGGGTGTGTCCCAGTCGCCGTCGAGATAGGCGCGGGCAAAACCCAGGCTGCCGCCGCTTGCCACCTTCCACACCAGCTTGGCCGAACGCGCATTGAGGCTTGCCGACGGACCTGGCAGGGCGCCTTGCGCAAAGTGCGTGTCTCCATTCGGAAATCGGATGGTGAGTTTGCCGGCAGCGATCCTGTCGGCCCAGCCGCAAAGAAGTCGCGCCCACAGCAGCCGGCGAAGGCTCCTCGCGGAGATCGACTTTCCTTCAATATTGCTCATGAATTTGTATGTCCTGAAATTTTTCCCGCCACGACGGTCGTGGCGACCCTGCTCGCTGCGGCGCTATGGTGGTGTACGGGAATGCCTTTCCACCAGATGCGCAGCGCCTCCCAGTGGATGCCCAGGGTCACCTTGAGCGTCATCAGCGGGTAGCGGAACAGCGCACGCAGAAGCGCGCGGTCCGTCAGCGGTTGGCGCCGGCCGGAAAACGAAGCGACCAGAAGCGCCCCTCCGGCGTCGGATTCATCGATGCGCACGAGCACGTTTTCGCCTGGCGGCTCGATGTGGAAACGGTAGAAGCACGACATCGGCATGAAGGGCGAGACATAGAGTTCCTTGGCGCAGCCCTGCCGCACAGGCCCCGTCGCGCCATCCTCGACCGGGATGACATAGGTATGTCGCTCGGCGAAGGTATTGCAGACCTCGTAGAGGATGGCGCGCAGCGTACCGCCCGAGGCGTAGCAAAAGTAGACCGTCAGCGGATTGAAGACGTAGCCGAGGATGCGGGGATAGCAGAGTACGCGGATGCTCATGCCCTCCTCCAGCCTGCCGGCTTCGCGCAGACGCGCTTCGATCCAGGCGCGCAGGCCACCAGGGCTACCGTCGCCGTGGTCGGCGTCCCAGAAGCTCAGCATGGCCGGGCGGTTGTAGCCGAACAGTCGAGACGCCGCGCTCACTGCCTCCAGCTCGTCGAAATCGAGCAGCAGCGAAAAGACGCGGTAGCGGAGCTTGTGCCGGCGCGGCCGCACGCGCATGTGCATGACCTTGCCGCAGAACAAAGCCGACTGGCCGCTCATTCCGCGGCCTCCAGTCGTGGCTGCAGCCCAATGCGCCCGGATTCGTCGCTCACTTGCCAGGGCCGCCGCACGTCGGCGACGCTCTCGGCCGCGGCCAGCCCGGCCTGCAAGCCGTCCTCATGGAAGCCGAACCCGAAATATGCACCGCAGAACCAGGTGTTGCGCCTGCCCTGCAGGCGCCAGAGCTGCTGCTGGGCGTCGAGCGCGCGCTGGTCGAACAGGGGATGGGTGTAGTCATAGCGCCCGATGACTTTCGACGGCGCGATCTCGCGGGTCGGGTTGAGCGTGACGAAGAGCGGATGACGCCTGTCGAGGTTCTGCAGCCGGTTCATCCAATAGGTCACGCACAGCGGCTGGGCGCCTTCGTCCCTGCTTTCGCCGATATAGTTCCAGCTCGACCAGACACGCCGGCGCCTGGGCATCAGGTTTACATCGGAATGCAGCACGGCCAGATTGTCGGTGTAGCGGAAGGCGCCGAGCAGGCTGCGCTCCTCATGATCGGCATCGACCAACAGGCCGAGCGCCTGGTCGGCATGGGTAGCAATGACGACGTCGGTGAAGGTGTCGGAATTACCCGTCGTGTCGGTGACGACGACGCGGCCGTTTTCCCGCGAGATGCTGCGGACCCCGACGCCCAGCCGTACGCCTTCGATGGAGCTTCCGCTTAGGCGCCGGACATATTCGCGGCTGCCGCCAAGCACGGTTCGCCACTTCGGGCGGTCGGCAAGGCTAAGCAAGCCATGGCTGGCAAAGAACCTGACGAAGGCAAGCAGCGGATATGCGCGCATCTCGCGCGCCGTGGTAGACCAGATCGCGGCCCCCATCGGCAACAGATGGTCCTCGATGAAGGCCGGGGCATAGTCGTTGCGGTCGAGATATTCGCCGAGGCTGATGCCGTGGAGGTCCGTTCGATGCAGCAGGGCCGGCGCCTCATGGTAGAAGCGAAATATGTCGCGCATCATCCGCCAGAAGCGCGGCCGCACGACATTGCCCCGCTGGCCGATCAGCCCGTTGAGGCCGGAGCCGGAATATTCGAGCTTGCCACCCTCGAGCGAGGCGGCAAAGGACATGTTGGAGGCTGCCGTCGGCACCCCGATTTCCTTGAACAAAGCAACCAGGTTCGGATAGTTGCGCTCGTTGTAGACGATAAAGCCGGTATCGACGGGGATCGTCCCGTCCTTCGTCGGAACCATGACCGTGTTTGAATGACCGCCGAGGCGCTTTTCGCTTTCATAGAGCGTGACGCTCAGCCTGCGGCTGAGCAGCCATGCCGCCGACAGTCCCGAAATCCCAGCCCCGACGACCGCCACGCGGCGAGCATGGTCCGGCAACTTCCTGTTGGAATGACTTCGCACTTTACGCCTTTCCGATCCTGCAATGGCCTTGTGCTTTGATACGCAACCACGGCCGCGCCGGATCGGTGGGCGTCAAATTTTCGTGCGTCGGTGATCTGGCGCCTTGCCGGCCACGTATCACCGGCATGGACACGAACGTTCCCATAAGCTCGCCGGCGTGGCACAAGCGCCCTGTGGTGGGGCGGTGGCGCTCCGCGCCAAGGCGTGGCGAATTGGGAATTTTGGGTATGAGCCGCCAGACTGATGCCGACAAGGTTCCAGACATGCGCGAGCTGCTTTGCGCGGTGGGCGCACGGCGCGACATAGAAGCATATGAGACGCTTTTCCGCCACTTCGCGCCGCGGGTTAAGGCCTACATGGCGCGGATGGGCGGCGACAGCCAGCTGGCCGAGGAACTGATGCAGGAAACCCTGATCGCGGTCTGGAATAAAGCCGAGCGCTTCGATCCCTCGAAGGGCGCGGTCTCGACCTGGATCTTCACCATTGCGCGCAACCTGCGAATAGACGCGTTCCGGCGCGAGAAGCGCCCGGATTTCGACCCCAACGATCCAGCGTTTGTGCCCGAGGACGTTGCTCCGGCCGATGCCGAACTCGACGCACGCGAGGCCTCCGAGCAACTGCACCAGGCCATCGCAGCGCTGCCGGAGGAACAGGCGGCACTGCTGAGATTGTCGTTCTTCGAAGACCAGTCGCACAGCGCGATCGCGACGCGCCTCAAACTCCCGCTTGGGACGGTAAAGTCGCGCATGCGCCTCGCCTTCGACAAACTGCGGGCCGCCCTCGCCCGCTCGGGAGACGTATCGTGACCATCCGTCACCATATCAGCGACGACCTACTCTTGAGCTATGCCGCAGGCAGCCTCGCCGAAGGCTGGAGTATCGCGGTCGCCACGCACCTTGCCCTCTGCCCCTCTTGCCGGCGGCGCCTGACTGTCGCCGAAGGCATCGGCGGCGACCTGCTAGAGACCCTTCCCGACAATGGCTCGGTCGATGACGCATGGGCCAGCGTGCGCAGCCGGCTGCGACAGCAGCCGCAAGCGGCTTCATCCGCCACCCGCGCAACGCCGGTCGTAAGCCATCGCAGCGGCGGCTTGCCGGAGCCGCTGCGCTCCTATGTCGGCGGCGACATCGAGGCGCTCAAATGGCGGCCACTTGGCCGCGGCGCCTACCAGATCCCGATCAGAACAGGGGATCGCGAGACCAAGGTGCGACTGCTGCGCATCCCCGCCGGCAAGCCGGTGCCGGAGCACAGCCATGGCGGGCGCGAGCTGACCCTGGTGCTCAGCGGCAGCTTCGTCGACGGCGACGACGTCTTCGCGCGCGGTGATCTCGAGGACGCTGACGCCAGCCTGACACACCAGCCCGTCGCCACGCCGGACATCGACTGCATCTGCCTTGCGGTGACGGACGCGCCGCTCAAGTTCCGCAGCTGGATCGTCCGTGCAATCCAGCCCTTCCTGGGTATCTGACCGGGCGCCCTCGCCCGGAGCCGCCGAGAGCATCGCATCTATGTTCGCCAGCTACGCCATCGCTTATGCAGCCACCGCCGTGGTTTTCTTCGGTATTGACTTCGTGTGGCTGTCGACCATTTCCACCAGCTTCTACCGCAACCGGATCGGCAGCCTGCTCCTCGACCAGCCCGATCTCGGCGTTGCCGGCCTGTTCTATCTCGTCTATGTCGCCGGAATCGTGCATTTCGCGGTGATACCGGCGGTGCATAGCGCGAACTGGACGACAGCGCTGCTCAATGGCGCGCTGCTCGGGCTGGTCGCCTACGGCACCTACGATATGACCAACCTTGCTACGCTGAAGAATTGGTCGGTTTCCGTCAGCATCGTCGACATGATCTGGGGCATTGCGCTCACCGCGTCTGCGGCAACTTGCGGATACCTCTTCACTGCCCTGACGCTGGCAAAGGACGGCTGACCGTCACCGGCGGCGCGGGCATCGGTGCAAGGCAGGAGCATCTACAAACGGCCAAGTCCCGGTTGTGGCAGTCAACTTAATTCATGTACACGACGCCCGCAGTTAGCGCGGTAGCAAATGCGGTCCATGCCGCATAGGGTAGAAACAGCACCGCTGCCAGTCTGTCACTGTTCCATGCCGCTGCTATGAAGGTCAGCACGGCCGCCAATGCTGCTATCACGACGACCAATGCCATACCCGGTTGCTGTGCCCCGAAGAAAACCGGCGACCACAGAAAATTCAGCGACATCTGTACGAACCAGAGTTTCATCGCCGTGCTGTTTCGATCGCGAACCCAGCACCGCCAGCCGGCAATCGCTATGGAGATGTAGAGCACCGTCCACACAGGGGCAAAGATCCAGTTTGGCGGCGTAAATGACGGTTTGTTCAAGCTCGCATACCATTCCCCCGGCAGCGTTGCGTAGCCGATGAGCATGCCGATCAGGACAACCGCCAGCACGAATAAGATAAGGGAGAAAGCTCTCGACATCAGGCTTCCTTTCCATCGGCGCTCGACGGTGACAAGGGGACAACGGCCGCACGCGAGCTTGGTTCTTCACCAAATGCTTTGCCGTATGACGCGTTGGCGTCGATGTGTGCTCGCAATGCCTGTTGGGCGTCTTCGTCGAGCGGAAAGTTCCACATCACGGCTATGGCGGCGGCCTTGGGCAGAATGGGTAACCAGGCATATAGCGCGGACAGCGTGCTCAGGGCCGTTTCCGGCATGGTCTGGCCGGCGGCAGTGTCGAAACCTGACCAGGCAAGAATGGGAAACACCAGGCCGACGCTGAGTGCGAGCGACAGCTTGGTCGCTAGGCCCCATGCGGCGAAATAGAGTCCCGAACGCTGTTCGCCTGATTTTGCCGTGTCGTAGTCGATGACATCGGCCTGGATGGCTGGCGGCAAAGCGAGATCAAAGCCTAGAAGCAGGCCCGTTGTCGCACAGATGACGGCGAACGCCACGGTGTCGCCAGCACCCAGGAAACCGGCAAGAGCGAACACCGCGCAGGCGATGGTCATCGCCCCGCACCAAGTGCGGTGCTTGCCCGCTTTCGACGCGAGCCAGACGGCTAGTGGCACGCCTAGGATCCCGCACAGGAAATAGAGGAAAAGCAGCGGACCGCGAAGCTCGGCAGCACCGAGCCGTTCGGAGACGAAATAGAGAAACAGCGTCGCCGGGATCGCGTTGCCAAAGCCGTTGAGCAGAAACGCGACGATAAGTCGGACGAACGGCCTGTTTCGGACAACGAAGCGCAGACTGTCCGCCAAGTTCAGTCGCGTCGTCGAACGATTGGCCGGCTCCGGCACGGTCCTGACGGCAAGCACACTGGCAGCCGGCAGCAAGACAAGTGTAAGCAGGGCGACGGCCGCGAGGCCGTGGATGCCGTTATTCCTGTCGAGCCCGACCGCAAAGGGCAGCACGACCGCAATCAGCGTTCCGATGAGCGTCGCCCCTTCGCGAAAGGCCGAAACCACCGAGCGCCCGCGATAGTCCGTTGCCAGTTCCGCGCCCCAGGCAGTGTAGGGCAACAGCGTTCCGGTATAGCCGACCGAAAGCAGCGTGCCCCACAGCGCCAGATAGGCAACGCTCGCGCCTGAAGGTGGCCAGAAGACCATGAACGCGGCGAGGGCCGTCAAAGGCACCGACAGTAGAAAAAGAGTTCGCCTGCGCCCGGATTTCGTGAATACGCGATCACAGAGCCAGCCAATCAGCGGGTCGCTTGCCGCATCGATCAGCCGGATCAGCAACAGAACCGTTCCCACGTCAGCGATAGGCAGGCCGAGATTCTGAGCATAGAAGGTCGGCACCACGACATAAATTGGCAAAGCCACCGTTGCCAGGGGTATCGCCGGCAACGCATAGCACAGTAGTTTCACTGCATGTTCCGGGAGGGGCTTGTCTCGATTACCCATCTAGTCGCCGACACGGGCAGTGCCCTTGGCGCCATCATCTCGGATCCAGGAAATCCTGCGGTCGCCGAGCGACGTGATCTTGAAGCAGAATTGGCGCCCCTTGTACCAGCTTGGCCATTTCTGGCAGAGAGAGTTGTCCTCGATCCACCAGCGGCCCTCCTCCTTTGGCGTAAACATTCTTGCCGCCGAAATGCCCGAGACATCGCCGACAACAACGCCATCCGTGCGATAGCGCAAAGGCAGAGCAATGCCGAATGGCGTGTTCAATCTCACTGTCTCTCCAGCAATCAGTTTTTTGATCTTTGGGCCATCCAATTGGTCGGCCGCGGCCGCCCCGTTGGTCAGGCACAGCGCGGACAAAAGGAGCATGACGAGGCTTTTTTGCGCAGGATTTGACATGATCAGCTCCTTCTTGATGCAGCTTCATGCATGCCGGTTTGGCAGCCTTGGCGGACCGGCCTCTCAGCGGGTTTGGAATTCCACACGCGTAAGCGCCACAGGCAGTCCGAACTTGGTCACGATCGCCTTGTTGAGCACCGTGCCGTCGCCCCGCAGCTTCATGGTGTCATAAAAACGTACACGGTTACCCTTGCCTTTCGGGTCTAGGTCGACAAGGTAACTGAAGCGGGCGGTGCCGCCGCTGATCGTCACCAGCGTCTCGCCGATCACGTCCTCGCGTGTGCCACGATATTTGTTTCTGGAGATCTTTTCGAAGCGCCAGGTCTTCCGCTCGCGTTCGCCATTGTCATAAATGAAGTCCTCCACAAGCGTCAACGTCTTGCCGTTCCACTTGCCCAGCAGATCGACCGTGAACTTGCGCTTGACGCCATTGACCGCACTGAAGCTGCCGATCGCGGATGTTCTTCCGGCAAAATATGCTTCAAGCGAAAAGTCGCCCGCGGCAGCAGGTGCCAGGCCAAGCAACAATGTCATTGCCAAGCCTGCAAGGCCGAAATTTACCGCTTCGCATCGCATGCCTCCAACCTCTCGAAAACTTGCACTCGCAGGTTGATACGGCACCGCGACCCGGCTGGATCACCTACGGCGCGGCAAATCGGGTTTAGCAATCCAGCTCAGATTCGCTCGACGAGTGAAGAACCACGCTCGGCAAAACCCTTCCGCATCAGAGAGACCGCAACGTCTCCAGTCGGAGATTCGCATCTGATAGGCTCGCACGTTCGGATGAGGCATCCACCACATGCTATAGATCGGAGCATGTTTACCTCTGGTCGTTGTATGGGCCTTTGATCTGACCGACCATGCGGGCAAGGGTCGAGAAACATGCCCCGCCTGTCCGACAGGCGAGGCTGGTGGCCGAAGTTCGTTCCAGCTCGCATCAAAGCTATTCAGTCGGTTCTCTCAGGCGTTTTGCGCTGAGGTACATCAATGCAGCAGCAGCTTTGCTGCGATCCCACCCGGCAGCTTGGGCATCATCCAGCAGTCTTTCAAGGCGATCTACCAGTGCGCTTTGGCATTCGGCATCATAGGCGAAAGAATTCAGGTTACTTTCCGGCGATTTGATCGCCAAGTCTTTTGACATAGGTGGCATATCCATGAATTGCTGTGGGTGGCGGCTCTATGTCGCCACCCGTTGACTTAGATCAGACGTGGTTCATCTGCCCCGATCCGGTCGGCGGCGGGGCGGTGCCGTCCTGAACAAGTATGTCCTTTTTGCGCGCAAAAGCGACAAGGACACCCCGCGCAGTCTCGGCATCTATGTCGCCTGCCAAAGCAGCGCGACAGGCCCTGATGGCAGCCCTTTGCTCCGGACTGTTGCCGCACCAATCCATTGCGAACTGGTAGGCGTCGGCAACCGTGTTCAGCTGACGGGGGAATCCAAGGCCGACCCATACGCGGACGGGTTTGCTAAACGGTTGTGCAAACATCTTGTCGCCCTTCCGATCAAACACCGACACCGCTTGCGCCAGTTTTGCCGCCCACCATCCAAGGTAGTGGAATGCTGACGTCTTCCAGTATGTTGACGGATTTGGCAAAGCCCGTGAAAGCCTGCTTGGCAGCAGAGAGCGGATAGCCGTTATCAAAGGCGCGCTGACACGCCCTTAACGCCGTACCGTATATCGGGCCTCGGCGGTTCCTGGGCCACTCATAGAGAAACTCGAGTGCATCCTCCAGGCAGGCAATTTCCTCAATGAGATTGCTTCCGGATTTTACAAAAACCGGGCTGTCGAACATCCGATCGCTCATCAGATCCTCCAGGTCTAACGAAAGTGTGTTTCTAGGATAGGCTTGGCGCCGACAGCGGCACCAGCCTGCCATCGATATGTGTTCGAGAATTTCAGTTTCAAGACCGATTTTGCAAGCGCGTGGTGATCACAGATGAGGCGTGCTGCTCATATCCTTCCATAAGAATTTATAGAATGGCCAGCCGCCTGAAGCCGCCCGTCGGGTCCGATGACGATGTGGAAGATCGGCTCGCCGAAGAACGACACGCTCGACATTCTTGATCCTGTCGAGGACTAGCCCAATTCCTAGAATTTGTAGGCGACACCGAGGCGGAAGTCGTGCGTCTTCAGATCGACGCGTGTATCGTGGCTCGGGAAGCCTGTAATACCGTACGTTGCGTGTCCGAGATCGACAAAGCGATAGTCTAGCCGGGCAACTATCTTGTCAGTTACTGCATGGTCGACGCCGGCACCGATCGTCCAACCGGTTTGCGTCTTGGATCCTGGTAATGCTGGTGTCGACATGTAGTCTGGTGTCGCCTCGTAGCGGCCAAATGCAACGCCGGCTGTTACATAGGGCAAAAAGCGATCGAGGGCGTATCCGGCTCGCGCACGAATTGCGCCTGTCCATTTGAGGTCCGCGTCGGCCGTATTGCCTGCAATAACTCCACCGCTTGCGTCGTCCAAAAGCTCTACCGTGCCACTTCGAATGCGCGCGTAGGTGAGGTCGGCCTCAGCTCCTAGAACGACACTGCTTGAAAACTGATGGTTGTATCCGGCATAGACGCCGAGCAGTCTGCCGTCTGGATCAAGCGGAAAGTGCGACTGCGGAGTGCCAAGGTTGCGCAATACTGCATCTGACGTTCCCCAGGCATAGCCGGCTTGCAGACCAACATACCCGCCAGTCCAGACAAAGGCTGCCGGAGCGGTTGCCGTCGCGTCCGCTGCAAGTGCTTGGCCAGCAGAAATACCGAGCAGGACGCTCGCTAGCAGAATCGCCTTCATCGCAGAAATCCCCCAAGAAAAAGTCTGGCGAACCTAGCGCTGTCTTCAATAATTTCAATCGCCTAATGCGTGCCAATTGCTTGCGGCAATTGTACCAAATGCTCGTTGCCTCAAGCGACATACTTCTCGCCATCGGCCGTGTACTCGTAGCAGAACCAATGCGGCGCCTGCTTGCCAGTGGCGAAGCCCCAGCCGCCATCCTTCTTGCAGTTCGCAAGAGTTGCTCGTAGAGGCCTGATGGCGCGCGGTTTGAGGCTGAGGGTTGTTCGTCGGCATGCCCATACGTTAGCGTGATGTGAATTGACTCCGCAGGCAGATGTTCCTATTTTGTTCCAGTGCGGCATCGAGCCGAACCCTTTTCCGCTATCCAGGCTGAACGTTGCCCGCGACCTCATCACGGTCGGCTGCGCCTATTGCAAGCGCGAGCACACCTATTATCCGACCGGTCTCATGCAGCAACCGTTGCGCCCGCCAGCCAAGGGTATGTGCTTGCCTGCGATCTGGAACGACGAAGTACCTGGTCTATTCAAGTAACTCGCTCGGGCACGCCATCTGTGGCCAGATGCGGAAACAGGTTCTTGAACAGGTTCGGTTTTTTGATTGGCACGAACCTGCTCCCGGCAACCCCTCCCCTCCCCTCTTCGAGGCCAAGCAGATAGATCGCATCGTCATTGTCGAATGGATTGACTTCCCGTCCGTCGGGACGCGCAAAGTCAGTCCACTGACGGTGCCCGACATAGATGTCGTGGCGAATGCGGAAATGTTGTTCCAGTTCGCTTGCGCAGTCATTGCGGTTATAGCGATCAATGACGTGAACGGCGAATGGCAGTCGAGGTCTCGGCATTAAATTGGTCCTGAGGCTCAGAGTTCGATCTCTCCCCGTTGCATTGCTTCAGCGACGGTGTGCACGACATTCGTGGTGTCGAGCTTGTGCCGGGAAATTGCGAAGGTGAGTGTTCACCGTGCGCTTTCCAATGGAAAGGATCTGGGAGATTTCCCATGCTGTCTTGCCGCGAGACGCCCATTTGAAAACTTCGCGTTCGCGGGCGCGCCGTAAAGCACATATCAGGCGCTTTGCGCGGTTCGTGAATCCCAAAGCCTAGCTCTCCCCATAGACAACGAGGGAGTGATCGAACTCCAGAAAACCATTGCCTGGAAGGAAGGTGTTTTGCAGAGCTCGCTTCGATCTTGCCGGTAACGGCCATTGCCTGGGCTCGCAAGCGCAAAATCATCAAGCGCACCGATCGAGTGGTGGCAGTGTTGACCGCTGGTGGCCTCAAGGATCTGGATATAAGCGCGCATGTCAGACTTCCCTCCCCTTTTGCGTCGACTGGGGTTGCTTGGCGGAGCTTTGGTTCGGACCGCCTTTCCTGACACCATCAGACACGTGAGCCCGGCGATCGCCGGCACCAGTTCAGCATGGCCCAGGTGCTTTCACCGTGTTCTTGCAGTTGGTCCAGAAGATGACGACTGCGGAGCTGGGGAACTGGCCAGCTGGAGAGGCCGCTGAGCCACGCATCATCGTAGACCGTCTGCTGGTAGCTAGCTCCCTCGTCCGGCAGTATGACGGCCATTGATGCTGAAGGGTTCTGATTGGCGTACCATTGGTCAACCAATGCGGCAGCACCGCTTGTCGGTCCCACATGGGGCCCGTGACTACGGTAGAGCTTGCGGGTCGCCATGAAAGTCCCTACCCGGTGGACTTCATCGATCTCGCGGTGGTGAAGATTGGCGGGCACGCTCTGCGAGCTGGGCATAGGCGGCCGGATTGTCGGGATTGTCGTATTGCCTTGGCCAATAGCTTCCTGGTCTTGCAGTCATGTGCTGTTCAAGTACGGGGAGGCGGCCGCGCTGATCGCCTGAGGCCGTTGGATCTTCGCTGACGATCAGGCGCCTAACTGACCGATCCGCTCCACAAAAGATGCATCGACCAGACTGGATGCCGTGGGTGGCCGCCGCACCAAGTCTTCAGCTTAGGCATCACGTGCCGCATTCAACAGTGATCCCGCATTTTGGGCTGCTGCGCGTCAAACGGGAGGCCAAAAAATGATCCGCTGTGGGATAATTGAGCTGCAGGCACCATGGCGCTTGCTCAACTCCAGCGCCGCTTCAGCGCCTGCCTGAGCCACGTATCTCTGGCTAATAGTCGCGCTGGCGGTTGCGACTTGGGAGCTTGAGTGTGTGTACGGTTGATGCAGGGGCCTGCCCCAGGCTCAGCAGGTAGAGTCACTGGCAAATTCGGTGGCTACAGCCAGGCTTCCAATTGTCCTCGAGCGCAGCTGCTCATACGGACGCTACCGCCCGTATCGAAGCTGCGACATCGGCAGTGGACGAACTGTATCCGAAGCCAACCGGGATCGTGCTTTCGATTACGAGGTCTCCGCCGAGTTGCCTTCGGCCAAACTTCTACAATGCGAGTTTTGCGGCACGGCGAGCCTTTGTCTTGCTCGGTGGCTAGACGCGGACTGTTCCGCTGCCCGACAGGAAAAAGCGGGCACCGGCCCTGAGAGTGGCAGAGGCAAGGTTATCAGTGCGCGAACAAGACGCTTGCCGCGGGCTACAAATACGCCCTTGGAGCAATTCTCCATAATGGCCGATTGCGTGGCCTGTACCGGCTTTGGGGTGTTGGGTGTCGCCTGTTGCGCAGAGCGGACCTGACATTCTCGCACCAGTCCGGTTGGAAGGGCGCACAAGATAGGAGCTTCCGCGCGGAAAGCTCATCTTCAAATTTGAGGATGGCGTTTGTCCGGCTTGGCCGTGATGGTGACGTGCAAATAACCGGTTAGCCGAGTTGCCCGCGGGCAACTTTCTCCGGCAGGGAAGTGGTATACTTTCCAGGGAGAGCCGGTGTCTCCATCTCACCTCCCGATTGCCCGGGGCAATCGGGAGGTGAGATGAATGAGACTGGATCATCAACGATCATGCGCACCCACGCTGACGCAGCGTGGAGCCGTGGCTGTTGCCTAACAGCGATAAAGTTGCCCGCGGGCAACTTTTGAGAAGGCGGGAGGTTTGTCCGTTGTGGACAGGTCGTTGTGGTGCCGGCTGTGACGCCGTATGGACCAATCCGCAGCCTGTGCTTGAGCGACAGCAAGAAGTTGCCTGCGGTAACTTTTTGCTGTCGGCCATTTTGGAAGGTGCTTTTGAATGTGCCGTAGATTGGTTTGGCGGGGCCGCTTCGTGCGCGAGGAAAATCCTGTCGCGAAGATAAGTTGCCCGCGGGCAACTCGCTAGTTGAGCTCTTATGGTTAAGCGTTTGTCAAATCTTCACGAATCGGGCCATATTGCAGCTGCGCAGTTTAGCTTCTTCTTTCGCGAAATGCGTAGTTTAAGGTTCAGGGATGTTGCAGAGCAGGATACACCAAGAGCAAGAGCACCTTCCGTCGATGTTGTCTGCGGATTCGCAGGAGCTGTCACGGCAGCTGCAGCTCCATCAGCAGAAGATTTTTCCGCCTACCTCCCAAAAGTCGATCAGGCAGTTCACCCCTGCCGAGGCAGCATATTATATCGGGATAGGGGAGGGGTATCTTCGGCAGGTTGCGTCCGAGGGCTATGGACCAGAACCCCTGGCCAATGGCCGGCGCATGTACTCCCCCGAGGACATGGATAGAATCCGCAGGAGCCTCGACGAAAAGAACGGCGCCCAAAAATACGTTCCTGTGCGACGGCCTGACGAAAAGCTTCAGGTCGTAGCCGTGATGAATTTTAAAGGCGGCTCAGCGAAGACTACGACCTCCGCCCATCTTGCCCAATATCTGGCCATACGTGGATATCGAGTGCTTGCGATCGATCTTGATCCGCAGGCGTCGCTCTCTGCGCTGTTTGGCCATCAGCCCGAACTGGATGTCGGGGAGGGCGAGACCCTGTACGGTGCGATCCGATATGACGAGCCGCGATCGATCGCCGATATCGTCAGGGCGACCTATACACCAAACCTCCATATCATCCCGGGCAACCTTGAACTGATGGAGTTCGAGCACGAGACGCCAACAGCGATCGCGTCCGGGACCGCGGAAACGATGTTTTTTGCTCGTATCGGTGAGGCTCTTGCTCCCATCGAGGGCCTTTACGACGTGGTTGTCATCGATTGCCCACCGCAGCTGGGCTTTTTGACAATGTCGGCCCTGTGCGCTGCGACTTCTGTTTTGATCACAGTGCACCCCCAGATGCTCGACGTCATGTCGATGAGCCAGTTCCTGGCCATGACCAGCGAGCTGATGGCCGTTGTCGAAAACGCAGGCGGCCGCACGAGCTATGACTGGATGCGCTATCTCGTTACCCGCTTCGAGCCAAATGACAGCCCACAAAGCCAGATGACCGGCTTTATGCGGGCAATCTTTGGCAATCGTATGCTTCAGTATCCGATGCTGAAGTCGACGGCTATCTCTGATGCCGGAGTGACCAAGCAGACCCTCTACGAAGTTGACAGGGCTCAGTTCACCCGTGGCACCTATGATCGCGCGATGGAGTCGCTCAATCAGGTCAATTCGGAGATCGAGGGGCTCCTGAAGAGCACATGGGGCCGGAAATAATGGCTCGGAAAAACCTTATCGAAGTCTCCGAAAGCACTGCAGCCCTCAGGCCAGCTGAGCCGCTCGCGGCTTCAAGGCCGATCGCTGGGTTGGTTGCTCCTGCTCCACGAGGCAATGCTCCAGTTGGAGGCATTGCCAAGACGCTTGGCAATATCACGCAAAAAGTGGAGCGCGCTCACGACCTCGAACGCCAGATGGCCGAGGGGCAGACGGTCGTCGAGCTCGATACGGCACTTCTTGACGCCTCAATTGTGCGCGACCGCCTCATCATGGACCCGGTTGAACTTGGCCAGTTGGTCGAGCAGATCAGGGACCATGGGCAACAGGTGCCTATCCTTGTTCGTCCGCACCCCGAAACCAAGGGGCGTTTCCAGGTGGCGTACGGGCATCGCCGGTTGGCCGCTGTCTCCCAGCTCGGGCTCAAGGTCCGTGCGGTCGTGCGAAACCTGACAGATGACGAACTGGTCGTGAGCCAGGGCCAGGAAAACAATGCGCGAACCAATCTGTCCTTCATCGAGCGTGCGCTCTTTGCAGCTCGCCTCGAAGACCGCTCTTTTTCCCGTGATGTCATCATGTCGGCCCTCGGCATCGAGAAGACCGCGGTTTCGAAGCTGATCAGCGTCGTGCGCGAAATCCCGCTCGAACTGATCGAAGCGATCGGGCCGGCTCCCGAAGTGGGCCGACGCCGCTGGATGGAGCTCGCAGAGATGGTGAAGCTTCCGGCCGTGCCGGCGCTTCTTGTGCAGCTGACGCAAGACAACATCAGGGAGGCGTCGAGCGATGCCAGGTTCCAGATGGTGTTTTCCGAGCTCGCAAAGAAACCAGCCAAGGAGGCAACGCGCTTCCAGGCTGAGCGCTGGGTCGCGACAGACAAGATGGTGAGCGTGACGGCAAAGGCTGCCGGAAAGACCTATACGCTTGCCCTCAAGGACAAGGACGCCGCCGGCTTCGGTGGCTGGATTTCGGAGAATCTCGAGCGCCTTTATGAGGCGTACAGAGAGTCTGGGAAGCAGGAAACGGGAGACTGATCGCAAAAGAAAAAGGCCCCCAAACGTTGCCGTCGTGGAAGCCCTTCTCATAGCTTGAACACCTAGAGAATCGCACTTCCACGAATCACTGTCAAGAGTCCCGGCATCGACTTCGGTGGGCTGACTTCTTTTGCCTGATGGAAAGGCGAAGGAATAATGATCGAGCACATCTCGACGACGCCCTTTGGGCGGCGGTCGTTGACGCGTGCCATGATGGCAGGGCAAAGGGCCGCAGAAAGCTGCGCGGCTGGGGCCAGTGCCAACAAGTGGCAGGTCTTCAGGGCCGTTTGCGAAGCCAAGGCCATGCTGGGCGCCAGCGATCGCGCCCTGGCCGTCTTGAACGCGCTGCTGAGCTTTCACCCCGACACGGATCTCGTGGAAGGGGAGGGGCTGGTGGTTTTTCCATCCAACGCACAGCTTGCCTTGCGGGCCCATGGCATGGCGCCGGCGACGCTCAGGCGGCATCTGGCCGTGCTGGTCGATTGCGGCCTTGTGGTTCGCCGCGACAGCCCCAATGGCAAGCGTTACGCCCGCAAAGGCGTTGACGGCGAGATCGAGCAGGCCTTCGGCTTCGACATGACGCCGCTTCTGGCGCGCGCCGCGGAATTCGAACGCCTGGCGGAGACCGTGCGTGCCGAGCGGCGGGCGCTTCTGCTGGTCAGGGAGCGCATCACCATTCTGCGCCGGGACATCGGCAAGATGATCGCCTTTGGCCTCGAGGAGGGCATTGCGGCCGACTGGCAGCGCCTGCACATTGAGTTCCGGCAGATCGTGGGTGCCATCCCGCGTACGGCGAGCCGCCTGGAGCTGGAGCCTGTTGCTGCGGAGCTTGCGGTTTTGGCCCAGGAGGTGCGCAAGGCACTGGAAAGCCACGTTAAAACTGAAGAAACAAGCGCCAATGAGTCTCATTCTGAGCGCCACATACAAAATTCAAACCCACAACACCTTGATATTGAACCCGGCCTCGAAAACGGCCATGGGACAACCGCCGCGCCAAAACTGGAGATGAAGAGCCAGCCGCCAACGGGATATCCGCTTGGCATGGTGCTGCGTGCCTGCCCCGATATTGCGGATTATGCCCGAAACGGAATTTCCGGCTGGGGCGAGCTGGTGGAAACGGCAAATCTGGTGCGCGGCGCCCTTGGCGTCAGTCCGGATGCGTGGGATCAGGCCTGCGAGGCAATGGGGGCGGTGGATGCCGCGATCATGGTGGCAGCGATGCTGCAGAAGGGCGAGGCGATTTCCAGCCCCGGCGGCTATCTGCGCAGCCTGACCGCCAAGGCACGATCGGGCGAATTCTCGATCGGCCCGGTGCTGATGGCCCTGCTGCGGGGCAGGGGAGGGGTCCAGGCCAAGACGGGGTGAGCTGTCTTGCCATCACCTGCCATCTTACTAGCAGGTGGCGCTAGCTCTATGTTCTTTGAAAAGGAGGCGCGTCATGGCTGAACCACAACTTTCGATAAGGAGCGCTCGGGCTCGCGACCTGGCGCATAGGCTAGCCCGGCGTGAAAACCGCACGATCGCCGATGTCGTTGAGCGTGCCCTCGAATCCTACGAAGTACGCGAAGCAGGGCGTGAGCCTGCGCTGGCCTTCTACAGCCGATTGAAAATGCAATCAGGCACCGACATTGACCTTGAGGCCACAATTCGTGCCCATCGGCATCCTCATGAGGGCATCGATCTGTGATTTTTGTCGATACGAATGTCATCTCAGAGACGCTGAAGAAGTTGCCTGATGACGCCGTGATCGCTTGGTTGGTCCGGCATGATGCCGAACTGGCGCTATCAACTGTGACGATCGCCGAGATTGCCTTTGGCATCCAAAAGATCAAGCCAGACCAACGTGCCTAGCGTCTGGAACAGGGCCTTTCGGATTGGCGCCGACGCTTTGCCGATCGAATCTTCGGGCTAACAGAGGAAGCGGCGCTGGCCTACGGCGAAATCATGGGTGCTGCCTCACGCAAAGTTCGTCCTATGTCGGCGCCTGACGGTATGATTGCGGCCATCGCCCACGTTAACGGTGGCAGCTTGGCCACGCGAAATCTGAGTGATTTTGGCACGACGGGCCTCGTATTGATGTCCCCTTGGGATTTCTGACGCCGCTTCGACGAACAGGGTATGGTTCTAGAGCCCGCTCGCCTTGGTCAGGTTGACGCGGAAGCGGTCGCGGCGGCGCTGGTATTTGCGGGTCATTTCGGCGCTGGCGTGGCCGAGCTGTTTTTGCACGTAGCGCTCTTCAATCTCAGCCGAGGAGGCGAGGCCGGCGCGCAGCGAGTGGCCGGCAAACAGGGCGGCGCGTTCGCCCTCGGGGAGGTCGCCGCGCACGCCGGCGGCAAGGGCTGCGCGCTTGACCAGACGGGCGACCTCCTGGTCGTTGAGACGCTCGGATCCGACCTTCTTGCCGTGCCCGGTGACGCGCCGAAACAGCGGGCCGTGGCCGATGCGGGCGAGGCTGAGCCAGGTTTCAAGCGCGGTGACCGGGCAGGTGGCGTCGGCCGAACCACGGCCGATCTCGACCTCGCGCCAGCCGGTCTTGCCACGCAGGGTCACCAGCAGTCCCTTCGGGAAAATCTCGATCCAGCCACGGCCGTCCTCGGTCTGGTCGCGGGCGCAGTCGAGCCCGACGATTTCGGAACGGCGTAGGGCGCCGGTAAAACCGAGCAGCAGCATGGCGCGGTCGCGCAAGCCGCGCAAAGTGCCGCGTTCGAGCGTCTCCAGCATGGCGATCAGGTCCTCCGGCAGGATCGCCTCCTTCTGCCGGGGCGGGCGGGCGTGCGCGTTGCGGATGCCGGCCATGACGGTTGCGATGGCGCGGTGCTTGCGGTCTAGGGCAAGGCCGCGCTGGGCATAGTTCCACGACAGCGAAGACAGCCGCCGTTCGATGGTCGAAACCGCATCCTTGCGACCGGCTGCCTTGCCCGACCTGGTGACCACAGCGTCTTGGGAAGCGGCACCCGAAGCGCAGGCGGTGATGTAGAGCCCGACGGTCTCGGGATCCGGCGGCATTGCCGACAATCCCTGGCGGCGCAGCCAGTCGCCGAAATGCTTCCAGTCGGCGGCATAGGCCCGGCGTGTGTTGGCCGAACTCGCCGCCTCGACATAGCTGCGGGCGCGCTCGGCCAGTTCTCCAAGATGGGAAGGCATGCGACCGGAAAGCGAGCTTTCGGCTGCCGGCAAGCCAGGGGAGGGGAGGGTGGCGTCGCCTTGTGCATCCAGAGAACCGTCGGCGCGAGCTTCGGCCTGTCGTCCCATAGCCATCACGACGTCGACGATATCGGGCAAATCTTCGGCCGAAGCGTCGTTTCCGGCACCTTCTTGGGCAGAATCGACTGATTTCGACGTGCCTTCTCGTCGAGCAGAGTGCTGCTGAGCACGGTTTTCGCGATTCTTGTCGGATTGCCGGGTTTCATGAGACTCCGGATTGTTTGTTGTCAATGGTTTGTCCGTGACGCCATTGTGAGACTGAATCGGGGTTATTGAGACTGGCGATAAAACTGAGTCGGAATTTGTGAGACCAGATTGCAGCCAACCGGCGAAGCTGTCCACGGATCCCGACACCGGGCATGTAAACGTCGTAGAATTGGAGGTCATTATGGCAACTAAACCGAGGTTCAAGAGCGATGCCTTCGAGGCTATCCATAGCTCGGCCAACGCAATGTACAAAGTCGGAACGATCGACAAGGCGACGATGCGCAGTTTTGACGAAAGCTGTCTGACGACGCCGAACCTCGAACCCGATGAGATCAAGACGCTGCGCGAGAGCCACCACGTAAGCCAGCCGGTGTTCGCGCGCTATTTGAACACGTCGGAATCGACGGTGCAGAAGTGGGAAACCGGCGCCAAGCGGCCGAGCGGCATGGCCCTGAAGCTGCTGGCCATTGTCCGGAAGCACGGGTTGCAGATCCTGCAATAGGCGCTGGATAGCTTCCGGGTCATGAGCCTTCGGCGGAGCTGCCTTGTCGATGACGTAATTCTGCAATCGATTCGGGGTTATTGAGACTGACCTCGAAGGTGAGTCGGCGTTTGTCAGACCAGCTTCGGCCAGACGCGAGGTTGCCCCGTGGATCATGACGACGCCGATCCCGAGAGATGGGCCGAAGCCCGGCGGCGGGCGGAGATCCTGTCGAAAATGCCGTCGCGACCAGGCGACGTGGATGTCGGCGATGCGATGGCTGCGCTCGGGATCAGCCGGGCAACGCTGTTTCGCTGGCTGAAGCAGTTCCGCAAGGATGACCGCACAAGCGCGCTGTTGCCGCGTCGACGCGGCCCGGATGCGGGCATGCAGCCGCTGGAGCCGACAGTGCTCGCCATTGTCGAAAAGCATTTCCAGAAACTCTATGCCACTCGGCGAAAGCCCACACGGACGCGCTTTCAGCGCGAGGTGGCGGCGGATTGCCGAATGGCGGGATTGCAACCGCCCTCCATTCGCCGGCTCGGGCGCTGGCTTGCCATGCATGATCAGGCTGACCTCCTGCGTCGCCGCGAAGGTGCCAAAAGATCCGAGCCGGTTTTCCTGGCGACGCCGGGCGGACTGGAGGCCACAGCACCGCTCCACATCGTGCAGATCGACCACACCAAGGTCGACGTCACCGTGGTCGATCCGGTGACGCGGTTGCCGATCGGCAGGCCGACGCTGACGCTGGCCATCGACGTCAACACTCGGATGGTCATGGGGTACTATCTGTCGCTGGAAGCGCCGTCTCTCACGGTCGTGGCGCTGTGCCTGACCCATACGGTGATGGACAAGACTGGCTGGCTGGCTTCGCGCGGCATCGCGGCCGACTGGGCCGCGCATGGCATTCCCAGGACCATTCATGTCGACAACGGCGCCGAATTCCATGCGCGGGCCTTCGAGCGCGCCTGCGCCGAGCACCGCATCGACCTAACCTACCGCCCACCCGGCACGCCGCGCTTCGGCGGCCATATCGAACGGTTGATCGGCACGATGATGGGGGCGGTGCATCTCATTCCCGGCTCGCATTTCTCCAACATTCGCGAACGCGGCGATCTCAACCCGGAAGCCGAGGCGGTGATGACGCTGCGCGAACTTGAAACCTACCTCGCGCTGGAAATCGTTGGGTCCTACCATGCACGCATCCACAAGACCCTCGATCTGCCGCCGGCAACGGCCTGGCGAACCCGGATCGTCGAGGACACGGTGCGGATGCCGTCCGATCCACGGCAATTCCTGATCGATTTCCTGCCGTTCGAGGAGCGCACGCTGCAGCGCGACGGGCTGCATCTGTTCCATATCCGCTACTGGTCGGATGAGTTGCGCTGGCTAATGGGCCCAAATCCGCGGCGATTGCCCATCAAATATGATCCACGCGACCTGTCTTGCGTGTTCGTGGCGACAGGGGAGGCGTATCTGGATGTGCGGCCAGCCGACCGCACCCGTCCGGCGATCGCCTTGTGGGAGCACCAGGCGGCGCGTCGTGCGTTGCGGGCAGAAGGGCGCAAGGCCCTCGACGAGGATCTCATTTTTTCTACGATCCTCGCCCAGCGCGCTCTGGTCGACGAAGCGACGCGCACGACCAAGGCGATGCGAAGGGATCTTGCACGGCGCGAGCACCTTACCGCGACGATGATCGACATCACGCCGGAGATCGCCCCGATCGGCGACGACAGACCCCTGCAGCTACCCTATTTCGCGGTGGAGGAATGGGATGACTGAGGATTTCGAGCATCTGTTTCCCGCCAGCCGACAGGTCGCCGCGCTCAGCGCAGAGGAACGCATCCGCAGGATCCGCGCCGACCGCTGGATCAACTATCCGCGCGCCGAACAGGCGCTGCAAAAACTCGAGGAGCTGATCGTCTTCCCGCAGCGCGCCCGCATGCCTAATCTGCTCATTGTCGGCGCCAGCGGCATGGGCAAGACCATGATCGTGGAAAAGTTCTCGCGAGATCATCCCTCCAGTTTCGACGCGGTGACCGGATGCATGCACATGCCGGTGATCGTCGTGCAGATGGTGTCGGGGCCCGACGAGGCGCGGTTCTACAAGCGGTTGCTGGCGGCGATCGGCGCGCCCGAACCGCCGCGCGCAACGCTGTCAGTCCTGGAAAACCTGACCTTGCGCCTGCTTTCAGAAATCCGCCCCGGGCTGCTGGTCATCGACGAGGTGCACAGCCTGCAGGCCGGCTCGGTGCGCGAGCAGACGCGGTTTTTGAACATGCTGCGCTTTCTCGGCAACGAGCTCAGGATTTCGCTCGTCTGCGTCGGCACCCAGCAGGCGCGCAACGCGCTGCGCACCGACGATCAGCTGGTGCGCCGTTTCGAAGCCTTCGCGCTGCCGCCCTGGCAGAACGACGCGGATTTTGGCGGCCTGATCGGCAGCCTGCAGCGTACCTTGCCGCTGCGCCGGCCGAGCGAGATTTCTGAGCCGATGCTGAAGCGCTTGGTCGAGACGACCGGCGGCATCACCGCCGGGATCTTCTCGCTGATGGGCATGCTCGCCGCTGCCGCGATCGAAAGCGGCGAAGAGCGGATCGTCGCCCATGATGTCGCCGACAAGCGCAACATTCTTGCACTGCTGGGAGAACCGGTGTGATCACCGCGCCGACATTGACGCGGTTGCCGGTCGTGCCGAGGCCGGAAAAGGACGAACGGTTGTCCTCGTGGATGCATCGGCTGGCGCGTCTCTACGCCATGCCGATCGACGCGTTTTTGGAGCACTGCGGCTTGAGCGGCCGCAGGATCGGCGAGCTGGAATGGCGGCTTGGGGCAGGGGAGGGGGCTTTGCTGGCCCGCCGCACCGGCATCAGTCTGGATGCCTTGCGGGCACTGACCTTTGCCGGGATCGGACCGCATGCACGGCTGATGATCGCGACCAGCAATCGCTATGTCTGCCCGCACTGTCGTGCGGGCGTTAACCGAAAGACGGCCGCGCTCCCCTGGAATTTGTGGTGCGGCGAGCATCAAATGCGGTTTCGCTTCAAGGGAGGCGGAAGTCTGCAGACCCTGATGTCAAAACCGCAATTGATGGCTCTCGACCGCTACGCGCGCGCCAGTGCGCTGCGGATGGCGGACTGGACACGGGGGAGGGATGAGGGAGCCCCGTCAATCGAGGCGCTGCTGGATTTCCTGACGACGCGGCATCGCAAACCTTCGCCGCCGTCGCTCGATGAACAGCCCGTTCTTTCGCTGGAGGCACGTCGGGCCAATCACGCGTTTCTGACGCGTCCGATCGCGCGCCAGGCGCTTCTGGTCATCGTGCCGGAGTATGATCGCGTTGCACCCATCCTGGCCAAGCCGGTTCCGCGTGGCCTGTTCGCGCTGGCGCACGGCTCTCTCCTGCAGAACTATGCGCTTGCCGTCGGCTTGGGGCGACTGTCCGCCGATCCGGCTGGTTACGCGGCAGCGGTGTTGCTGGCGAGCGACCCGGAAGGCGAGGAACGGTTGCGCGAAACATTGCGGGCGTGGCCGCTGAAGTTGCGCCGGCGTATCTACGGACGGTTCAGGCGGCTTCGCGACGCTCAGAATGACGCGCATCGCGACCCTTTTGCCGGAAAGAGGCGGCCAGTCTCACAATTCCGATTCACCCAGTCTCATAATCATGCTCGGGGAATCTCATAATCATGCGCGAGAGTCCCGCCCAGGCCCTTGAGTCTCATCAATTCTGCTCATCCGACAATTCTGCTCGACATTAGAGGCCATTTCGGCAGCAGATCACTTTATGAACGATAATGCAAGATTATCAGTCATTATTACTAGCCGACACGGCGTGCGGTTTTCTGCTCATTGGTGGTTATAAGTGCACGAGCTTGTTGCGCTTCCCCGCGGGAACGATCGCGGCAGGCGTTGAAGGCGATCCGGATCCGCAAGAGCCGATACCTCAACAACCGGATTGAGCAGGATCACCGCCGCATCAAGCGGCGGGTGCGACCGATGCTGGGTTTCAAGACTTTCACGACGGCCGCCGTAACTCCAAGTCGCGCTGCTGGCCTGACGTCACGGGTGCCTGTTTCCGAACTAGGGCTGGAAACCCGTCTTGAGCGGCGAGGCCGGCGCCGAGCATAGGAGATGTCCGACACAGTCGAGCACAACGTCTGCCGTCCTGATGTGCCAGCTCCGGAATGGTTCTCCGCTCTCAGCCATGCTCAAGCGAGCCCAGTCGCTCCACTCCTGCATCGCCCAGATCAGGACAACCTCTGAATCGTTGCGCATGGCAGTTCGAAAGGCGCCAACCAAATGAAGGCCGAGTCTCGCTGCCTTCTCAAGCCAATGTTCGGAGATCAGTCGAAGATAGTCCTGCGCAAGGCCCGGCCTTACGCTGACGATCTCGTGCAGGAACACCTTTGCTCCAACCACAGTGCCTTCGGTACAGAGTTGCTCGATGTCTGGCGAGTAGGGAGCGGCAATCAGCAATCGGTCGAAACCGCCGCTTCGGTAGTTCTGGGCCGTAAGCCACCAAGCCTCGAGGGCTTTGTCCTGCATGGTGTCGGAGGCAGTTTCGTGCGCAAAACTGGCGGCGAGGCCGTCCCAGTCGTGATATTCCCACAGATTGACGACCTGCGGCCACCGGCCGGAGCTGCCGAGCGTGCCCCAGATACCAAAGCATTTCTGATTGCGCTCAGCGCAATGTTTGCCCCAGTCCGTGGTCATGTGCCTGAAGTAGTTGGCTCGGTTGGCGCCGATGATGTCGACGTATTCATGAATGTAGACCCGTGCGTTCATACCGCACCTCTGCTGGAGCGTTCGGGGGTTCATGCGGGCGCGACACTGCGGAGCTTTGTCAGCGCGCGCTCTTGGTCGTGGACGCGGTCCAAGGCAGCATCAGCCGACCCAGCCAGCGAACCAGGGTGCTGAACAGGAAACCCATGAGAGCGACGGTGCAGATGCCGACATACATGCGATTGGCCTGGAACAATGACCATGAGTGCCAGATGCGGTAGCCGATCCCCTGGCTTGCCTGGACAAACTCTACGCCGACGATCACCAGAACCGCGGTACCGATTGCGATGCGCATCGAGATGAAGAGTTGTGGCAGCAGGGCCGGCCAGGTGACATGGCGAAACATGGCCCAACCCTTGGCGCCAAAGGAGCGGGCCGCCTCGCGGTAATTCTCAGGGATGGCAAGTACCGCTTCCATGCACTGAATCCAGACAAGAAAGAACACTGTCATGCCGACCAGCAGCACGCTGGGCAATTCGCCAAGCCCGAAGATCAGCAGCAGCAGCGGCAGGAGCGCCAGTTTGGGAACTGTGTAGAGCGCGGTGAGAAACGGCTCCAGCGCCGCACGCATCAGCCGCGACAGGCCAAGCAGCAATGCTGCTCCCAGGCCGCTGATGACACCGATGGCAAAGCCGGCAAGCACGCGCAGCGCGCTGGCCAGAACGTCCTGCTGCAGCATTCCGCTCCGGGCCATCTCGACAGCCGACATGAAAATGGCGCTGGGTGCAGGAAAGAACCTGACGTCGAGCACGCCCGCCCGGGCAAAGATCTCCCACAGGATGAAGAAGATGATCGGGGTTGCCACGGCGAGCGCAGTCTCCTGCCTGTTTGCCTTGCTTGCGTAGCCACGCGGGTCCCGTTCTGCCTCGCCCGGCTTGATCGTTATTGTCCGTTCCATCTCGTCGCCTCCTCCGCGTCGATCGGTTCTAACCGGCGTGCCTACCGACCTGCTCGCGCAGCAGGTTCCAGATTTCCTGTTCGAGCCGGGCGAATGCCGGCTCGCCGCGAATGTCGGGCGTACGTGGCCGCGCGAACGGCACCTCGAACTCGGCAATGACATGCCCAGGTCGCGCCGACATCACCACAACCCTGTCGCCGAGCAGCAGGGCCTCCTCCAGGCTGTGGGTGACGAAGACCACCGTGCGCCTGTCCTCCTGCCAGAGCGTCAGCAACTCGTCCTGCAGGATACGCCGATGCTGTGCGTCGAGGGCGGCGAACGGTTCGTCCATCAGCAAGATCTCCGGCTCGACTGCCATGGCGCGGGCGATTGCGACCCGTTGCAGCATTCCACCAGAAAGTGCCGGCGGGTAAGCATTGGCGAAGTCGCCGAGGCCCATCTTTCGCAGCCACAAAATAGCGCGCTCGTCAGCTTCGGCGCTGGCCATGCCCGTCATTTCCAGGCCGAAGCGGACATTGGCCCGGATCGTCTTCCACGGAAACACATTATAGCTCTGGAACACCATGGCTGTCGGCACCGCGCGGGCGCCGCTTGCATGGACCAATATCTCGCCCTCGCTCGGCTTGTGCAGCCCGGCAACCATCCTGAGAACAGTTGACTTGCCGCAGCCAGAGGGGCCGACAAGGCAGACGAACTCGCCGCTTCGTACCGTCAGATCGACACCTGACAGGGCCTCGACATTGCCATTAGCGTCGTAGCGCTTACGCACCCCGCGCACCTCGATCTTGGCCGGGGTCGGGCCGGTAACTGCCACGGCACCTTCGACGTCGGTTGTGCGCAATGAGTTCATCTGTCGCTCCGTGAGCAAGTGCGTTCGGCGCGCCTGAGGGGCGTTCGCGGACGGAAGGCTAGGCTGGCAATCCATGTCGAAACAATCGCTTCTGTGGATTTTCCGGATAGCCGGAAAACCACCGCTTACGTTTGACAGGCCGGATGGTTCGACGCCTAATCGCCTGGTCCAAGCGGGGCCTCGTCGCCGCGCCGGACGGCGGGCGTAGTGCGGTGAAATCCGCGCCCCGCGATATCGTTTCAATACCGCGCCGGGTCACGGCGACTGGAGCAGCCTCGGGCGGTGGATGCGTTGCGTTCGCCGGACGATGGACTGCGCGCTTAGAGAGACTTGCGAGATTGCTCATGCAGATCGTTGGCATCGATACGGGCGGCACCTTCACCGACACGGTCATCCTTGCCGATGATGGACGCATCGGAGTCGGCAAGTCGCTGACGACGCATGGCCGCCTGATGGAGGGTGTGATCGCCTCTCTAGGTGTAGCAGCGAGATCGCTTGGCAGGAACTTGCGCGACATTCTCGAGACGACCGACATCCTGTCTCATGGGACCACGGTTGGCCTCAACGCCTTGCTGACCGGCAGCGGCGCCCGTGTCGGCCTGCTCGTGACCGCCGGCTTCGAATCGACCTTGCCCATGGCGCGCTCGAACAAGGTGCACGGCCTGCCCGATGAGGACAGCATCAACGCCCTCAAATGGCGAAAGCCAGATCTGCTCGTGTCGCGTCGCCGCATCGTCGGCGTCGACGAGCGCATCGATGTCGACGGCAGGATCGTCCAGCCGCTGGATGAGCAGCAGGCACGCCGCGCGATCCGGCAGCTCGTCTCGCGCGGTGCCGAGGCGATCGGAATTGCGCTGATGTGGTCGCCGGTCAATGCCGTGCACGAACGCCGTCTCGCCGACCTCGTAGCGGAGGAGGCGCCTGGCCTGCATGTGACCCTATCGAGCGAGCTTGCGCCCCGCATCGGCGAATATGAGCGAACGGCGACCGTTGCGATGAACGCCTATGTCGCGCCGCTGGTTGGAGATTACCTTGCCTCGCTTGAAGAAGCGCTGCGTGCGGAGGGGTTTGTCGGCCTTTTCCTCATCGTGACGATGGGCGGCGGCGTACGGCGCGCAAAGTCGCTGCGCGACGCGCCGGTGCATCTCCTGCAATCGGGACCAGTCGGTGGCATCATGGCCGCGCGCCAGGTGGGCGCACGGCTCGGGCATGCCGATGTGCTGGCAACGGATGTCGGTGGCACCAGCTTTGATGTCGGTCTCGTCGTTGGCGGCACATTGCCCAATGCAACGCGGCCGCGCATAGACCGCCACAGCCTTGCCGTCCCTGTCATCGACCTTGCATCGATCGGCACCGGCGGCGGCAGCATTGCCTATGTCGATGCCGAGCTGGGCGTGTTGCGGGTAGGTCCGCAAAGCGCCGGCTCCATGCCGGGCCCTGCCTGCTATGGTCGTGGCGGGACGCAGCCTACGGTCACCGACGCTGCCGTCGTGCTCGGTTATCTCGACCGCCTTGGTGGTGCTTTGCACCTTGACCGCGGGGCTGCACAGGCGGCGATTTTGGCGCTCGCCGAACACCTCGGAATGGAGATCGAGGCGGCGGCTGAAGGTATCCTGCGCGTGGCGAATGCGCAGATGGCTGATCTCGTCCGCCGGGCCAGCGTCCAGCGCGGTTACGATCCGCGCAACTTCGTCCTCTACGCTTACGGTGGGGCAGCACCTCAGCATGTCGGGCGCTATGCCGCCGAGATTGGCGTCAAGTCGATCGTCATTCCACGCCTGGCACCGGAGTTTTCCGCTTGGGGCGCTGCTGCCAGCGACATGCGGACAGCCTGCGAAATCGAGCTGCCGGCCAGGTCATTGCGTGACTTCTGCGACATTGAGATCGAGGCTTTCGACCGGCTGGAGCAGCGCGCCCGCGGCGAATTCGACGGGCTGGGGGAGGCGGGCTTTTCGAAGGCAGTCGACATCCGGCGCAAGGTCGGCCTGAAATTCTCCCGCCAGCTGCATCGGATCGATATCGACGTACCGGGCGCGTGCCTTGGGCCGGCGGAGATCGCCGTCGCTGAAGCGGCTTTCCGGGCGCGCTACGAGCAGATCGTCGGCCGTGGTGCTGCTCATGCCGGCAGCACCATCGAACTCGCGGCAATCGTAGTCGAGGCGCGTATGCCGATTTCCATGCCCGAAGCCGCAAAGGCCCCACGCCGGGGCGTGCCGCAGCCGGTACGCAGCCGCAACGCCTGGTTCCATGGCCGCGAACAGGAAACGCCTGTCTATCTCTGGGACGACCTTGGCGAGGGCGCGGAGATCGCGGGACCGGCCTTCATCGAATCCGAGCAGACGACGGCGGTGATCCATCCCGATCAGACAGCCGCAACCGACGCGGACGGCAACCTGACTATAGCGGTGTTGCGCCACGGCAAGGCTCCGGCGCAGCCGAGCATCGAGGAACTTGCATGACCATCGGTCCGATCGAACTGGAAATCATTCGCCACAGAATGGAGGCGATAAACGCCGACGCAGGCGAGACGCTGGTGCGGGTCTCCGGATCGCAGATCGCGTCCGAGGCGAGCGATTTTAATACGGCGATCATGACCGCCGACGGCACCGTCGTCTCCTGCAGCAAGTTCATTCTGGTGCAGTCGACTTCGCTCAACCTGATCGTCCGTGACATCCTCGATCGTTACGGTGAGAACCCGGGCATCGGGCCGGGCGACCAATTCCTCACCAACGACCCCTATCTCGGGACGCTCCACCAGCCTGACGTGACCTTGGTGGCGCCGATTTTCCACGACGGACGGCTGATCGCCTGGGCAGGTTCGACCGTGCACGAGCCGGATGTCGGCGGTCCGGTCAGCGGCGGCTTCAACTATGCCGCCCGCTCGATCTTCGACGAGGCGATACCGATTCCGCCGGTCAAGATCGTCGAGAGCGGCCGGATCCGGCGTGACATCGAACGCGACTATCTCGCCCGCACTCGTACACCCGAATTGAACGCGCTCGACCTGCTCGGCCAGATTGCCGCGAACCGTGCGTCGGAGCGCCAGTTGCTCGAGCTATGCGCTGTCTATGGTGCGAACGGGCTGGTCGAGGCGATGGACACGCTGCTGGCCTCGACCGAGGCAGCCTTCCGCCGCCGCCTCAAGGAGTTGCCGGATGGCATCTGGCGCGAAAATTCCTTCATCCAGCACGAGCAGCGCAGGGGCGCCGACTATATGCCCAATCAGGTCTATGCGGTGAGACTGGCCATGGCTAAGTCGGCCGACAGGCTGACCTTCGACTTCACGGCAAGCGATGACCAGGCGCCCGGTGCAGTCAACTCCACCTATCCGACGCTGGCCAACTTCACCATGGCGGCGGTGCTCGTCCACATCTGCCAGGGCTTGCCATGGATGCCCGGCGCCATCTGGCGCACGATCGACATCCGCACCCGCAAGGCCTCGGTTGTCGATGCCGAGTGGCCAGCCGGCGTCGCCATGAGCACGGGTACCTCGGCCCAGGCGATCCGTAACTGCGTCAGTGCCTGTCTTGCCCGCCTGCTCGACGGATCTGAAAAGCACGCACACATGGCCATGGCGTCTTCACAGTCATCGGGCGCCGGTGGCATGTCGATCTCGGGCCATCGGCTTGACGGCCGCCCGTTCACCACGCTGTTCCTCGACGAGCTCAGCGGTGGCGGTGGCGCCACCGTTGACACTGATGGATGCGATACTTCGGGAACGGCAACCTCGCCGGGCGCGACGCCGTCGAACATCGAGACCAACGAGGCCTATTATCCGGTTCTCTATCTGACGCGGCTTGAACTTGCCGACACGGGCGGGCCGGGGATGCGCCGCGGCGGGGTTGGTGCAATGCATGCCTATCGCCCGCACCGGACGGATCGTTCCATCGCGCTGCTGTCGATGGCGCAGGGTCTGCAGCATCCGGCGACGATGGGGCTGGCAGGTGGCGAGCCAGGATCTCCGAGCGGTTTTGCGATCATGAGCGGTGATGTCCCCGTCGATCATGCGATGGGCTGGCCGGACCTGGCCGATGTCGTCGAAATCCGCCTCCCTGACGCGCGTACGCAGCTCCATCCCGGACATATGCTTGTCACGTCTTCACAGGGTGGCGGCGGCTTTGGCGACCCGCTCGAGCGCGATACCGCGGCCGTGTTGGCCGATGTGCTCGATGGCCTGGTCAGCACGGAGGGTGCGCTACGCGATTTCGGTGTGGTCATGCGGCGCGATGATGAACGGGTCCTGGTCGATCGACAAGCCACCGACGCCGAACGCAAGGCGCGGCGCAGCACCAGGATTGGCGAGCGTGAGCCGTACCGGGGGGGCGGCGCTGTTGGTGGACGACGGCTCTCCAGCCATTTCCGGGCGGTCGAAACCGCCAATGGCGAACAGGTCGCCTGCGCGTCTTGCGGCTGCCGTCTCTGCGGGCTCGGCGAACGCCTTTACAGCAGCCTCGTTCTCCATGAGGCCCCCGCGGGCGAACGCTCCGCGATCACCGATCGTTATCCCGGCAGCGAGCGATTCCGAATCCGCCATTTCTATTGTCCCGGATGCGCCCGGCAGGTTGACGTTCAGGTGGCGCTGGCGGGCGAGCCGGTGCTCGAGGCGATGGATGTGCGCCCCCAAGCCAAGAGCGAGGCACGATCATGAACGCTATTCCGCTGCCTTACGGTGACGATCCCGACACAATGGTGTTCTGGCAGGCCACACGGCAGAAGCGTCTCGTCGTGCAGTGCTGCAAGGCTTGCGGCCGCAGTCAGTTTCCGCCGCATCCGTTCTGCGCTGCCTGCGCTCACCCCGAGACCGAATGGGTCGACGCAGCCGGTCGCGGCACCATCTGGTCATACGGCGTGGCGCATGGTCCGACCCTTCCGGGGTTCCAGGATCTGGTGCCATATTCAATGATTGTGGTCGAGCTCGACGACCATCCGCACATCCGCATGGTCGGCAGCCTGGTTGCCGGGCCGGACGCTGCCATCAACAGCGTCGCCGCGTCGACGATCCGCATTGGTCTGCCAGTCGACGTTACCTTTGTCACCGTCTCGGACGACATCACCTTGCCGCGCTGGATGCCGCGCGCTTCCGAGGACATCAGGCCATGAGCGACATCGTTTCCCTCAAGGACCGCACGGCGATCGTCGGCATTGGCGAGACTGCCTTTGGAAAGGCGATGTCCGAAAGCGAGGAGCAGCTTGCCTGCATCGCGATCAAGGCCGCCCTCGACGACGCCGGCATTGCGCCTGCGGAAGTCGACGGACTCTGTTCGCTGAACATGGAGAATGTCTTCCAGCACGACATCGCGCGCGACCTCGGCATGCGAGAGGTGACCTACTATTCGCAGATGCCGGCTGGCGGGCATGGCGGCTGCGGCACCGTCGGACATGCGGCGATGGCCGTCGCCACCGGCCAGGCCAAGGTCGTGGTCGGCTGGCGCTCGCGCAAGCGCAGCGGCAGGGCCAGCCGCGTCTGGGCGCAGCTCGACCAGCGTATTCAGGGAAGCCGGGACACCTGGTTGCGACCCTGGGGCATCATTCGCCCGGTCGACGAAGTGGGCGTCATGTACACGCGCTACATGCACGAATTCGGTGCGACCCGTGATCACCTGGCCAATGTCGCATTGGCGTTTCGCAGCCATGCCAACCGCAATCCCAACGCCTTCATGTATTCTAGGTCGATGAGCCGAGAGGACTATTTCGCGGCGCGTTGGATCAGTGAGCCATTGTGCCTTTTCGACTGCTGCCTGGAGACCGACGGCGCCATTGCGTTCGTCGTCACCGCGGCGGACCGCGCCAGGGACTGCCGCGACCGGCCCGTCTACATTCATGCGGCGGCGCAGGGCTTCGATGGCGGCAGCGCCATCCTGGCCAATTACTTCACGGCCGATCCGATGCGCTCGCAGGCAGCAACCTGCGCCAAGTCGCTGTGGCGGCAGAGCGACATTCGACCATCCGACATAAAGGTCGCGCAATTCTACGATGCCTTTACGCCGGAAGTGTTCTTCACGCTCGAGGGTTACGGTTTCTGCGGCTGCGGCGAGGGGGCTGCCTTCACCGAGGATGGCGGCATTGCGCTTGGCGGCCGGCTGCCTGTCAACACCGGCGGCGGCAGCCTGTCGGAGGTCTATCTGCATGGCTTCAACATGATCACCGAGGGTGTCAAGCAAATGCGTGGCGCCTCGACCGGCCAGGTCGCGAACGCCGACTGTTGCTTCGTCAGTTCGAGCGACCTGGGTCCGACCTCGGCCGTCGTGTTGCGCAACTGAGGTCAAGGGGAGAAGAGATGCACGACACTCTCGTCTGGATCAGTGGGGCGACCCAGGGCATCGGCCTTGGTCTTGCCCGCAACGTTCCCTTTGGCAACGCTCGCGTCATCAATCTGTCGCGCCGCAAGCATCCGGATTTCGAGACGCTGCAGTTCGACCTGGCGGATCCCTCTTCATGGGATCGCGTCCGCGGCCATTTCATCCGCGAGCTGGCGGCTTTCCGCGGCGAGCGCGCGATCTTCATCCACAACGCCTACTATTCCGAGGCGATCGGGATGGTCGGCAAGGTGGCTTCGGCCAAGTATGAAAAGGGCGTTCTGGCCAATCTCGCCGCTCCCTTCGTGCTGGCCGAGGCCTTCCTCGATGCCTGTCGTCCAGCTTACGAGGCGGGCCTGGCCATGCTGTCGTCGGGCGCGGCTGTCGCGGCGCTCGAGGGGCTCGCCACCTATTGTGCGTCCAAGGTCGCGATCGAGCACTGGGTCGAGGTGGTCGCACGCGAGCGTCAGAGCCGCGGCGGAACCGGGCCATGGGTGGTGGCCGTGAGGCCCGGCGGCGTCGATACGCCGGCCCTGCGTGCCGCCGCCGAGGTCGACCCCGAAATTTACCCGCGTGTCGCCAGCCTCAAGCACAATATTTCCAACCGCGTCGACATCGATACCGCCGGGAGACGCATCTGGGCAGCACTGCCGCCGGCGCCCGATACGGCCGTCATTTCGTTTGCTGAACCGCCGGGAGACCCGGCGTTCCACTTTGGCGGTCCGCGCGTCCGGCAACTTGCGGGGTCGAACTGGAAGCTGGTCTACGACGCCGACTGACGAAAAATTTGCCGTCCGGTGGAGGGCCGGCGGCAGGAAGAGCAACAGGGAGGAAGTTATGAAATCTCTATGGAAGACGTTGGCGGTTGCGGCCGCAGTGGCTGGCATGAGCCTGGGCGCCCGCGCTCAAGGTTCCGACGCGCCAAAGCCGCTGCCGCAGCGCGAAAAAGTGACGGTCGCCATGACCGCGAAAGTCGAGGCCTACCTTCCGATGATCCTGGCCGACCGTATGGGCGAGTTCGACAAGGAAAACATCGATATCGAATACACCTTCGCCAAGTCGAGCGACGGCATCGTGCTCCTGGCGACCAGGCGCGCCGATGTGCTTGGCGGCCAGCCAAGTGCGGCCGTCTTCAACGCCATCGCCGGTGGTGCCGACATCCGCGTGGTTGCACCGCTGTTTGTCCAGTCACCCCAGCAGAAGCAGGGCATCTGGGCCAACAACGCCTTTCTCAACGGCCGCAAGTTTACCGTCGACCTGTTCAAGGATCAGACCATCGCCAGCGCCATCGGCCTTGGTTCGACGGCCTCCTATTTCCTGCAGACGGAACTGGAAAAGGTTGGGCTTTCCCTCAAGGACGTGAAGTTCCAGACCATGGCGTCGCCTGACATCCTGGTCGCCCTCGAGAACGGCGCCGTTAACTTCGGCTATTTGATCGACTCGATCTGGCAGAAGGCCGATACCTCCAAGGTGTCGCTGGCATTCGTGCAGGGACCGGAGATGTCGGCCGGTTCGTGGAGCTTCGGGCCGCGCCTGCTCAAGGAGCGACGCGACGTCGGCGAGGCGGTGATGCGGGCGCTGGTTCGTACGACGCGCAACTACCTGAAGGGCGACTACCACCAGAACTCCGAGATCATGAAGATCATGGTCGAGGAACTGCAACTGCCCGAGGAAACGCTCAAAAAGGGCGTCTCGCTGAGCTTCGACCCCAATCTTTACATGCCGGCAGATCTCGCGGCGCGCTTGCAGAAGACCTACGCCCTCATCCCCGAAGTGCTTTCCTACACCGAGTTGATGCCCGAAGACCGGGTCGTTGACCAGGGTTTCATAGCTGCGGCGGGAATTCCCACTCCGGCGAAATAGGCAGGTCGTCATTGGCCCGCTGCAGCTCTGAAAGCCGCTGGTGCCGTGCCGCGATCTGGCGGAGCGTGTTGCCGAGGGCAAGGGTGCCCGGGCTCTCCTCCGGATCGGGACTGACCAGACCGACGGCAACCGAAACACGCATGACCTTGGACTGGAAGGGTGCCGCCACAGCGGTCACGCCTTCCCCAGAGAAGCCGCGGGAGGTGGCATAGCCTTGTTTTCGAGCCAGTCTCACCTTGTCGAGGAGCGTGGTTACACTGGCCGTGCGCCTGGCCGGCGGCTCGGTGCGGAACATGCGCTTGGCAATCTCCACCACCACCTCCTGCGGCTTGCCCGACAGAAGCGCCAGGCCTGCGGCAGTCGTCCAGTCGTAGTCGGTAAAGCCCTCGACATGGATGCCGGCGTGAAAATCAGAACCGGGAATGATTGCCGAGCATTGCACCCAGCGATCGTTTTCCATGCACAGCCACACCGTGTGGCCGGTGCAGCGATGAACCTCCTCCATAAGATCGGAGACCGCCGTGCCGCCGAAGAAGGTGCTTTCGAGGCGCCGAGCGAGCGTAACGATCCGGTAGGAGGGCAGGTAGACTTTCTGCCGTGGCTCGAATGCAAGGTACCCGGTCCGCACCAGGGTCTTGAGGATGTCGTCGGCACTGGAATTGGGGATGGCGAGCGCGCGGCTGATTTCCGTCGTGCGGGCCGGCCGCGGATTGGCCTGGAAGTATTCCAGCACCGACAGCACGCGCAGGCTGGATTTCACCACCCCGCCGGAGCGGTCGTTGGTGACGCCGCGCAGCAATTCGTTGGGTTCTTCCTCAAAACCCAGTTCCAACCGTCTTGCCGGGCAGGCCGCGGTTCCCATGGCGCTCTCCTCTCCTTGTGCCGGCAGGCCGGCACAGAGCGTTCGCAGCCAGTCTGCATCCCTTCCTGGCATTTGTATTCGGCCATTTGGCCTATGCCGCTGGCCTATCCTTCCGACAGTCCATGAAAGACCAGATGATGCTTACCACTCAACCGGCAATCCTGCAGGCTCGCGCCGAACTCGACCGCAGCCTGATCGATCTCCAGCGCATGTTCCGAAAGAAGCGCGGTATCGCTTATGTCGGCCGGGTGGATGCGTCACCGCAGGCGCACAACTGGTTTCGCCGCTTCGGCGAGGACGTCCGTTTCTGCTACGTCAATCCGCGCGGCGGCGAGGCCGGCGGTGTGCCTGTGTTCGCCTCGATGAGTGAGGTGCCCGATCATATCGACCTTGCGGTGGTCAAGGTGGCCCCGGCGATCGTGCCGCAAGTGATCGCCGATTGTGGCAGCAGGGGTGTGCGCGACGTCATAGTCTTCAGTTCCGGCTTCTCGGAGGTCGGTGCGGAAGGCGCGGCGCTTGAAGCAAAGGTGGCGGAGGCGGCAAGGGCGCACGGCGTGCGCGTGATCGGGCCGAACACCAACGACAATACGTTCGAGCAGTTCCCTGTCTCGGAGCACCACCGCGGCGGGTTGATAGGGCTGGTCACCCAAAGCGGCTTCAATGGCCGTCCCATCGTCGAAGGCGTTGCCATGGGCGCTGCCTTCCGGCGCTGGGTGACTGTCGGTAACGAGGTTGATCTCGAGGTCGCCGACTTCATCAACTACTTTGCCCACGACCCCGAGACCACGGTCATTGCCGCCTATGTCGAAGGCTTCAAGTCGATCCCCAAACTCAGGCTTGCGCTGGAGTCGGCGAATACCATGCGAAAGCCGGTTGTCATGCTCAAGATGGGCTCGACCGAACGTGGCGCCCGAATGGCCGCTTCGCACACCGGTCATCTCGCGGGCGCCGACGCCGTTATCGATGGCCTGTTCAAGCAGTATGGCGTGATCCGTGTCCGCGATCTCGATGAACTGCTCGAAACCGCTAATCTCCTGGCCAAGGTGCCGGCCGGCTCCGGGCCGAATTGCGCGCTTTATTCGGTGTCGGGTGGATCGACGACCTTGATGGCAGAGCTGGCCGACAGCTACGGCGTGAGCGTTCCCGACCTCGATGGGACGACAGTCGAAAAGCTCTATGCCCATCTGCCGCGCTATGTGACGGTTTCCAATCCGATCGACAATGGCGGCGGCTTCGCGATTTCCGCCCCGCAGCAGCAGCGGCTCGAAGTTCTCGATCTTATCGCCGCCGATCCCAATGTCGATGTCATCGTTGTGGGGCTTACCGCCGCGCTCGGCCTCCTGTCCGACAGTTTCGCCGCCGATGTGCTCGCTTTCGCCCCGCGCTCGCCCAAACCGATCGTTGCCGTGTGGGGGTCGGTCTTGACCGACAGCCCTGGCTACCGCGACCTAGTCAAGTCAGGAGTTCCCATTTTTCGCTCGTTCCGCAAGTGTTTCCGTGCGTTGCGCGCGCGCGCCGACTATGAAGCCGCGAAAGCCTCGTTCAGGCCTCGCAGCTGGAGTGTGCCGGTCCTCGCGCCAATTCAGCTTGAAGCGCTGGCGCGTCCTGGCGTACTCGACAGTCGGGAGGCTGCGGTTCTGCTGGAGGGCGCCGGTATCGACCGCGCTCGCGAGTGCATGGCCCACACTGCTGCGGAGGCGAGCAACCTCGTCGCAGAATTTGGCGGTCGCGTTGCCATGAAACTCGCGTCACCCGACATCGCCCACAAGTCGGATGCGGGGCTGGTCCAGCTCGACGTGACCGACGGCGAGGCCGCAGCTTTGATCCACGACGAACTCGTTGCAAGGGCAAAGGCCCATGCGCCAGGCGCTCGCATTGAAGGCGTTTTGATGCAGGAGCAGATTGGGCCGGGTGTCGAAATGATCGTCGGGCTGACACAGGACGCCGACCTCGGGACGACCATCACGTTGGGGGCGGGGGGCATCTATGCTGAGATCCTCAGGGATGCCGTCACACGCCCCTTGCCGGTCGACAGGGACGACATTCGTGAGATGATCGCGAGCCTCAGGCTTTCGCCGCTGTTGGACGGTGCTCGCGGAGCCAAGCCATCGGACAAGGTGGCTCTGGTCGAACTGGCTTTCCGGGTGGCCCAGCTCGGTCTGGCGGCCGGTCCGCTCATTTCGGAACTTGATCTAAACCCGGTGATCGTTCTGCCCGACAGAGCGGTAGCGGTTGACGCACTCGTCGTTGTGCATCCACCAGATCCATAGCCTCGTGCCTAGGCATGCCACAGCATGAGGCGATGGGTGGATCGTCTGCTGTGTGCGATCTGTGGCGGCGCGCAAAACACGATCGGCTACATGGGGCAACAGATCATTCGGCCTAAGTTCTCCGGGAGGAGTGTTCCTGCGGAGACTCTGTATTGTATTTTGCGCTACGAATATGTTGCCGACAAGGAGACAATCATGGCTGCCACCGCGATTATTCGCAACGGCCTGTGCCGCCCAGCGGCCGCATGCCCAAGCTCAATCTGACGATGGCCTTCTGGGCGATCTGCAGCGCCATGTTCTTTCTCGTCTCGGCGACCGCCAACACCATCATCGGCCTGGTGCTGACGGTGATCTCCTAGTCGGCGATCAACGCCGTCATCACCCGCTACGCGATCCGCTCCGGCCTGTCGGTGTCGCTCTTTTCGAGGCTGTTGTTCGGCCGCTACGGCGGGTGTTGAAAGTGGTTGCGATTGAAGCCGGTCAGAAGGTGGGCGGGGTACAGGTCCAAAGTATGCTCGCCGGTTCCGTCCCGATGTTGCGATAAGAGTGAGGTACATGCGAGCGGAAGCAGAAGGAGTCGCCTTCCTTCAAGCTGTAGACGATGCCATCCAGGATGAGGTCGATCTGGCCGCGAAGCACATAGCCGGTCTCTTCACCCTCATGGGTGATCGCGGCACCGCTTTTGGCGCCGACGGCTATGTGGTGGATGTTGCTCTGGAGCAGATGACCGCCCTTGTAGGGGATGATGCGTTCGAAGGAGACGCCGGCCCAGTCGCCGGGTCGGTCGTCCAATGTCACCACGGGGCGCGTGCCTGCGCGAAAGACGGGTGAATCGTCCGGCTCGCCCTCCTCGAACAACCAGCTGATGTTGGTTTCCAGCACCCTGACCAGACGGTGGATGAGCGGCAGGGAAGGCAAGGCCCTACCATTCTCGGCCTTGGACAGCAGGCTCTCCGAACATTGGCTCCGGGCTGCCAGCTCCTTCAGCGTGAGGCCCTTGGTTTGCCTGGCCAGCTTCAGCTTGACGCCAAGTCGCCGGCGCGACTCCAAGAGTTCATCCGACGCCTCTTCGAGGTCGTCCTGCAAGACGTTCGTTTCCGTCATCTGCGCCTCAGAATCATGGCCTGGCTGCTGCCTTCCGTCAGGCTGTTCTTTCAGGTTTTGGGCCAAACGGCTCGCTTTTTCCTTCATTTCGAAGGCGACGCACCCCGGTCAATGGGCCATGCCGCCGTCGACCATCATCGATTTTGCCGTGATGTAGCGCGATTCCTCGGAAGCAAGGAAGGTGTACATGGGGGCAACCTCAGCCGGCGTGCCCTGGCGGCCGAGCGGGACGATGCGGTTGACGATCGCCCCATGCGCGTCGGTGCCGCCCATGTAATCGATCGCCGGATTGTTGAACGGCGTATCGATCCAGCCCGGCAGGACCGAGTTGACCCGGATGTTTGCCGGCGCAAGTTCCTGGGCAAGGGCCGTGGTGAAGGCGATCACCGCGCCCTTTGCCGCGGCATAGGCGGTCATGCCCGGCGCGCCACGAAGACCTGCCAGCGATGCCGTGGTGATGAAGCTGCCGCCGCCCTGGCGCTTCAGTGCGGGTGCTCCGTATTTCGCGGCGAAAAAGGTGCCGCGCGCGTTGACCTGAAAGATGGCGTCCCATGTCTCCGCCTCAAAGCCGTCCACTTGCCCGGTGCGCATCAAGCCGGCAAAGAAGACCAGCGTGTCGAGACCGCCCAGTGCCTTTTCGGCATATTCGACGGCGTCGCGAACTGATGCCTCGTCACGCACGTCGCAACGGGTGCCAAAGGCGCGGACATTCTGCGCGCCGGCCAGATGAACAGCCTCCGCCATGGCCGCCTCGTTGATGTCGGCGACAACGATGCTGGCCCCGTTCCGGGCGAAATCCTCGACGCAGGCACGGCCGATGCCCGTAGCCGCTCCGATCATCAATGCACGCTTTCCCGAAAGTCTCATCTCGTTCCCCTTGGGTCTTCTGTTTGCAAGCGAGGTATCGTCGGTCGCTACGCCGCTGCCGGCACCGGCATCGTGGCAGGCGCAGTCGACCAGTCCTTGACGAGGGCGGTCCAATAGAGCGCGCCCGGCGCGATCAGATCGTCGTTGAAGTCGAAGGACGGATTGTGCAGCGGGGTCGCGGTTCCATTGCCGATCCAGGCGTAACATCCGGGCTTGGCCTCCAGCATGAAGGCAAAGTCCTCCGACGCCATGCTGGGCTCGAACTCGGTCAGCACCGAACGACGCCCGAACGTGGCGGTCGCCACCGCCTCGGCTATGGCGGCCATGCCGCCGTCATTGACGGTCGCGGGATAGCGCGGCTCGAAATCGAGAGAGATGTCGACACGGTGGGTGATGGCGACGCCATCGATGATCTGTTGCAGCCGCTCCTGCACCACAGCACGGGCCTCGTCGGAAAAGGCGCGGACGGTGCCGTTGAGGACGACCCTGCTGGGCAGCGCATTGAGCGAGTTGCCGCCATGGATCTGCGTCAGCGAAACCACCGCCGGCTGCTGGGCATTGACGGATCTGCTCGTAATGGTCTGGAGACCGGCGATGACGGCGCCGGCCGAAACGATGGCGTCGGTGCCAAGATGCGGCAAGGCGGCATGTACGCCCTTGGCATCGATGGTGATGGTGAAGAGGTCCATCGCCGCCATCACCGGCCCCGGCCGCACGGCCACGGTGCCCAATGGCAGGCTGGGCCAGTTGTGCAGGCCAAAGACGGCGTCCACCGGAAAGCGTTCGAAGAGGCCTTCCTCGACCATCCGGCGGCCGCCTCCTTCGGCTTCCTCAGCGGGTTGAAAGATGAAGCGCACGGAGCCGGCGAAGTCGCGCTCGCGCGACAGGTAGTCGGCCGCCGCGAGCAGCATCGTCATATGGCCGTCATGGCCGCAAGCATGGCTGGCGCCGTCATTGTGTGATCGGTAGGAGAGGTCGCTTTCCTCAGTGGTCGGCAACGCATCCATGTCGGCCCGCAGGCCGATCGTCGGGCCGGGGCGCCGGCCGGCGAGCGTCGCCACGAGGCCGGTGCCGGCGATGCCGGTCTCCGCGGTCATGCCCATCTCGACCAGCCTCTCGGCCACGAAAGCCGCGGTACGATGCTCCTGAAACGCGACCTCCGGCCACTGGTGCAGATGCCGGCGCCAGCCGGTATGGACTGCATGGCGTTCGCGAAAAAATGCTTCGGCCGATGTCATCTAGACGTGCGCCCCATACGAGCGTCCACTGCGGTTCGACCGGTCCCGGCTTTCATGTCCCGGCCCCTTGCGCCAGACGCGCCACATCGACGACGGGCATCTGGCTGAACTGCAGATGGCAGGCGCTGGCGTTGCCGTCTTCCCGCACCGTTTGCGTCGGATCGTCCGTGGCACAGCGATCGAAGGCGAACGGGCAGCGAGTGCGGAAGCTGCATCCGGCCGGAATGTCGATCGGATCCGGCGGCTCGCCCTCAAGCAGATAGGTCTCGGTGCGGTACGGCTTCTCCTCGACGGTGGGGACCGCGCTCAGCAACGCTCGCGTGTAAGGATGTGCCGATCGGCCGAACATCGTTTCATTGTCGGCCAGCTCGACGATGCGTCCGAGATACATGACGGCGATGCGGGCGCAGACACGCCGGACCATGGCCAGATCGTGCGAGATGTAGACATAGGTGATGCCGCGCTTGACCTGCAGTGTCTCGAACAGATCGAGCAGTTTTGCCTGTTCGACCTGATCGAGCGACGACAGGGTTTCGTCCAGGATCAGCAGCTCGGGTTCGAGCACCAGTGCGCGGGCGATGTTGACGCGCTGGCGCTGGCCGGCGCTGAGGCCGACGGGCAACTGGTCGTAGAGAGCGGGCGACAGGCCGACCTCGGCCATGACGTCCTTCACCTTCTTTTCGATTTGCTGGCGCGAGCCGAGTCCGTGGATGAGCAGCGGTTCGGATATGGTCCGGCCGATCGAACTGTGCGCAGCAATCGCATTGTAGGGATCCTGCAGGAGCAACTGGAAGCGTCGCCGCAAGCCAAGCAGCCGCGACCCGCGCAAGGTGGCGATGTCGTCATTCTCGAACAGGATCTGGCCCTTGTCCGGTGCCTCAAGGCTGCTGAGCAGCCGCGACAGGGTCGACTTGCCACAGCCGGACTCGCCGATGATGCCGAAATTTTCGCCCCGGCGCACGGTGAAAGAAACGCCGCGGACCGCCCGGACCATGCGCTCGCCAAAGAGGGTCTTGCGCTCGCGCACGCGATAGGTCTTCTCGACGTCGCGCACGTCGAGGACGACGTCGCTCGTCGATGGGGCGGGTGGCTGCTCGCTGGTGGCCCAGATCTTCGGCACCTTGGCGATCAGTTCCCGGGTGTAGCCGTGTTCGGGCCGCTTGATCAGGTTTTCGACCGACTGACGCTCGACGATGTGGCCGCGGTCCAGCACGATTAGGTTGCTGGCGATTTCCGTGACGATGCCCAGCGACGACGAGACGAAGACGATCGCCGTGTCGAAATCCTGCTGCAGGTCGCGCAGCAGGCGCAGGATCTGCGCTGCGACGGTGACGTCGAGGGGCTGGGTGATGTTGTCGGCGATGAGCAGCTTCGGATTGGAGACCAGCGCATCGACGATCATGGCGCGCTGCATCATGCCGCCGCTGAACTGGAACGGGTATTCGTCGAAGCGCTGCTTGGGCGACGGAATGCGGACGGCATCCAGTGTTTCGATGACGCGCTTGCGCGCTTCGTCGCGTGTCAGGTTCGGCGCGACGGCGCGAAGCTTCTCCAGGATTTGGTGTCCCACCGGTACGGTCGGATCGAGCGCGCTCGTCGGGTTCGCGCCGATATAGGCGATCTCGCGACCGCGCAGGCCGGCCATCTGCTCGTCCGGCAGGGTCAGCAGATCGCGGCCGCCGTAGTTTACCGACCCGCTCGTGATGGCGAGCGGCGACTTGATCCAGTTGACGAGGGCGCGCGACAGCACCGTCTTGCCCGATCCGCTCTCGCCGATGATGCCGAGCACCGAGCGCGGCGCAACCGAAAGATCGATGCCCGAGAGGATCGTCCGTTCGCCGGCTGCGGCTCGGGCCACGACCGACAGGTTGCGAACTTCCATGACCGGGGCCTGCGTCGCGGTGTTGTCCTGCATGTTCAGTGGCTGGGTCATCACTCACCTCCCTGCAGGATGTGGTTGCGAGCGCGCTCGAGGACGCCGCCCATCAGATTGAGGCTGCCGAGACCGAGCGCCAGCAGGATGCCGGGGACGATGGTGATCCACCACGCGTTCAGCAGGTACTGGGTGCCAGCGGAGATGATGGTTCCGAAGGTTGGCGTCGGGGGCTGGATGCCAATGCCGATGAAGCCGAAGATGGCTTCGAAGATCATCATGCGGGCAACGTCGAGCACGGCGACGAAGGCGATCGGCGGCAGCACGCTGGGGGCGATGTGGCGAACCATGATGCGCAGGTCGCTGGCGCCGAGAATCTTCGCAGCCCTGACATATTCCTTCTGGCGCTCAGCCAGGGTGACCCCGCGGGAAACGCGGGCATAGACCGGCCAGCTCGCCAGCACCAGAACGGCGATGATGGTGGCGGGCGAGGGGCGCGACATGCCCAGGATGGTGATCGCGAGGATGACTACGGGGATCGACATCTGCACGTCGGTCAGGCGCATCAGAATGACGTCGGTCCAGCCGCCGCGATAGCCGGCATAGATGCCGATGGCACAGCCGAGGACAAAAATGCCGATGACGCTGGCGACCCCGATGGCGAAGGCGTTGCGCAGGCCGATCAGCGAGCGCAGCAACAGGTCGCGGCCGAGCTGGTCGGTGCCGAAGAAGTGGGGCAGTTTCCCGCCCTCCATGAAGATGGGAGGCAGGAACTTGTTGGCGACGTTCATCTTGGTGGCCGAAGCGTCGATGAGGAACGGTCCGAACACGGTGAGCAGCGCCAGGGCAATGAAGACCGTCGCGGCGATCTTCATCTCGGTGTAGCCCCAGGCCTTGCGGACGATGCGGGCCGTGACGCCGCGCTTCTTTGGCTGTGTTTGGGCAGTCGACAGGGCTGCCTCTTCGGTCGAAGTGATCATGACGGGCAGTCCTTCAGAACTTCAGGCGACGGTCGATGGTGGTCGAGGCGAAATCGACCAGCATGTTGATGGCGACGAGCGCGCCGCTGGCCAGGATCGCGACAGCCTGAATGATGGGGAAATCGCGCTGGAAGACGGCGTTGATGGTCAGCATGCCGATGCCCGGGTAGCTGAAGATGTACTCGACGACGAAGAGGCCGCCGAGCAGCATGCCGATCATCTGTGCACCGAAGAGATTGAGCAGCGGCACGGCAGCATTGCGCAGCACGTGCTTGAAGATCATGACGCGGCGCGACAGGCCCCGCACCAGGCCGACATCGAAATAGACCTCGCCGAGATTGGCCGCCACCGAGACGGAGATGGCGCGGATCATCACCGGAGACAGCTCGATGGCGAGCACCATGGCGGGGATGATGGTGTAGGCAAAACCCTGGTAGCCGATGGCCGGCAACCACCCGGTCTTTGCAGAAAGCAGGAAGATCAGGACCACGCCGACCCAGATGTTCGGAAGCGAAACCAGCAGCGAGCTTACATAAAGTCCCAGCCTGTCGGGCCATTTGCCCGCGCGCATGCCCGCGCCCATACCGATAGGCACCGCAACGAGCAGCGCAAATCCAATTCCGAGCGCGGCGAGCTGGAGACTGTAGGGCAGGGCCTTGCCGATCAGCTCGGCGACCGAGGCGCGGCTCTCCGGGTTGAAGCCGGTCGCGTCCTGCGAGCCGCCAGTGCTGCCGCCCTGTGCACCCCTGATGTAGGAGCGGCCGAGATCTCCTGTGGTAACCTGGCCCACGAAACGGCCGAACTGAACCAGCAGCGGGTCGCGCAGCCCAAGTTCCTTTGCCTTCTCTTCGAGAACGCTGGCGGCGGTCATGGGCCCCAGGATGATACGGATCGGATCGCCGGGTACCACGCGCAAAAGCGTGAAGATCACGAAGGCGACCAAAAGAACGATCACCAGGCCCTGACTTATGCGGCGGAGGAAGAACTCGATAGCGAAGGCCATGGATATGGTCCTGTATCAAAGAAGGGATTGAGCGCGTCGCGAGACGCGCTCTTCGCTGTATCAATTGGCCGATGGCGTGTGCGCCACCGGCCGCCGAAGCAAATGTTCCCTAGAACAGCTTTGCCTTGCTGAGATCGATCGGGCCGTTGGGATAGAAATAGACGCCTTCGAGCTTCTTCGACATCGCCCGCAGCGACACGGCCGAGAACAGCGACAGGCTCGGCACCTTGGTGGCGAGCAGCGGAAGGGTTTCTTCCTGAAGTATCTTCAGGCGCTCTTCGGCCGATTCCGCGTTGCGCTCCTTGTCGAGGGCAGCGTCGATCTCGGGATCGTTGATGCCGTTGATCAGCGCGAACTTCGAGTAGTAGTTCGGGCGCAGGACCAGGTCCGGCTCGGGCGAACCCGTGATCCAGCCGACGTCGACGATGTGCCCCGGGCCCTGGCCGTCGGCGCGGCGATAGATCTGCTCTTCCCAGGCTGCCGGTTCGAGCGTTGTCAGCTTCACGGGGAAGCCCTGTTCCTGCAGCATGGCGGTGACCAGTTCGCCATATTCGCGCGTCTTGGCATAGAAGCCGACCGAGGTGATGAACTCGAGTTCCGGCAGGCCCTCGCCCTTCGGATAGCCGGCCTCGGCAAGCAGACGCTGGCATTCTTCGGGATCGTATTTGGGGTAGTTGGCCACGTCGGTGTAGCCGAACTTGACCGGCGAGATGTGGCTGTTCGATGCCTGGCCGGCTTCGCCCAGCACCGCGAGCACCTGATCCCGGTCGATGGCGTGGACAGCGGCCATGCGAACGCGAACATCGTCGAAGGGCGGCTTGTTGCAGCGGAAGTGCAGATACTTGTTCTCGCTCGACAGGCCACGATTGGTGACGATGTTGGCCTCTTTCTTGAGCGATTCATACTGCTCCGGCTCGAGGCGCTCGGTCAGGTGATACTGGCCGTTGAGCAGGCCCAGGACGCGGGTGTTGGCGTCGGGCACGTAGTTCCACAGCAGCGTCTCGATCTCCGGCTTGCCGTCGTAGTAGGTTTCGTTGGCCTTGAAGACGATCTGGTCGCCCTTGGTCTCCACGTAGCGGAACGGGCCGGTGCCGTTCGGGCGCTGCTTCAGCACGTTCGGGTCGGCGACATCCTTGGCGGAAAGGATCGGCAGGAAGGCTGCGACATACCAGAAGTTCAGGGCCGGATAGCCGAACTTCTCGGTCTTGAGGCGAACGGTATAGTCGTCGACGATCTCGACCTCGACCTGGCCCGGATACCAGGCGGATGCCGGACGGCTCGGCTGCGAGCCGTATTCGTAGGTCGCCTTGACGTCCTCGGCCTTGAACTCCTTGCCGTCGTGGAACTTGACGCCCTGACGCAGCTTGTATTCGAGCGTGTACTTGTCGACCACTTTCCATTCGAGCGCCAGGTCGGGCAGAATTTCACCTGGGTTCTCGGAGGTCATCAGGCATTTGGTCAGGCGGCCGAACACCAGCATTTCGGCGGTGATCTGCGGTGCGATCGTGTGGGACGTGGGGTCCCAACTGCTGGTCACCGTGCCGGCCGCGGCAAAGGACAACGTCTTGGCGTCCTGGGCCCAGGCCGTGCCGAAGCGCCCCGTCGCCGAGCCTACCAGCAATGTTCCGGTGCCGAGCGCGGTCGCGCCGGCAAGAAATGTCCGTCTAGTCGTCTTCATTGAAAAGCTCCCCTCACGTTGACCGTGGCGTTGATTGCGCACTGCGCGAGAGGCGCATCAACCGCGCACCTCCCCGCTCGCAGCAGATCAAGTCTTCAACAGAGCAGTAGTCTCTGTCAAGTTACTTGAATTTGCCGCCGGATACCTTGAATTGATGCCGAACCCTGTTTTTGTCAGCAACGTCTTGCAGGCAACCGTTAGCCCGAATATGGTATCGAATATGACCGTTCAGTCAATGCGGATGACCGAATATTTTTGTCGTTCTCGTGTTCGGTCATCGCGCGCCGCCTTGAGGGCCTGGTAATCAGGGGCCGGATAGGGGGTGGACGAGGGATGGGGAACCGGGATCCGGGCCTTTACTCGGCGCCGGAAGGCCGGATACATTTCGACGCGAGATATTGTGAAGGATCAATGACTTTTAGCCGTTTCACCCCCGAGCAGCGTCGCACCATGATCATGGATATCGCCCGTGAAAAGGGGCGCATCCTGGTCGAAGATCTGGTCCTGCAACTGTCCGCTTCGAGCGAGACAATTCGACGGGACCTCAACCAATTGGCCGCTTCGGGCGCATTGCGGAAATTCCATGGCGGGGCCTGTCTGCCATCCCTGGTCGACGAGAATCCTTTCTCCATGCGGATGTCGGAACAGACAGCGGGCAAGCGGGCGATTGCCTGCACCGCCGCGCGCCTGTTCGGCAATGGCGAGACGATGTTCATCGACACCGGGACGACGACGCTCTTCCTTGCCGAAGAGCTGTCACGGCTCGACAATCTCTCGGTTGTCACCAATTCCTCGGCGATCGCAGGCACCTTGTCGGGGCGGACGAACAGCGTGTTCTTGCTGGGTGGCCTGTACCAGGCCGATGCCGGCGAGACGACGGGCGAGGCGACGATCGAGCAGATCGCCAATTTCCGCGCCGCGCATACTGTTCTCACCATCGGCGCGATCCATGCCCGCAATGGCGTGATGGACTTCTCCCTCGGCGAAGCCCAGGTGGCGCGCGCAATGATCGAGCAGGCAGATCGGCTCACCGTCGTCGCCGATCATTCCAAGGTCGGCCGGGGTGCCTTTGCCAAGGTTTGCCAGTTGGACATGATCGACCGCTTCGTGACCGACAGGCGGCCGCCGACAGACATGATGGATGCGCTGCTTGCTGCCGGCGTCGAGGTGATCGTCGCGAGCTGACGGACGGGGGCGCCGGTGGGCGTCTGAAGCGATACGTCTGAATTCCATGAAGTCTGTGCTTCTGTTCCCGTCATTTGTTGAATTGACCGTTCGGTCATTGACAATGCTTGATCCAGTCGTTTTATTGACCGAATGCGAGACGCAGCCGCTGCTTTTCGACGAGGCGCCGATTGGGGCGGTCGAAGTGCAGTTGCCGCAGACCTTAAGGAGTCGATGGTGGCAAGACTGGAGCTGGAAAGACTCATCAACGGCCGTAGCCTGGATGAACTTGTGGCCGAGTTTCGCGTCAAGACGACGGGCCAGCACAGCCCGGAGCTGCAGCGTCTCGTCAATCGCATCCGGAGCGAGCCGATGACCGGCAAGCTGGCGCTGCTTTGCACGCGTCCGCATGAGGAATGGCGCCTTGTCCAGATGAACGGGCGCGGCAAGCCGATGACCTTGCTGGACGGCGTCTTCCACAACCTCGACGACGCCGAGTGGGAGATCTTCAAGCGGCGCATAAAGCGCCACTTCGACATCGACCTGAACGACTAATCCGACGCCGCTTCTGGAGACCCGCACATGCTGAAAATCACTGGTTATGCCGATCGCGTCAGCGTTATGCCGGGCGGCTCCGTCGATTTCATGATCAACTGCGAATACCCGAGCTATCAGGCAAGCGTCGTGAGGGTGGTCCAGGGCGACACGGCACCCGAGGCGCCGCCGGTGAAGCTTGTGCCGGTTCCGAGCTCGATCGACGGCCAATACGCAGGCAGGCCTCAGGTCATTCATGCCGGCTCCTTCGCGCAGATCCATTGCGGCGATACGTTTGCCGACGCGTCAAGCATCTCGCTCCAGGCGATGGTGATGCCGACAACCCCGCAGAAGGGCCGGCAGGCGATTATCTCCAAATGGGACGAGGCTGCCGGACGTGGCGTAGCCATGATCGTTGCCGAGGACGGTTCTATCGGCATCGAGATTTCGGACGGCGCGCACAAGCGGACCTTGTCGGTCGGTCGGCCGATGCTTGCCCGGCACTGGTATTTCGCGGCCGCAACCTATGATGCCGAAACCGGGGCGGTGAGCGTCCATCAGCAGTCGCAGCACGAATTCGCCACCATCAACGATTCAGGCTTCGCAAGCGGGGCTTTCGAGGCCGGTCTCGCCTGGCAGAGCGCAGCACCACTGCTGTTTGCGGCGAGCTGGGGCGGCGAGGATGCCGGCCGCACCGTCGGGCGCGCGCTCTACAACGGCAAGATCGATCGGCCGCGGGTCTCCGCCGCCAGCCTCTCGCTTGGCGAGTTGCAGCTGCTGCGGGGCGACCAGTGGCCCGAGCGCCTGTCGGGCACGCTTGCGGGAGCATGGGACTTCTCGCTCGATATTCCGGGCATTCGCGTGGATGACATATCCGGGCGGGGTTTGCACGGCGAGGTCGTCAACATGCCGACCCGCGGTGTGACCGGACACAATTTCACCGGCGAGGACGGGATGTGCTGGATGGATAGCCCGGGCCAGTGGTCGGCGATCCATTTTCACGACGATGACATCTATGATGCCGGTTGGCAGGTCGATTTCACCCTGACCATTCCCGAAGGCATGAAGAGCGGCATCTATGCGGTGCGCATCGAGGCCCAGGGCGAAGAGCAGTTCGTCACCTTTGTGGTGCGTCCGGCGCGCGGCAAGCCGACTTCCAAGCTGGCGTTCCTGTTCCCGCTTGCGACCTATATGGCATATGCCAACGAGCATTTCGGCACCAATGACGGGCTTGTCGAGCTTCATCTCAATCGCGCGCTCGTCCTCCACCCGCACCAGCAGTTCCTGAACGAGCACCGCGAATACGGCCATTCGCTCTACGACCTGCACTCGGACGGCAGCGGCGTCTACTATTCGTCGCGGCTGCGGCCCGTTCTCAACCTTCGCCCGAAGGTCGAGGCCAACCACGGCGCGGGGCCGTCGCATCTGTGGCTGTTCAACGCCGACACGCACATCACGAGCTGGCTCGAGCACTTCGATCAGGACTACGACGTCATCACCGACGAGGACCTGCATGAGGAAGGCTACGACCTGCTGAAGGGATATCGCACCGTCGTCACCGCCACCCACCCGGAATATTATTCGAAGGAGATGCGCAACGGCATCCATCGTTTCACCCACAGTGGCGGCCGGCTGATCTATCTCGGCGGCAATGGCTTCTATTGGCGCATCGCCTACCATGCCACCCAGCCCGGCATCATCGAGGTGCGCCGCGCCGAAGGTGGAAGCCGCGCCTGGGAGCCGCCGACGGGCGAGTACTATCACAGCTTCACCGGCGAATATGGCGGCCTGTGGCGGCGTCAGGGTGGCCGCAGCCCCAACCATCTCGTCGGTGTCGGCTTCACCGCCCAGGGCTTCGACCGCTCGTCCTACTATCGCCGCGCGCCCGGCGCTACCGACCCGCGTGCCGCCTTTATCATGGAAGGCGTGGACGACGAGATCCTTGGCGATTTCGGCCTGACCGGCGGGGGGGCGGCCGGCATGGAGCTCGACCGGCACGACTTTTCGGTCGGGTCGCCGCCGCACTCCATCGTCGTGGCGAGTTCCGAGCACCATACTGAGGCGCACGTCTTCGTCGTCGAGGACATGCTGTTCAATTTCATGGGCACCACCGGCGACGTCTGCGACAAGGTTCACGCCGACCTCGTCTTCTTCGAGACGCCAAACGGCGGCGCGGTGTTCTCGGTCGGTTCGATCGCTTATTCCGGCTCGCTGCCCTGGAACAATTTCGACAACAACATCTCGCGTCTGACCCTGAACGTGCTGCGACGGTTCATGGATCCGACACCGTTCCCGATGCCCGGCGTCTGAAACCTGAACGCTCAAGAGTAAGATGATGACAAGCCAATCTGGCTTATTCGACGTTGCCGTCGTCGGTGGCGGCGTCGTTGGCTGCGCTGTCGCCAGGCGCTTCGCACTGGATGGCGCGCGCGTGCTGCTGCTCGAAAAGGCGCCGGACATCCTGGCGGGGGCCAGCAAGGCCAACAGCGCGCTGCTGCACACGGGCTTCGACGCACCGCCCGGCAGCGTCGAACTGGCCTGCATGCAGGCCGGTTACCGCGAGTACATGGACATTCGCGAGCGCCTGAACCTGCCCGTCCTCGAAACGGGCGCGATGGTTGTCGCCTGGTCCGAGCAGGATGCTGCAAGGCTCGGCGACATTGAGGCTCAGGCGAGAACCAATGGCGTCAACGACGTCCGGATGTTGGACAGATCGGAAGTCCTGACGCGTGAACCGCAACTCGCCAGTTCGACCTACGGTGCGCTGCTGGTCCCGGGCGAACACGTTATCGACCCCTGGTCGGCGCCGCTCGCCTATCTGACCCAGGCCGTGTCGAACGGAGCGACGGCCCAATTCAATGCCGAAGTGCGCGGCGGCGAACTGAGGGATGGATGCTGGTTCCTCGAGACCGCGCGCGGCACTTTCATGGCGCGGACGGTGGTCAATTGCGCCGGCCTTTTCGGTGACGTGCTCGAAAAGCGCCTGCTCGGAGCCTCGGACTTCACAATCATGCCTCGAAAGGGCCAGTTCGTCGTTTTTGACAAGGCAGCCGCGGCGCATATCCGCACCACCATCCTGCCCGTGCCCAATGAGCGCACGAAAGGTGTCGTGATCGCACGAACCATCTTCGGCAACGTCCTGATCGGCCCGACGGCCGAAGAGCAGCCTGATCGCACTCGCGCCAACGTCGATGAAACGACGTTGCGGATGCTTGTCGCCAAGGCAATCGAGATGATCCCGGCATTGGCGGACATTCCCGTCACCGCGATCTATGCCGGTCTGCGGCCCGCGACCGAGCGCAAGGAATATCGGATCACTGCGAGACCCGCGCAGCAATGGATCAGCGTTGGCGGTATCCGCTCGACTGGACTGACGGCTGCACTCGGCATTGCCAGACATGTCAGTCAGCTCCATGCCGAATTCGATCGGCAGCCCCTGGCGCCGCCTGCAGACCCGCGATGGCCATCTGTGCCAAACTTGGCCGAACATCTTCAGCGCGACTGGCAGGCCGAGAACCACGGCGAGATCGTCTGCCACTGCGAACTGGTCACGTGCCGGGAGATCGAAAACGCGCTCCAAGGTCCGTTGCCAGCCGGAGATGCAGGCGGGTTGAAGCGCCGCACGCGCGCCGGAATGGGGCGCTGCCAAGGATTTTACTGCCAGGCACGTGTCTCTGCACTCGCCGCCGGCAAGCTGGCCGAGCCATTGGCAGTGGAGACGCAGGATGACTGAGAGGGTGAGCGTCGCAATCGTTGGTGGAGGCCCAGCTGGCATTGCAGCCGCACTTGCCCTGCGCGCCCGGGGCATCACCGGGGTGACCGTATTGGAGCGCGAAGACTCCGCCGGTGGCGTGCCACGGCATTGCGGTCATCCGCCCTTCGGCATGCGGGAATTCGGACGCATCCTAGATGGACCTGCCTACGCCAGGCGGCTTTGCCGGTCAGCGACGGAAGCAGGGGTCGACATCAGGCTTGGTACATCGGTTACCGCCTTGCATCCCTCGGGCAGGCTGGTCGTCACCACACCGGCGGGTGTGGGCGAGCTGATCGCTGACCGCGTCGTTCTGGCCACGGGGGCGCGCGAAGCGCCGCGTTCCGCCAGGTTCGTGACCGGCGACCGACCGATTGGCGTCATCACCACCGGGACCCTGCAGCACAGCATCTATATCGAACGTCTGAAGCCGTTCCGTCGGCCGGCTATCGTCGGCACGGAACTGGTCAGCCTGTCGGCCGTGCTGACGTGCTGGAAGGCCGGCATCCGTCCGGTGGCGGTTGTCGAAGCGGGCGATCGCTCCACCGCACGGCGCCCGCTCGGCCTGTTTCCGAGATTGCTTGGTATTCCTATCCACTATGGTGCGTCGATCTCCGACATCAGGGGCGGCGGACGGGTCGAAGCTGTGGATCTTCAGCTTTCGGATGGAAGCACCCGTGAAGTTGCGTGCGACGGTGTGCTCCTGACCGGTCGTTTCGTACCTGAATCGGCGCTTGCACGCCTGAGCCATCTAAAGGTCGATGCTGGTTCCGGCGGTCCCGTCATCGATCAGTACGGGCGTTGCAGCGATCCAACCTATTTCGCGGCAGGCAATTTGCTGCGACCGATCGAGACCGCCGGCTGGTCGTTCCGGGAAGGCAAGCTGATCGGCAATTTTGTCGCCGACGATATCGAGGGAGCACTGCCGGTATCCGATCGCGCCATCGGGATCGAGTGCGGCTCAGGGCTCAAGCTTGCAGTGCCTCAGCGCATTGCGGTGCCGTCTGCACATGCTGGTCTCGGACATCTCCAGCTCCGCGTCAGTGCGGTCGGCAAGGGCACTCTACGAGCCGAGAGCGAGGGCAGGACTATTTGGCAGAGGCGCATGAGTGTGCTGCCCGAGCGCCGAATCCTGATACCTCTTGCAGACCTGCTTGCCGCCGGGACCACGGCGGGGGCAATTTCGATCAGCTTCGAAACGGATGGGACGGCATGATGCGGATCGCTGCGATCGACCAGGGAACCACTTCGACCCGCGTCCTCCTGGCCGACGGCAACGGGCTCCTGCGCGTTGCACATTCCGTTCGCCATGCCCAGCACTATCCAAATCCCGGCTGGGTAGAGCACGATCCGCTCGAACTGCTGCGCAACGTTGCCGCCTGTATCGAGGTTGCTGGAGAGGTCGATGCCCTTGGTATCGACAACCAGGGCGAAAGCTGCCTCGCATGGGACGCCATATCGGGCGAGCCGCTGTCGCCGGTCATCGTCTGGCAGGACAATAGAACCAAGGACGTGATCGAACAGATGCGCGCCGAAGGCGTCGAGGCGATGACGCTGGAGCGTGCGGGCCTGCCGCTCGATCCCTATTTCTCCGCTTCCAAGCTCGGATGGATCCTGCAGAACCTGCCTGCCGCCCGTGATGCGCATCGGGCCGGTCGGCTGCGCCTCGGCACCACCGATGCGTTCTTCCTCGATCGCCTCGCTGGCCGCTACGTCACCGATGCGACGACGGCATCGCGCACCTCGCTGATGAATCTCGAGACCTTGGACTGGGACGAGGAGCTTTGTCGGCTTTTCTGTGTGCCGCTTGAGACACTCCCAGCCATCGTGCCATCGGCGGGCCATGTGTTCGGCAGCGTCGGCAAGGTTCCGATCACCGCATCGGTGGTCGACCAGCAGGCTGCCCTCTACGGTCATGGCTGCCGGAAGGCAGGCGATGCCAAGATCACGTTCGGCACCGGCGCTTTCGCCCTGGCGGTGACCGGTGCGCAGATCGTGCGCAGTCCGGAGATCGGCCTGCTGCCCACCGTCGCCTGGCAGACGCCCAACGAGACCGTCTATGCCGTTGATGGTGGCGTCTATGATGCCGGATCGGCGGTCGAGTGGCTGGGCCGCATCGGATTGATGAAGAGCTACGAGGACCTGCAAGCCTTCGAAGGCCGTACTGCGCTAGATAGCGGGTTGGTATTTGTCCCGGCGCTTTCGGGGCTAGCCTGTCCTTACTGGGACCGAAGCGCTGCGGGAGTGTGGATAGGTATCACGGCCGATACGACGAGAGAGCAAATGCTTCAGTCGGCTCTGGAAGGTATTGCCTTGGCAACTGTCGAGGTGGTTGAGGCGATGGCGAGTCGGATTGCCATCACCAAAAGCCTATCCGTCGACGGCGGTCTCTCGCGAAGTGCCTATTTTGTAGAATTTCTCGCTGACAGCCTGGGTCGCGATATCAAAAATACGTCGTTCGACGAGCTGACCAGCTATGGTTGTGCCTCTCTCGCGACGATGGCACTCGGCGTTGACCTTCCGGCGGTTGGGCACGACAATGCCACCTCTGTTGCGCGGACAACAGATCGCGCACGCCGTCGGCATCTGTTCGATCAAGCTGTGAGGCGCTCTCGCAACTGGCGTTGAAGATTACCGCGCGTCCTTTCCGGATAACCCGACCCGCTTCATCAAGGATGCCCCCCGCCATACAGTGGTAGGGGATGGGGCCGCGAGACCCCCTCGCCAGTCGGAGCGCTTTGATTGGGACGATTGCCATCGGCCTAAAGTGAGGCAATGCCGGGCCAATGGCGAACACCTTGATCAGCTTCGTACGCATGCTGCTTGCTCTCACTCACGTGCGGGCCACAATGGACCGTACGCACGAGGATTGCCATGTCCTCAATGCGGGTCTGGGGACGACAGTCGTTCGCTGACGAGCGCCGTCCAGTAGCGAACGCCATGAAGAATGGCGTCGTCATTGAAGTCATAGGCTGGGTTGTGCAGTCCGGCGGAGTCACCGTTGCCGAGCCAGATGATGGCACCGGGGCGCTTTTCGAGCATGTAGGAGAAATCCTCCGCGCCCATCGTGCACTGGCAGTTGCCATTGACCTTATCCACGCCGGCGACGCCGGAGGCGACTGAGATCGCCGCCTTGGTCATCTCGGGGTCGTTGACGGTCACCGGGTAGCCGGGGCGCCAGTCGATCTCAGCCTGGGCCTCGAACAGGCGCGCAGTGTTGGCGACGATATCCCTGAAGCGCTGCTCGACGGCCTTGCGCGTCTGCGGATTGATAGTGCGGATCGTGCCGCCGACGATGGCCTGCTCCGGAATGACGTTGAGTGCCGCCGCGCTTCCGCCGGCGAGATAGGTGACCGAGACGACGACCGGGTCGAAGGGATCGACGTTGCGTGAGGCGATCGACTGCAGCGCCGTCACCAGATGCGCTGCCATCAGCACGGGATCACGCGATTCATGCGGCGAGGCGGCATGCGAGCCCTTGCCGTTCAGCGTGACCACGAAGCGGTCGGCGGCGGCCAGCATCGGACCCGGCTTGATCGCGAAGGAACCGACAGGCAGGCCGGGCTCGTTGTGCATGCCGAACACCTCCTCGATGCCGAAGCGTTCGAGCAGTCCTTCTTCGAGCATAACACGGCCGCCGGCGCCGCCCTCTTCGGCCGGCTGGAAGATCAGCACGGCCGTGCCGACAAAGTCCCGGGTCGAGGCAAGATGGCGCGCGGCACCCAAAAGCATGGCGGTATGGCCGTCATGGCCGCAGGCGTGCATCTTGCCGGGGTTCTTCGAAGCGTGAGCCAGGTTGGTCTGCTCGGCGATCGGCAGCGCGTCCATGTCGGCGCGCAGGCCGATGGTGCGGCCGGCGCCCAGCTTGCCCTTCACCACCGCGACGACACCCGTCTTGGCGATGCCGGTGACAACCTCATCGCAGCCGAAGGACTTCAGCTTGTCGGCGACGAAGGCCGATGTCTCGGGCAGATCGAACAGGAGTTCGGGATTCTGGTGCAGGTGGCGGCGCCACTGCCCGGCTTCTTCCGCAATTGTCTCGATCGTCTGTGCTGACATCTTTTCCTCTTTCAGGCAGCTGGGTCTGAAGCGCAGGCGCCCACTGGTCGGTTGACCCGCACCTGCCTTCACATCTTCGACGCCTAGGACGAAACGCTTGCCTTCACAAGACGCCAGTGCCACTGACAGGCCAAAGCCACGAAAGACGGTCGCCATGCCTGTGATTGAACAGATTGCCCAGTTCGCTCATGATCTCACCGAGATACGCCAGGATTTCCACCAGCATCCCGAGCTCGGTTTCGAGGAGCATCGTACATCCCAACGCGTGGCGGATCTGCTTGCCAGCTGGGGTGTCACCGTCGAGCGTGGCATTGGCGGCACCGGCCTTGTCGGCGTCATCGAGGGCAACAAGCCGGGGCGCAGCATCGGCTTGCGCGCAGACATGGACGCCCTGCCGATGGACGAGCTGACCAATCTGCCCTACGCCTCGAAGAACCCCGGGGTGTTCCATGGCTGCGGCCATGACGGGCATACCGCCATGCTTTTGGGTGCTGCGCGCTACCTCGCGGGAAACCGCGATTTCTCGGGCCGCGCCGTGCTGATCTTCCAGCCTGCGGAGGAAGGTCTCGGAGGTGCGCGCGCCATGCTGCGCGACGGCTTGTTCGACCGTTTCCCCTGCGACGAGCTCTATGGAATGCACAATTCGCCCTATCAGGGCCATTCCCAGCTGACGATCCGGCCGGGCAAGGCACAGGCCGGCGCCAGCTTCTTCGACATCACGATCCACGGCCGCGGCAGCCATGGAGCCATGCCCCAGGCCAGCCGCGATCCGATCACCATCGGCTCCGGCCTGATCAAGGAAATGCAGGAAATCGTCTCGCGCAACACCGATCCGACGCACCCCGCCGTCGTCTCGGTGACGCAGTTCCATGCCGGTTCCGCCTACAATGTCATTCCGGAAACAGCGGTCCTGCGCGGTACCTTCCGCTATTTCGACGACGCCGATGGCGTAATGATCGAAAGCCGCATCCGCAAGCTCTGCGCCGGCTTCGCGCTCGCCCACGAAATCGAGATCGTGGCCGATATCCGCAACATCTTCGACGTGCTGTCGAACGATCCGGAGCGGGTCGGCAACCTCATCGAGGTGGCTCAGGAGATCGTCGGCGACAAGGCACAGCCGAACGCGGAACTGACGATGGGATCGGAGGATATGGCCGATCTCCTGCGCGTGGTTCCAGGCGCTTTCTTCAATCTGGGGCATGGCGGAACCGTTCCGCTGCACAATTCCGGATTCATTTTCGACGACACGATCCTGCCCGTCGGCGCCAGCCTGCTGGCCCGGCTCGTCGAGGTGCGCGGCGCCGCCTGAGGGCGGCCGCGCCAATAAAATCAATTTCTTGATCTGACGACTTCGCTCGATCCCGGCGCCGCAGCCGGGATGGGCGGAGCTTTGCCTGTTCGATCCGCGATGCCGCTTGCCACCAGGCATCGGAAAGTCGGCTCATTTTTTAGCTTGACCGCATGAACGGACGAGAGCATTAGTCTCAAAAAATGGAACACGAGTTCCATTTAATGGAACGACTCGGAGGAGCAATGTCGGTCCTGAACAATGCCGCGGATGTGCTGAGGTGCTTCGGCAACGACTGTCCCGACCTTACGGTCTCGGACGTCGTGAGACTGCTGGGCATGCCGAAGGCCAACGCGTCACGCCTGTTGAAGGCGATGCGCGAGGCCAACATGCTGGAGACGATCGGCGACAGCCACCGGCACCGCCCGGGCCGCCTGATGCTCGATCTCGCCGCCGCCTACCGCCGTTCCTCGCTGCTGATCGGCCGCGCCAGCGATGTGGTCGCCGAAGCCAGCGCCACTTTTGGCCATACCGGGTACATCTCCGTGCGCGACGGCAAGGAAGTGACCGCTGTGGCCGACTTCCAGGGCACAAATGCACTTCGCGTCGTCAGCAACATCGGCCGACGCCTGCCCGCCCATCTCAGCTCGACGGGCCGGTCGCTCCTGGCGCGGCTCAACGATGACGAGGTGCATGCGCTCTACGCTGGACACGTCGCGCTTGCGGACCTGCCCGAGCAGCTCTCAAAAGTACGGCACCAGGGCTTCGCCTATTCGAGCCAGGAAGCCACCCCCGGGGTCGACGCGATCGCGATTTCGGTCGCCGACCCACGCACCGACGAAGCCGTCAGCCTCTGCATCGTCTACCCACACGCACTCGTCGACACCAAAGGCCGCGACGAGATGATCGCCGCCCTCGCCAAGGGGGCCGCCCGCATAGCCGAGGAGCTGGGCGACAGCGCTTTCGTCGCCCCTCGGATTTGAAGAAAAGGACATCATGTAATGAGTGATCTGCCCAACCGCTGGCGCGTGGGGTTCGACATTGGTGGAACCTTCACCGACTTCGTGCTCTATGACAGCCAGAACCACTCGGTCACGCTGCACAAGCGCCTGACGACGCCGCACGATCCGTCCCAGGCAGCGCTGGTCGGCCTACAGGAATTGCTTGATCTCCAGAGCATCAAGCACAGCGACGTCGGCGAGATCGTCCACGGCACGACCCTGGTCACCAATGCCGTCATTGAGCGCAAGGGTGCGCCGGTCGGCATGATCACGACGCGCGGCTTCCGCGACCTGCTCGAAATGGGCACCGAGCAGCGCTACGACATCTACGACCTGTTCGTCTCCTTCCCCGACCCAATGGTCAGCCGCGACATGCGCTTCGAGGTCGACGAGCGCATGAAGGCCTCGGGTGAGGCGGAAACGGCGCTCGACGAAGCACAGGTCTTGCAGGCCGCCAAGGCGCTCGTCGCACAAGGCTGCGAGGCGGTGGCCATCGCCTTCATGCATTCCTACGCCAATCCGGCGCATGAGCGCCGCGCCGCCGACATCATCCGCGCCGCGTTCCCGGATCTGTCGATCTCGATCTCAAGCGAGGTCGTGGCCGAGATGGGCGAATACCAGCGCATGGTCACCACCTGCGCCAACGCCTTCGTGCAGCCCTTGATGCACCGCTACCTGACCAAGCTCGAGAAGTCGCTGCGTGGTGCAGGCTTTGCGGGCGCGCTCAGGCTGATGCATTCCGCCGGCGGCCTGATGTCGCTGGAAACCGCACGCGACTTCCCGATCCGGCTGCTGGAAAGCGGCCCGGCCGGCGGCGGCCTCGCCACCGCACTGTTCGGCAAGGCGGCCGGCCTGTCCGACGTCATTTCCTTCGACATGGGCGGCACCACCGCAAAGGCTTGCATGATCGAGGACGGCCGCGCCGAGATCTCGCCGATGATGGAAGCCGCGCGCGTCCACCGCTTCGTCAAGGGCTCCGGCCTGCCGATCAAGGCGCCTGTCATCGAGATGATCGAGATCGGCGCCGGCGGCGGCTCAATCGCCGCCATCGACGACGTTGGCCTGCTGAAGGTCGGCCCGCATTCCGCCAGCTCCGACCCGGGCCCTGCCTGCTACGGCATGGGCGGCAAGCAGCCGACGGTTACCGACGCCAACCTCACGCTTGGCTATTACGATCCCAACTTCTTCCTCGGCGGTCGCATGAAGCTCGACCTAGAGGCAGCCCGCGCCGCCATCGCCCGCGTCGCCGAGCCGCTGAACCTGACGATCGAAGAAGCCGCACTCGGCATCCACAAGGTGGTCGTCGAGAGCATGGCCTCGGCCGCGCGGGTGCACCTTGTCGAGCGTGGCAAGGATCCGCGCGAATACTCCATGGTCGGTTTCGGCGGCGCCGGCCCGGCCCATGCGGTCGACGTCGCGCGTGCGATGGGCATCAGCTCCGTGCTGATCCCGCCGGCATCGGGTGCTGCATCGGCGCTCGGCTTCCTCGCGGCTCCCTTGTCCTTCGAGGGCGTGCGGTCGCTGCGCGTCGAGTTGAAGACCGGTTTTGATACGGACGCCGTCAATGGCGTGCTGACCGCCCTAGAAGACGAGGGACGCCACCAGCTGACCCGCTCCGGCATCGCAGCAGGCGACATCGTTGTCGAGCGCAGCGCCGACATGCGCCTCGTCGGCCAGATGCACGACATCAGCGTGCAGCTGCCCACGACCACGCTCGGCGAAGCCGATCTGCCGGCCATTCGCGAAGCCTTCGTTCGCGCTTATTCGGCCCGCTATGCCGAACCTTTCGAGGGCGCGCGCTTCGAATCCGTCAACTTCCGCGTCCGCGTCGCTGGCTCGACGCCGCAGCTTTCGCTCACCGGCGCCACCGGCGGCGGCGATACCGCAGCCCGGATTAAGGGCCACCGCATCTGCTGGTTCGACGAGGGCAAGTTCGAGACGGCCGTCTACGACCGTTATGCGCTGCGCAGCGGCGACACCATCGCCGGTCCCGCGATCATCGAGGAACGTGAGTCCACCACCGTCGTCGGCCCGTCCGACAGCGTCACCATCGACGCCGGCCAGAACCTTTGCGTGCAGGTCGGCGCGCTCAAGGCCGCGGAAGCTTTCGTCACTGACGAGATGACCCGTGCCGAGGCCGTTGCCCGCATCAAGGGCGACCCGATCGGTCTCGAGATCATGTGGTCGCGCCTCGTCAACGTTGTCGAGGAAATGTGGCTGACCGTCTGCCGCACCGCCTTCTCGCTCGTCATCGCCGAGGCACAGGACTTCGCCTGCGAGTTGCTCGACAAGGACGGTGAGACCCTGGCCCACAGTCCGCGCGCCATGCCGGTGTTCAACCTGACCCTGCCCCGCGCGGTCAAGGCGCTGCTGACCCGCTACCCGGCGGAGACGCTGAAGCCGGGCGACGTGCTGATCACCAACGATCCGTGGCTGTGCGCCGGGCATCTGTTCGACATCGCCATCGTGACGCCGGCCTTCCGCAATGGCAAGCTCGTCGGCCTGATGGGCACCGTCGGCCACGTCTCGGACATCGGCGGCACCAAGGACTCGCTGCATGCCCGCGAGATCTACGAAGAAGGCCTGCAGATCCCGCCGATGAAGATCTTCGAGGAAGGTCGCCCCAATGAGACGCTGATCCAGCTCATCCGCCAGAACGTCCGCAACGGCGAACAGGTGCTGGGCGACATCTTCTCCTTCGTCGCGGCCAACAAGCTCGGTGCGGAACGTCTCGACGCCTTCATGCACGACTATGGCATGCATGATCTCGGCGCCCTTGCCGAAGTGGTGCAGGGCCTGTCAGAAAAGGCCATGCGCGACGCGATCCGGGCTTTGCCCGATGGCGAGTACCGCTCGGTCATCACCAACAACCCGCTCGGTGAGACCATCACCTACCCGGTCCTGGTCAAGGTCGAAGGCGACAGCATCACGGTCGATTTCGACGGCGCCCCGCCGCAGTTGCCGCAGGGTGGCCTTAACTCTACATTGAATTACACTGCAGCGCATGCAACCTATCCGCTGAAGTGTATGCTGACACCGGCGGTGCGCGGCAATGCCGGCTGCTACCGCCCGTTCACCGTGACCGCGCCCGAAGGTTCGATCCTGAACCCGACCTATCCGGCAGCCGTGAACCTGCGTACCCGCACCGGCTGGTATCTCGCGCCGAATATCTTCGCCGCACTCGCCTCGGCCTCGCCCGACATGGTGCAATCATTCACCGGGCTTGCCGTAGCCGCAAACATCTACGGCAAGACCACTGACGGGCAGTTCTATTCGGACATGCTCTTCTGCGGCGGCGGCCAAGGCGGCTCCGAGCGCGGCGACGGCCACTCCTCGCTGCTGTGGCCGACCTCAGCTGCCAACACGTCCATCGAACTGATGGAAAGCCGCGTGCCCGTGCTGGTGCTGGAGAAGGCGTTCCGCGCCGACAGCGGCGGTGCCGGCAAGATGCGCGGCGGCCTCGGCCAGGTCGTGCGCTTCCGCAAGCGGGACGAGGACGGTCTGGAGATGCTCGTCTCCGTCTATCCAGAAGGCGTCGACAACCCGATCGACGGCCTGTTCGGCGGCCGGGCCGGCGGCGGCGCCCGCGGTAGGGTGCTCTCCACCGACGGCCGCGTGCTGCGCGATTGCGGCACCGGCGAGCTGGTGTCGCTGCACCGGACCGACCAGGTGGTCGAGCTCGTGCTCGCCGGCGGCTCCGGCTACGGCAACTCCGCCGAGCGTTCTCCGGCAGCAATCTCCCGCGACCTCGCTCTTGGTTTCGTCACGCCCGACCACGTCGCGCTCAACTACCGCCACGAACCGGGAACCTCTGGCACCGTGGCGCCGCAGGAGAACGTGGCCTGGGCCTGACCGCCCCATCGAGATCCGGCGGCGCCCGGCCGACTGGCGCCGCCCATTTGCAATGATGACCAGACATTCGACAGGAGCAATGCAATGACCTCTGACCAGTTCAACATCTCGCGGCGCGGCCTGCTGGCGCTCGCCGGCGTGGGTCTCGCCACCACGGTTTTCCCGCGCCAACTTTTCGCCCAGTCAGGCGGCGTCCTGATCATCGCGGCCGGCCAGGACATTCCCAATTTCGACCCGCACACCGCGACGGGCTATTCCGCCTCGTTCTTCATGCGCAACGTCTATGATCCGCTGGTGCGCATCTCAGGCAATCCGCCGGTGCCCGCGCCCGGTATCGCCGAGAGCTGGACGGTCAGCCCCGACGGCACTGAATTCACCTTCGTGCTGAACAAGGCTGCCAAGTTCCACTCCGGCAACGCCGTTACCGCTGACGATGTGGTCTACTCCTTCGCCCGCGCGCTGAAGCTCGCAAAGGGCAACTCCTGGATGATCCGCGACATCGTCACGGCCGATGGCGTTACCGCCGTTGACGCCGGCACGGTCAAGTTCAAGCTCACTGCCCCCTTCGCGCCGTTCCTGCAGGTGCTGCCGTGGATCTTCATCGTCGAGAAGGCGGTGGTCGAGGCCAATCTCGGTAGTGATTCAGGCGAAACCTACCTGATGACAAACACTGCAGGTTCCGGTCCGTTTACTGTCGCCCGCTTCGAGGTCGGCACGCTCTACCAGCTGGCGCGCGCGCCGGAAGCATGGCAGGCCGGAGGCGGCAATCTCGAGGGCGTGATCTGGCAGATCGTGCGCGAGACTGCGACCCAGCGCCTTATGATCCAGCGCGGCGAAGCCCATATAGCCACTGACCTCACTAGCGAGGACATGGACGCCCTGAAGGGAGCGTCGGGCGTTGTCAGCGTCATCGAGCCGGAATATCGCACCTTCTCGATCAAGATGAACACGCAGCACGGTCCGTGCACCGACATCAACCTGCGCAAGGCGATCTCCTACGCCACGAACTACCAGGCGATTCTCGATGCGGCAGGCTATGCAGACTTGATGAACGGCCCGCTGCCGAAGGGCATCCTTGGCTTCGATGCCAATCTCGTTGCCTACCGAACCGACATGGCCAAGGCCAAGGAATATATGGCGAAGTCGGCCAAGCCGGAAGGCGGCTTCAAGCTCAAGATGTACCATGTCTCGGGTCTCGAGCAGCAGCGCCGCTGGGCACTGATCATGCTCGACAGCCTCAAGCAGCTGAACATCGAGCTCGAGATCGTGCCGATGAACTGGCCCGACATGGTGACCGCCTGCAAATCGCCCGAAACCTTCCCGGACCTGTTCCCGGTCTACCAGACCGCGAATTATGGCGACCCGGACAACATCGCCTATGCCGCCTACCACTCGTCGCGCAACGGCGCCTGGCAGAACGCGGTTTACAAAAACCCGGAAGTCGACGCTCTCATCGAGGCCGGCCGTAAGGAAATCGACCAGGCCAAGCGTGTCACCATCTATGGAGAATTCCAGAAGAAGGTCGTCGAGGACGCCCCCGACGTCTTCGGCGTGCTTGAGCGTCGCAAGCTGGCCATGCGCGACACCGTGAAGGACTACCACTTCACGCCGGTCGCCTCCAACGCGATCGAAGCCTGGGGCCTGTCGCTCAGCTAGGTCAAATGTTTGGCGGGTCTCCGGGCCCGCCAAATCTCCAACGGGAGGATATGGGCAATGCTGCGTTTCATTCTGCGTCGGCTCCTGCTGCTCGTGCCAGTCATTGTCGGGCTGACGATCATCATGTTCGCCATCGCCCGTCTTTTGCCGGGCGATCCGGTAGCGCTCGCAGCAGGTCCCAATGCCACGAAAGCCGAGATCTCGGCACTCGCCGTCGAATACGGCCTGGATAAGCCGATCTGGGTGCAATACGGCACCTATGTCTCCGGACTGGTCCATGGCGACCTCGGTACGTCGCTGCTGACGCGCCGCCCCGTCGCCGCCGATATCAAGGCCTACCTCCCTGCAACTCTCGAACTCGTCTTCGCGGCGATGTTCATCGCCGTTGTCGTAGGCATCCCGCTCGGCCTCGTCACCGCCATCTGGCGCAACCGCTGGCCCGACTACCTAGCCCAGGTGGCGGCCATCGGCGCGATTTCCATGCCGCGCTTCTTCCTCGGCCTGCTGCTGCAGCTCTGTTTTGCGATGTGGTTGATGTGGCTGCCGTTGGGCGGCCGCCTGCCGATCATCGTCATCCCGCCGCGCTTCGTCACCGGCTTCCTGACCATCGATTCCTTGATCGCCGGCAACTGGAACGCGTTCTTCATGTCGCTGCGCCATCTCGCTCTTCCGGCGATCGCCATGTCGTTGTCGCCGCTTGCCACCATCATGCGCATGATGCGCGCCTCGACGATCGAGGTGATGCAGCAGGATTATGTGATGACGGCGCGCGCCCTTGGCCTGCCCCATCGCAAGATCATCACCAAATACGTTGCCCGCAACGCCGTCTCGGCCACGCTGACCGTGATCGGTCTCTATTTCGGCTGGCTGCTCGGCGGCACGGTGCTGGTCGAGACCGTGTTCGATTGGCCGGGCCTCGGCCTCTACGCCACCAAGGCCATCGTCTCGCAGGACATGATGCCGGTGATCGGCGTCGCCCTGGTCATTGGCCTGCTTTTCGTCTTCGCCAACCTGATCATCGACCTGCTTTACGGCGTCATCAACCCCAAGGTCCGCTATTCATGACCACGATCGAGCCCAACACCGCGGACGATCTCGCCACGCCCCGCCGTGACCGGCTGCGCCGGGCCTTCTTCCGCTTTTCGCAGAGCAGGCTGTCGATGCTGGGTGCGGCTATCGTCGCCGTGGTGATCTTCTTCACCGCCTTTGGCACCGTGCTCGCCCCGTATCCCGAGCACGTGGCCGGCGGCGTCGATACCGCCTCTCGCTTCATGCCGCCATCGGCGGCTCACCCCTTCGGCACCAACGAACTCGGCCAGGACGTGCTGTCGCTTGTCATGGCCGGCACCACGGTATCGGTGCTCGCGGGCTTCGGCGTCGTGCTCATCGGCTCGGTGATCGGCACGCTGGTCGGCGCCATCGCCGGTTTTGCCAAGGGCTGGGTCGACGAGGTGCTGATGCGCCTGACCGACCTGACGCTGACCATTCCCGGCCTGATCCTCGCCATGGCGATCGCCGCAGCCCTCGGCTCGGGTTTCGGCAACATGGTAATCGCCATTGCCCTGTCATGGTGGCCTGGCTATGCGAGGCTGGTGCGCGGCGAGGTGCTCGCTGCGCGCGAGGAAGTCTATGTCACGGCCGCCCGCGCGCTCGGCGCCACGCCCAAGCGCATCCTGTTCCGCCACATTCTGCCCAACGTCGTCTCGCCGATCATCGTCAAGATGTCGCTCGACATGGGCTTCGCCATCCTGACCGTCGCCGGCCTCGGCTTCATCGGCATCGGCGTCCGTCCGCCGACGCCGGAATGGGGCACGCTGCTGTCTGTCTCGCGCTCCTACATGCCCGATTACTGGTGGACAGCGATGGCGCCCGGCATGGCGATGTTCCTGGCCGTGTTCGGCTTCAACCTGCTCGGCGATGGCCTGCGCGACGTCCTCGACCCGAAGGCGAGGCGCTGAGATGACCCAGCCTCTCCTTTCGATCCGCGACCTGCACCTCAGGATGTCCAGCTTCGACGGGCGGGCGCACGTGCTGAACGGCATAAACCTCACCGTGAACCGTGGCGAGATCTGGGGTCTCGTCGGTGAGAGCGGCTGCGGCAAGTCGCTGACTGGGCTGTCGGTCTCGCGTCTGCAGCCGACGCCTCCGGCGCACTACACCGCCGGCGAGATCCTGCTCGAGGGCCAGGACCTGCTCAAGCTCAGTGCGTCCGAGATGCAGCGCCTGCGCGGCAAGCGCATCGGCATGATCTTCCAGGACCCGACGACGAACCTCAACCCGGCCTTCCGCATCGGCGAGCAGCTCGTCGACGTAGCGCTGGCGGCGGCCGAGCGCGATCCTGACGTGATTGGCTGTTCGCCCAATGCCGGCCGGCGCGAACGCCGCCAGGCCGCGCGTAAACTGGCCGGCGAGATGCTGGCCCGCGTCGGCATCCCCAACGCACTGGCTCGTCTCGACGACTATCCGCACCAGTTTTCCGGCGGCATGCGCCAACGCGTGCTGATCGCCATGGCGCTGATTGGCCGCCCCGACCTGCTGATCGCCGACGAGCCGACAACGGCGCTCGACGTCTCGGTCCAGGCGCAGATTCTCGAGCTCATCAAGAACAGCGTCAAAGATTTCGACATGGGTGTCGTGCTGATCACCCACAATCTCGGCGTGGTCGCCCAGACATGCAGCCATGTCGCGGTCATGTATGCCGGCAACATTGTCGAAAGCGGGCCGGTCGCAGCTGTCATCGGCAATCCTGTCCATCCCTACACACGCGCCTTGATGTCGGCGATCCCGACACGCGAGACCAAGCGCGGCGAGCTTCGCGGACTGGCGGGCGCGGTGCCCAACCTGATCACGCCGCCGCCGGGCTGCCGTTTTGCGCCGCGCTGCCAGTTCGCCCAACCTGCCTGCACCGCAGCGACGCCGCCGGCCATATCGGTCGGAAACGATCATTTGGCAGCCTGCATCCGCGTGGCCGAGATGGAGACGCTTGTCCATGGCTGACATCATGCTTGAGATCGACAACGTCTCGAAGATCTATCCCGGCCGTCGGGGCATCTTCGGCTCGTCGGCAGAGGTCCATGCGCTGAAGAACGTGTCGCTCAGCGTTCGCAAGGGCGAGAGCTTCGGCCTCGTCGGCGAGAGCGGCTCAGGCAAGACGACGCTGACCCGCTCCATCCTGCATCTTGAAACCCCGACCTCAGGCAGCATCCGTGTGCAGGGCCAGGATCTGGGCAAGCTTTCCGACACCGAACTGCGTCGCCTGCGCTCCCGTGTCCAGATCGTCTTCCAGGACCCCTACGCCTCGCTCAACCCTCGCATGTCGGTCTACGACATCATCACTGAACCTCTCGTCATCCACCACGAGACGCTCGGGCTGAGCAACCGGCAGCGCAGCGACCGCGCCGCCGAACTTCTGTCGCTCGTCGGGATGGGCCCACAGCACCTGCACCGCTACCCGCACGAATTCTCCGGCGGCCAACGCCAGCGTATCTGCATCGCCCGCGCCCTTGCTTCAGGCCCTGAATTGTTGCTCCTTGACGAGCCCACCTCGGCGCTCGATGTCTCGGTGCAGGCGCAGGTGCTCAACCTCCTGTGCGACCTGCAGGATCGGCTCGGCCTGACCTACTTCTTCATCAGCCACGACCTCGCCGTCGTCCGCTACCTCTGCGACCGCGTGGCGCTGATCAACCGCGGCGAAATCGTCGAACAAGGCGATTGCGCCCACATCTTCGACGCCCCGAAAAGCGACTATGCCCGCATGCTGATCGGCGCGATGCCGGAGGTGAAGGTACCAGCCGAGCCCATCTAGACCAGCCAATGCCGATTTGACCGACTCGGCCACCAATGAATGGAAACCTTGGCGCCAACCTTGATTTCAGCTGGGATGGCTACGTTTGGGGTGCCGATAGCGTAGGCATGAGCCGTATGAGGCCCCATCTCTCAATGGATATCGAGAAGGCGTTGGTGTTCCGCTTCGGACTGCATTGTCGCACCGGATGAAACCGACACTGGCGGCGATTTGAAGCCGACTGGAGAGATCGTTCCGGGTTGTGAGATCGATGTTCACGTCCCTATTCTCGGCCGGAGATGCTGCACTTCAGGCAGTTTCGGATTAACATTGTGCTCCGGTTGCTACGCCAAGCTGCATGGAACACCTGAAGGCCTAAACTAGAAAGATTCAGCGGTCGCGATTTTGCGTATCGACCTTGCTTGTCGTCGGCATTGCCACCGACGGCAGAAGTGCACGCACTTCCGCAAACTTCGCCTTGATATGCTGGACTGTGACCGCCACCTCCGGCGCCAGTTTTCGATCGGCATTCACATAGAGTGACAGGCTGCTGGTAACGTAGCCTGGAATGTCCAGCGGGACGAAGATCAATTCGCCCGATGCCAGTTCCTTGGCAACGCCGACGGATGCGAAAAACCCGACGCCCAGGCCGCGTCTCGCCGCTTCGCGCGCGAGCGGCCAGGACGAGGAGACGATGCGGGGCTGGTACTCGGCGCCCGTCTCCTGGAATTCGACGTCCGAGTGTCTCTGGATCCACATGTCCTGGACCATCAGCACGGGATGCTCGGCGCATTGCGTGAGCGTGAGCGTCTTTTCCCGGGCAAGGGGATGATTTGGCGTCACCACCACCCCGACCCGCACGTCGAGCTGGTCGAGCAGCTCGAACTGCCTGTACCGCCTGTCCAACGGCAGGAGTGCGATGTCGGGATGGCCGAGCTGCATCTGTTCGGCTTTGTTGACCACATTGGCATCGGTGACATTGAAGCGAACGCGCGGATGCTCCTCGACGAGGGTCTCGATCGCGCCCAGAAGCACGCTGATGATCAACGGAGGCGTGGCCAGCACACGAACCTCGCCGGCAATCTGGCCCGTAAGTGCGGTCAATTCGCCTGCCGTGTTGCGCCAGTCAGACAACGTGCGTCTGGTGTGTCTCAAAAACACGTGGCCAGCGGCGGTCAGACGCATTCCAGTGGGCAGGCGCTCGAACAGCTTGCAGCCGAGCTCGGCCTCGAGATTGAGGATCTGACGTGTGATGGCAGACGGTGCCACGTGCAGGACCTCGGAGGCGACCCGGATCGAACCGTTTTCGGCAACTTGCTCGAAATAGCGCAATACGGCTGCGTGCATCATATCCTCGCAACGGTCTGGGCGGATCAGAAACTCGCTGAAATCGAGGGTAGGAGGGCGTTGCCGACTTGGCAACGGGGGGCTCGAATATTTGAACTTTTTGCGATGCCCTTATTCGACTAGCGTTCTCATCGGGAACAACGGTCACCATCAATCGATGAGTGAATGGAGGAAAGTAGTTATGCAGGAAAATCTCCGCATAAGCCGGCGGACCATGCTCAAAATCTCGGCCGCAGCGACGGTGGCGCTGGCAGCCCCCGCAATCGTGCCCCATCGCGCCAGGGCAGCGGGAACGCGCCAGGTCAATGTCCAGCTCGGATGGCTGGTCAACAGCCAGCATATCGGCGACGTTGTCGCTCGCGAACTCGGCTACCAGGAAGAAGAGGGCAATGTCGTAGAGATTTCAGCTGGCGGGCCCAACATCGATCCGGTGCCGCTTGTCGCCTCCGGCCAGTACGATATCGGCCAGCAATCCTCGAGCCCGCAGATCATGCTGGCCGCCTCCAAGGGCATTCCGATCCAGTGCTTTGCGGTGGCGCTGCAGATTCATCCCTTTGCGTATTTCTCCCTCAAGAGCGCGCCCATCAGCACGCCCCAGGACATGGTCGGAAAGCGCGTGGGCGTACAGCCCGCCGGCGGCGCGGTCCTTTTGAGCGCGTTGCTTCGCAAGAACGGCGTCGATGAATCCAAGGTCGAGGTGATCACCATCGGCTCCGATGCCAAGCCGCTTCTGTCAGGGCAGGTTGATGCGATCGCCGGCTGGCGTTCAAATGTCGGCCAGCGTGAACTCCTGGGCGACGACGCCATCGAATTGCCCTTGTGGGACAATGGCGTGCGCCTTCTGCCCTTGCCCTACTTCGCAGCCTCCGAGAAACTCAAATCCGATCACGAGGCCTTCGAAGCCTATGTGCGCGCAGCGGGGCGCGGCTGGAAATACGCCTTCGACAATCCGGAGAAGGCGGTCGAGATCCTGATCAAGGCCTATCCGAACCTCAAATACGAAAACGAGATCAAGGCCGTCGGCCTCCTGCGCCAGTTCGCCGTGAGCGAATTGTCGGCAAGCAACGGCTGGGGCGCGTTCGATCCGTCGATCTGGAGCGACCAGATCGCAATGTTCGACGACCTCAAGCAGTTCAGTTCCAACGCGCCGAAGGTCGAGGCCGTCATGACAACCGCCATCCTCGATGCCACGCAAGGCAAGCGTGCGAGGATTGCCTGATGTTGCATTCGGTCCCCGCAAGCGCGAGCTCGACGCCCGCCGCGGCTGCCTCGAAGCCGGCCGTGAAACTGAGCAATGTCAGCGTCAATTTCGGACCAGTGCTCGCCCTCGAAAATGTCAGCTTCGATGTTGCGGAGGGCGACTTCCTGACGCTGCTGGGGCCATCAGGATGTGGCAAGTCCACCTTGCTGCGCGTTGTCTCGGATCTGATCAGCCCCTCCCAGGGGGTGGTCGAGATCCTGGGCGGAACGGCGGAGGAGGCGCGCAAGCGTCGCGATATCGGTTTCGTCTTTCAGGACTCCGCTCTTTTGCCGTGGCGCACCGCGCTCGACAACGTGCGGCTGCCGCTTGAAATCGGCAATGCAGGTGCACAGGCCAATCGCCGCGATCCAATGGAGTTGCTCGAGCTCGTGGGGCTCGCCGACAGGTGCGATGCATTGCCGGGGCAGCTTTCCGGAGGCATGCGTCAAAGGGTTTCGATCGCAAGGGCGCTGGTGAACCAGCCGAAACTGCTTCTGATGGACGAGCCATTCGGCGCGCTAGACGAAATCACGCGCGATCACCTCAACGAGGCCCTCTTGCGCGTCTGGGAAACGACGGGCGTGACGATCATGTTCGTCACGCATTCCATCTACGAGGCAGCCTTTCTCAGCCAGAAGGTGCTGCTGCTGCAGGCCCGTCCGGGTCGGACCAAAGACACCATCGACATACCGCTGCCGCGGCCCCGCACTTCGGCAACCAAGGATCTGCCGGAATTCGTGGAAACCTCGATACGCCTGCGCAAAGCTCTGGAGTCCTGCTGATGCTCTCTTCCCCAGCCGATGCCGTCGCATCAGCCAACAGCATGACCCGTTCTGCCCTGACCATGCGGAGGCCGGGCTTCCTGGACCGCAACAAGGGGGTCGTCCTGCCGCTCCTGGTCTTTGCGGGCGCACTGCTTCTCTGGGAGTGGGCAGTGCGTTTCTTCGAGGTGAAAGCGTTCATCGCGCCTGCGCCTTCGACGGTCATGGGCACGCTCGTCTCGGAATTTCCGATGCTCATGCAGAACCTCGGCGTGACGGCCTTCGAGTCCATCGTGGGTTTTGTCATCGGCAACGTCTTTGCCTGTCTGATTGCGGTGGCATTTGTCTACCGCCGCTGGATCGACCAGGCCTTCTTTCCGCTGATCGTGGTCATCAACACCATTCCCCTGGTCGCCAAGGCGCCGATCCTGGTGCTCCTGCTCGGCAATGGCTTCGTGCCGAAGATCATCATCGTGGCGACGATCTGCTTCTTTCCGACACTGGTGAACATGACGCGCGGCCTGCGCGACGTGTCCGAGCAGCATCTCGAATTGATGAAGATCCTCTCTGCCTCCGAGCGCGAGGTCTTCGTTAAGCTGCGTTTCTATGGGGCGCTGCCTTACCTATTTTCCGCGCTCAAGATCACGGCCTCGAGCGCTGTGGTGGGCGCGATCATCGGCGAGTGGATCGGGGCCACGACCGGCATCGGCGCGCTCATCATCCAGGCAACCTACCAGTACGACTCCGCGATGCTCTATGCGACGATCATCGTGGCGTCTGCCTTCTCGGCGATCTTCTTCGGACTTGTCGCCTGGCTTGAAAAGCACATGCTGAAGTGGCGTTTCGACGGCACTAACTAGCTGATCTTATACACGAAAATCTGAATCTGGAGGAATATGCAATGTCCATTGCACGGGATCATATTGTCGAAAATCAGGGCCATGTCCGCGTCGTCGCACATGCCGACGTCGTGGTTGTCGGCGGTGGGCCGGCTGGCATTAGTGCCGCAGTAGCCGCCTCGCGAAACGGCGCCAAGGTCATCCTGCTCGAACGCTACCCTTACTTGGGCGGCCTGGCATCGGGCGGCATGGTGCTCGTCCTCGACGACATGTCCGACGGCAAGAACCAGACGGTTCGGGGCATCTGCTCCGAGATCATCGAGCGCATGGAGAAGATGGGTCTCTGCGTCGTTCCGCCGGTGGCCGAGCACGGCTCCAGCCCCGAGCTCTATCGCAAATGGGGCCGCTGGGGCGTCTACCACCTGCATTCCAAGAAGAAGCCGCCGGAGATCTGCCCGGCGGCCGCCTTCGACCCCGATGCCTTCAAGCGCGCCTCCAACGACATCGTTACGGATGCCGGCGTGCATCTGCGCACCCACTCGTGGTTTTCGAAGACCATCGTCGAGGACGGGCGTGCGGTCGGCGTCATCTGCGAAACCAAGGAAGGCCGCCAGGCCATCATGGGATCGATCATCATCGATGCCTCGGGCGATCTCGACGTCGCGGCCTCCGCGGGCAGCGCCTTCACCGCCGGCGCCTTCATTCTCACGACGGTGTTCCGCCTTGGCGGTATCGACACCGACGAGGCCGAACGCTTCGAACATGAAGCGCCCGAGGAATTCCAGAAGATCGATCGGGAGGTGAAGCGCATCCTCGGCGGCAGCTGGGAGAAGTGGTGGCTGAAGACGCCGTTGCCCGGCGTGATCTGGTGCAATTGTCCACATATGGCCGGCTTTGACGGCCTGAAGGTCGACGATATGACCAGGGCCGACATCGAAGGCCGTCGCCGCATGCATGACGCGATGGACTATGCCAAGGCCCATCTGCCCGGCTTCGCCAACGCCTATTTCATCGACGTGGCGCCACAGCTCGGCGTGCGCCAGACGCGCCTGCTGCAGGGCCAGTATGTGGTCACCAAGCAGGACGTGCTCGAGCGCCGGTATTTCAACGATACCGTCGCCCGCGGACGCGACTACTACTATCCCTATCGCTCGTTCCTGCCGAAGGACGTCAACAACCTGCTCGTCGCCGGGCGCCATTATTCGTCCTCGTCCGACGCACAGAAGATTTCCCGCGAGATCCCGCCTTGCATGGCCATGGGCGAGGCCGTCGGTGTGGCTGCAGCCGTCGCCCTGAACGCCGGCGTGGATGTGGCCGACGTCGACATCGCCAAGGTTCGCGCCCTGCTGCGCAGCCAGGGCGCCGACCCCGGTGACGCACCGACGGAGGCCCAGACCGCCGAGATGGCGCTTTGATCACAGCTGGAGGCAAGCACATGGACAAACAGAAAATGCCCCAGCCGTTGGAAGGCGTGCGCATCATCGACTTCACCCAGGTCATGTTCGGTCCCTGCGGCACGCTGGTGCTGGCGGATTATGGCGCCGACGTCATCAAGATCGAGAAGCCCGGCTTCGGCGACCTCATCAGGCATTCGTTCAAGGAGGATCCGGACGGTATCGAGAACGCTGTCTACCGTTCGGTCAATCGCAACAAACGCTCGATGGAGGTCGATGTCCGAAGTGAAGAAGGGCGCCAGATCATCTACGATCTGGTCAAGACCGCCGACATTGTCGTCGACAATTTCCGTGCAGGCGTGATCGAACGTCTCGGTTTCGGCTATGACGTCCTGTCCGAAATCAATCCGCGCATCATCTGCGCCTCGGGCACCGGTTTCGGCGCCACCGGCCCGCTCGCGTACAAGGGCGGGCAGGACATTCTGCTTCAGGCGCTGTCGGGCGTGATGGCGCGAAAGCCAAACGCCGATGCGCCACCGGCCATCTTTGCCACCGCCCTTTGCGACTACACCGCAGGCATGCATCTCGCCCAGGCGATCATGCTGGCGCTTCTCCAGCGCCAGAAGACGGGCCTTGGACAGAAGGTCGCGGTGGCCATGTTCGATTCCATGCTGGCGATGCAGATGCAGGAGGTAGCCGTCTGGTTCAAGGACGGTCGCGAGCTCAACTGGGGGGACCGCCCACTGAGCGGCGTCTTTCCAACGACCGACGGCGCCATCGTCATCGTCGGTGCCTTCAAGGAAAATCCGCTGCAGCTCATCTGCAGGGCGCTCGGCGTGGCCGACCTGTCGCAGGAGGCGAAATACGCCGACATCAACGGTCAGATCGCCCACAAGCCGGAACTGCAGCACCTGTTCCGCACGACCATAGCCACCAACACGACCGCCTATTGGCTCGGACGCTTCGACGAGCAGGATATTCTCTGCGCGCCTGTCCTGGATCTTGGCGCAGCGCTCGATCATCCACAGACTTCGGTCAACGCCAGGCTCGTGGCCACCCAGAACGGCGAACGCTATTTCGGCTCGCCTCTTGGAATGCAGGAGGGCGCGTTCCGTCTGCGTCACGACCCTCCGCGCCTTGGCGAACACACCCAGGAAATCCTGGCCGAGCTGGAAACGCGATCACGGCAGCCAGTTGATACGGCTGAAGAACTTCGCACGGCAAAGCGCGCCTAATGCGCGCCAACGCACAACGCAACAGCGCCCGCGGCCCTTGGCTTCGGGTTCGAAGGTGAAATGACAAGATGACAGTCCTCTACGAATTGAAGGACCATGTGGCGCGCGTCACCATCGACCGCCCCGAAGTGATGAATGCGGTCGACGCCGAAACCCAGGCCGCGCTGACCCATATCTGGAGCCGGATCGAGGCCGATCCGGACGTGCGTTGCGTGGTGCTCACCGGAAGCGGCGAACGCGCCTTCAGCGCCGGCGCCGACATGAAGAGCGGCTCGGAGAAGCGGGGGCTCGACTACTGGGCATCGATGCTCGGCGGAGGCTTCGGCGGTATCTCGACGCGCACCACGCTCAATGTTCCCGTCATTGCACGTGTTAACGGCCTGGCGCTCGGCGGCGGATTCGAGATGGTGCTCGGCTGCGATATCGTGATTGCCTCGAACACGGCGTCCTTCGGGCTTCCCGAGCCGCGCTTCGGGCGGCTGGCGCTCGCCGGCGGCATCACCCAGCTGTCGCAGCGCATACCCAGGGCGATCGCCATGGGTATGCTGTTGACCGGGGCGCGTATCGACGCAGCGGAGGCTCATCGCGTCGGCCTCGTCAACGAGATCGTCGAACCCGCACAGCTCGATGCCGCAGTCGACCGCTGGGTATCAGGCATTCTTGCCTGCGCCCCCTTGTCGCTCAAAGCGGTCAAGGAGATGGTCCGCGCGGTCGAGCAATATGGCGCGTACGACGCCAGTGGCATGCGCCTGCCAGCCCTGATGACGGCACTCGGCAGCAGCGACCAGCATGAAGGCGTCACGGCCTTCCGCGAGAAGCGCGCCCCTGTCTGGCAGGGCAGGTAGGTGGACGATGCCTTATGTGGTCACCACTGCCTGCATCGACGTCAAGGATGGCGCCTGCCAGGTGAGTTGTCCCGTTGACTGCATCTATGAGGGTGGGGCGATGATGTACATCCAGCCTGAGGAGTGCATCAACTGCGGGCTTTGCGTCTCGGTCTGTCCGGTCAAGGCGATCTTTGCCGAAGTCGACCTGCCTGACGATCTCAAGCCTTTCGAGGAGGTCAACGCCGCCTTCTTCGGCGATCAGGTCACCGGCTGGGGCTCACCAGGCGGTGTTTCGATGGCTCCCAAAAGCACGGCCGACCACCCATACGTTCTCAATCTGCGCAATCGCCTTTCATAGGAACGACGAACCATGAGCCTTTCCGGGTCACAGACGATCTACGGCAATTTAATCGACGGCGAATGGTCGACCGGCGGTGAACTGGCCGAAGACATCAATCCTTCCGACACGCGCGACGTCGTTGGCCGCAGCGCGCGGGCGAGCCGCCAGGATGCCGACCATGCGATCGCTTCCGCACGACAGGCCTTCGCCGGGTGGTCTCATTCGGGGCCTCAGCAGCGCCATGATCTGCTCAAGCAGATTGGCGACGAGATCCTTGCTCGCAAGGACGAGATCGGGCGTCTGCTTTCACGCGAGGAGGGAAAAACGCTCGCCGAGGGCGTCGGCGAGACGGCGCGGGCCGGACAGGTATTCCTGTTCTTCGCCCAGGAGGTGCTGCGCCTTGCCGGCGAAAAACTCGGCTCTGTTCGCCCAGCTATCGATATTGAGATCACGCGCGAACCGGTGGGTGTCATCGGCATCATCACGCCATGGAACTTCCCGATTGCCTTGCCGTCCTGGAAGATCGCCGCCGCACTTGCCTATGGCAATACAGTTGTCTGGAAGCCGGCCGATCTCGTGCCGGCTACGGCCAATGCGCTTGCGTCGATCATCAAACGCGCCGGCTGCCCGAAAGGCGTGTTTAATCTCGTCAACGGCCGCGGATCGGTGGTGGGGGAGGCGATACTCGCCAACCCCGATGTCGCAGCAGTCACCTTCACCGGATCGGTGCAGACTGGCTCGCGAGTCGCAGCTGCCTGTGTGTCTTCGTTCAAGAAGATGCAGCTTGAAATGGGCGGTAAGAACCCGCTTATCGTGCTCGACGACGCCGATCTCGAGGTTGCAGTCGAATGCGCCGCCAATGGCGCCTTCTTCTCCACGGGCCAGCGCTGCACCGCATCCTCCCGCCTGATCGTGACCGAAGCCATCCACGACCGGTTCGTCGCGGCGCTGGTCGCACGCATGAGATCGCTCTCGGTGGGTGACGCCCTGGATCCGGCAAGCCATATCGGTCCCGTCGTCGACGACAACCAGCTTCGACAGAACCTGGGATATGTCGATATCGGCCGCACCGACGGCGCCAAGCTGGCGGAGGGGGGGGAGCTCCTCGATGCCGGCAAACCCGGCCACTACATGCGCCCTGCGCTGTTTACGGAAGCGGATAATTCCATGCGGATCGCCCGCGAGGAGATATTCGGGCCGGTTGCGTGCGTGATCCGGGCAAGGGATTACGAGGAAGCGCTCGCGATCGCCAATGACACGGCGTTCGGGCTGTCGGCGGGCATCTGCACCACCAGTCTCAAGCATGCCAGCCATTTCCGGCGCAATGCGGAGGCAGGCATCGTCATGGTCAACCTGCCCACCGCCGGCATCGATTTCCACGTCCCGTTCGGGGGACGGAAAGGCTCGAGCTACGGCCCACGCGAACAAGGCCGCTACGCGGCCGAATTCTACACCACGGTGAAGACCGCCTACGTGATGGCCGGTTGAGGAGGGGACATGTCGGGTACTTTGAACGAACAGGCCAGAGGCGTGTTCGCCATCTGCGTCACGCCATTCACCGACCGCGAGGCGGTGGATCTCGACAGCACGCGCTCGATGGTCGATTTCTACATCGACAAGGGCTGCACCGGCCTTACATTGCTGGGCATCATGGGCGAGGCGCCCAAGCTGACGGCCGAGGAATCCCGGAGCTTTGTCAAAACGGCTATCGAGGCGACGATGGGCCGCGCACCTATTGTCGTCGGTGTCTCAAGCAGCGGGCTTGCCTCGCTCGCCGAGCTTGCCAACGACGTTATGTCTCTTGGCGCAGCCGGCGTCATGGTCGCCCCGCCAGGACATCTGCGTTCCGACGATCAGATCTTCAGCTATTACGAATCCGTCGCCGAGACGCTCGGGTCCTCCATACCATTCGTGCTGCAGGACTATCCGCTTGTGACCGGCGTGCAGATCCCTGTTCAGGTCATGACCCGTATCATCGAGGCCCTTCCCACCTGCGTCATGGTCAAGCACGAGGATTGGCCTGGTCTCAACAAGATCAGCGCTCTGCGCAAACGCGAGGCGGAGAACGGCCTGAGGCGGGTTTCGGTTCTGGTCGGCAATGGTGGCTTGTTCCTGCCGGACGAGATGACGCGTGGCGCCGACGGGGCAATGACAGGCTTTGCCTATCCGGAGATGATGGTAGATGTCGTCTCAGCACACGCCCGGGGCGATATCGCGCGAGCTCACGACATCTTCGATGCCTATCTGCCTCTGGCCCGCTACGAGCAGCAGCCCGGCATAGGCCTCGCCGTGCGTAAGCACGTCCTGGCGCAACGTGGCGCAATCACCTCTGCAACCATGCGCAAACCACGACAGCTGCTCAACGCGCTCGATATCAAGGACATCACCTTCCTGATCGGGCGGCAGACAAGTTATCTCGAAAGGATCGGCTGACATGGACCTCGGATTATCCGGCAAGCGCGCCCTTGTCCTTGGCGCGAGCCGCGGACTGGGCGCAGCCATCGCACGATCGCTCGCGATGGAAGGCGTGCGTGTTTATGCAGCGGCGCGCAATGTGGAGCGGATTGCCGAATGGACGGAGGCCCTGCCTCGGGGATTTGGAGCCTTGATCGAACCTGTTCATTTGGACCTTGCGGACATTGCCTCGGTGGATGCATTGGCGCAACGAATCCATGCCGCCGGCGGCGTCGACATCGTCGTCAACAACAGCGGGGGGCCGGCGCCCGCCAGCGCCGAGGAGGCGCCGCGCGCCGATTGGGTCGCCCAGTTCGAAGCGATGGCTGCGAACGTCATTCATCTCACCCAGGCGTTGTTACAGTCAATGAAGAAGCGCGAGTGGGGGCGTATCATCACGGTGGCGTCGTCCGGCGTTGCACAGCCCATTGCCAATCTGGCGATCTCCAACGGCGTACGGGCAGCGCTCGTCGGTTGGTCGAAAACCCTGGCCGGCGAGGTGGCGAAGCACGGCGTCACCGTGAACGTCGTTGCGCCGGGCAGGATTGCTACGGAGCGTGTCGCCTCCCTCGACGCCAACGCCGCCCAAAGGACCGGGGCAAGCGTCGACGAGGTGGCCCGCCAATCCGCGGCCAGCATTCCGGCCGGCAGATACGGGAGGCCGGATGAATTTGCCGATGTTGTCGCGTTTCTCGCCAGCGAAAAAGCGTCCTATGTGACAGGTTCGCTCATAAGGATAGATGGCGGAATGATACGGTCAATTTGACAGGCAACCCGTGCTGCATGCCCATGTTTGGCAAGGCAGCCGGTCGAGCAATAACTGTCTGCGACACGGCGAAAAGAACGAAACGCGCGCGAGAAGACGGGCGCCTCACGCGCGTATTCAGAAAAACGGAACCAGGGGAGGGGCTCCGGTCTCCCCGGCCGCGGCCAAGCATCAGTTTATCAGGTGTTGGGAACTCGGGTTCCTGCCCACCACACTGCTTGTTGCGCACAAGCCTCAGGCATTCGTGGCCGCGTCATGTGAGCTGGCCTATAAATGCCATTTGTCTGCCCCGTTTGGCCATCCTGCACTCTTTGCAGGATGCTACTCCACCACCACCATTTCCCGACGCTCGCGCGATGCCTTGAAGGCCGCTTCGATACAAGCGACGACATGCATGCCGTCCTCGGCGGTGACGGGCGGGTTGGTGCCATCGCGAACTGCAGAGAGAAAAGCCTGCCACTGACGGACGAGCGCACGACCTGCGACATCCTGTTCGATGGAGTTGTCGACCGGCTGCCATTTCAACCCTCGTCCAAGCGTCACGCCCTTGAAGAAGTCTACCGCCAGTACGCCACGGTCGAACACCAGCTCGTCGCCCGAGATGAAGGCACCATCGGCGTAGCCGATGCTGGCGACCTGGCCAGCGGCTTCCTCACCGAACCGAAGCAACAGCAGCGCCACGTCGTCTGCCTTTTGCTCGTGGAAAGACGTGGCCGTGATGGCGCTCACGTGGGAAGCACGGCGGCCGGCGAAGGCGAGCAGCCTGTCGAGCGCATGGATGCCAGCCGTGAACAGCATGCCGCCACCTGTTGCCGGATCGAGGTGCCAGTTGCGGCGGTTGCCCTCCATCCAGAGCTTGATCATGCGGCTCGAGCCGTAACGCATCTCTCCGAAACCGCCCTCGTCGATCAGCCGCCGCGCAGCGAGATACGGCAAGGTGAAGCGCATGGTGTGACCCGGCATTAGCACGACGTCGGCCGCCTTCGCCGCATCGATGATTTGCCGGCATTCGGCCACCGTTGGCGCCATCGGCTTTTCGATCATGATGTGCTTGCCGGCCGCAGCACAGGCGATGGCGACGTCGGTGTGCAGATGATGTGGCAGTGCCACCACTACGGCGTCCACGTCTGGATCGGCCAGCAGCTCGCGATAGTCGAGATAACCCTTGCCGCCGAAATCCGTCGTGAAGTCTGCAAGACCAGCCGCGTCGTTGCGGCACGAGGCGACGAGGCGCGCCCCCTTGATCTCATGCATGGCGCGGGCGTGTGCCGTACCGAAATGGCCAGCGCCGATGATGCCGATCCCGATCATGTCGAGGCTCCTTGTAGTGCGTAGCATTGGTCGATGATGGCCATGGCGCGCCTGCTGTCGGCGAGCGACACTGCCGGAGGCAGGCCTTCGGCAAGCCGTCGAAGCGTGTCGGTCATGACGTCGTCATAGCGGCGGGCCGTCGGCGTGACCGGCAGGTCCAGTTGCCGCTCATCATCGAGCGTCGCCAGCGTCAACCTGTCGCCGAAATCGCTGAGTGTGGCGTTCCTGGACGACACCCGCCATTCGAAGATGCCACGCTTCATCGAGGCGAAGGTATAGCCGGCTTCGATCAATCCCAACATGCCGTCTGCGGCGCGCAACACAACAGCAGCATAGTCCTCGACTTCGGTGTCGTGAATCGGTCTTCCGAAGGAGGCGCTGATGACCTCGATATTCTGCCCGCCTGAGAGCATCAGGAAGGCGTTTACCCCATGAATGCCGAGATTCCTCAGGGCTCCACCGCCGCCAATATTGGGCTCCAGCACCCATGAGACATCGTCATCGACGTAGCGCTGGGGCGGGCCGTTGATGAGGCGGAAATGCGAGTGCGAGATGGGCCCCAACCGGCCGCTCACGTCCAGGTCGTGCAACGCCGCCATCATGCCGATACCGTGCGGCAATGCCATGGCCGCGAACGTGCCTTTGCGCTCGGTAGCCTCGATCAGTACATCGGAGGCGGCGGCTGAAATACCGACAGGCTTTTCTACGAGCACTGGCAGCCCCGATTCGATCGCCGCGAGCCCCCGTTCAGCGATCTCGAAGGGCCGTCCCATGACCACTGCGAGATCGACGTTTTGGAGCGCCTTTTCTAGGCTCGAGGCAACGACGCCACCGAATTTACCGACGAAGCTCTCGGCTGCTCCAGGCGTTGGATCCCAGGCAGAAGCCGATACTGCGCCCGCCGCCAACGCCGCCTCCCCATGCATCGTCGCATGCCAGTGGCTGACGCCGAGGAACGCTATTTTCATGTCGGGTCCATTTGCTCGAAGGTACGTGGATGCAGTTCCTGGAAATCAGGGTCTGAGAATATGCCGTTCACAGGTCGTCGCGGATGCAGGCCTTGAAGTGTCCAGGCCTGACCTCGCGAAGTTCGGGGACGCTGCCGGCGCAGGCATCGACCGCACTGGGGCAACGGGTGCGGAAGACGCAGCCGCTGGGCGGATTGGCCGGGCTCGGGATATCGCCCTTGAGAATCTGGCGCTCTTTCCTGGTGTCGGGATCGGGCGAGGGAATCGCCGACATCAGCGCACGTGTGTAGGGATGCTCCGGCCGGGCGTAGAGATCCTCGCTGGTGGCGATCTCCATGATGCGGCCGAGATAGAGCACGATCACTCGGTCGCAGATGTATTCGACGACAGCGAGGTCGTGGGAGATGAACAGCATGGTCAGCCCGAGCTGCTGCTGCAGGTCGCGCAACAGGTTGACCACCTGCGCCTGGATTGACACGTCGAGCGCCGAGACGGGTTCGTCGGCGACGATGAATTCAGGCGCAAGCGTCAGCGCCCGGGCAATGCCGATGCGCTGACGTTGGCCGCCTGAGAACTCGTGGGCGTAGCGGTTGATGGCATCGGGCGGCAGTTCGACCTGCTCCAGCGCCTTGTTCGCCCGCTCCAGACGCTCTGCCTTGGTGCCGATGCCTTGGATATCGAGCCCCTCGGTCAGGATCTCGCCGATGGTCATGCGCGGCGACAGCGAGGCGTATGGGTCTTGGAAAATGTACTGCATGCGCGGCCGCCTGCGCCGCATCTCGCTATGCGACAGCCTGGTGATGTCGGTGCCGTCGAACGTCACCTCACCGGAAGTAGGATCGATCAGCCGAAGTACAGAGCGGCCGATCGTGGTCTTGCCGCTGCCGGACTCGCCGACCAGCCCGACCACCTCGCCCCTGGCGACGTCGAAAGAGATGTTTTCTAGGATCTTCAGCGTCGCACCGCGCGTCTGGTAGTGCTTTGCGAGGCCACGGACCGAAAGAAGCGGGGCTGGGGTCATCGGGCGATCTCCTGCCAGCGGATGCAACGGCTGCCGTGGCCGGCTGCGACGCTGGCGAGTTCGGGAATGGTGGTGCGGCATGCGTCGACGGCGAAGCTGCAGCGCGGCGCGAAGGCGCAGCCGGATGGCATGTTGGCGAGGCTCGGCACCATGCCGGGAATGGCATTAAGCTTTTCGCCGGCGCGTTTCATGGCGGTGGCAGCACCAAGCCGAGGCATCGAGTTGAGCAGGCCAATCGTGTAGGGGTGGCGCGGCTTGCGGAAGACCTCGGCCACCGGGCCGAATTCGACGATGCGGCCGGCATACATGACCGCGACGCGATGTGCGATCTCGGCAACGACGCCGAGATTGTGGGTGACGAACAGCATACCCATGCCGCGCTCGCGCTGCAGTCCCTGCATCAGCTCGAGGATCTGCGCCTGGATGGTGACGTCGAGCGCCGTCGTCGGCTCGTCGGCGATCAGCAGCGTCGGGTCGCAGGCGAGCGCCATGGCGATGGTGGCGCGCTGGCGCATGCCGCCAGACATTTCGTGCGGATACTGGCCGGCGCGGCGGCGCGCATCGGGGATCCCGACTTTGTCGAGCAGGGCGACGGCAGCTTCCAGCGCCTCGTGCTTGCCCGTGCCGCGATGGACGCGCAGCGATTCCGATATCTGGTCACCCACTGTGTAGACGGGATTGAGGCTGGTCATCGGCTCCTGGAACACCATGCCGATGTCGTTGCCGCGGATACGCCGCATCTCTTCTTCTGTAAGGATGGCAAGGTCGCGGACCTTGCCGTCCTTGCCACGGAACAGCATCTGGCCCGCGTCGATCGCGCCGATCTTGCGGGCGAGCAGCCGCATGACCGACAGGCTGGTGACCGACTTGCCCGAACCCGATTCCCCGACAAGCGCCACAGTCTCGCCCGGACGCACGACCAGGTCGATGCCGTTGACGGCAGCGATCTCCCGCCCACGTACCCGGAAAACGGTCCTCAGGCCCTTGATTTCGAGGATCGGTTCGGTGCTCATCGGCGACCTCAGTTGAGCAGGCCGACCGAGCGCAGGATCTCGTCGATCTTGCGCGCCTCGGTGTCGTTGAGCGGAGCGCGCGGGCGGGCCATGACGTTGGTCGAGATGACGCCCAGGCTGCGCATCGCTGTCTTGAAGCCGCCGACGCCTGATGCACCGCCGCTGACGCGACCGGCGGCGACCCAGACGATCTCGAACAGCCGGCAGAGCCGCTCTTGCTCCTTGCGCGCGGCGTCCCAGTCGCCTTTCTCGGCGTGGTTCCAGAGACGGACGTAGCCGGCTGGGTCGACATTGGCGAGGCCAGGAACGACGCCGTGGGCGCCCATCTGCAACGCGTTGTCGACGACAATTTCCGAACCGGTCATGAGGAACACGTCCTTGTTGCCGGCGAGATCGCTCAGCGCGTAGCGGAAGTTGCCATCGTCGCCGGAGGAGTCCTTGAGGCCGATGATCGTGCCTTCCTTGGCTAGCGTCACCACCGTCTGGCGGGCGAGCTTGGTGTTGACGCAGACCGGGATGTCGTAGGCGATCAGCGGAAGGTCGACGGCGTCGCGGATCATGCGGAAGTGGTCGAGCGTCTCGGTCTGGTTGGTGATGGTGTAAAAGGGTGCTGTGACGACGACGGCGTCGGCACCGACGTCCTTTGCGGTGCGGGCGTGGCGGATGACGCGGTCGGTTGTCGGGTCGATGACACCGGCGATCACGGGCACGCGGCCATTGGCGACCTTGACCGTGTGTTCGAGGATCTTGCGACGCTCGGCATCGTCATAAAACACCACTTCGCTTGTCGATCCGAGCGGGAACAGGCCGTGGCAGCCATTGTCGATGAGATATTCGAGGACCCGCGTATAGGAGGCGTAGTCGACGGAAAAATCGTCGTTGAGCGGGGTGACGACGGGAGGAACGACACCGAAGAACTTGGACATTTTTAGCTTCTCTTCCAGGGGTTAGTTGAGTTCGGCGCGGGGGTCGAAAGCATCTCTCAGACCGTCGCCGATGAAGTTGATGGCAAGCACGACAAGGACCAGCGCCCCGCCCGGGAACAGCCATTGCCAGGGGAATTGTTCGAGCACCGCCGTCGAGCGCGCGGCGTTCAGCATGTTGCCCCAGCTTGCGGCGGGTGGTGGCACGCCCAGGCCGAGGAAGGACAGGCCGGCCTCGAGCAGGATGGCGTTGGCGACCTGCAGCGTGGCGTAGACGACGAGGATGTCGATCGAATTGGGCAGGCCGTGGCGGAACAGCAGGTGGCCGAGGCCAGCACCCATGCCGCGCGAGGCCATGACGAACTCGCGTTCGCGCAGCTCCAGAAGCCGGGCGCGGATCATGCGCGACAGCACCGGCCAGGACAGCAGCGCGATGACCACGACGGTCGACCAGATGCCCGAACCGACGATCGAGGCGAGCACGAGCAGGAAGATGACCGGTGGCAGTGTCATTGCGAGGTCGACGGAGCGCATAGCAAGCGCATCGGCCCAGCGGCCGCCAAAGGCCGAGATGGCGCCGACTAGGAAACCGATCGCAGTCGACATGACGACCGAGGAGACCGCCACCAGCAGCGAGATGCGGCCGCCCTCGAGCGTGCGGGCCAATACATCGCGCCCGACGCCATCGCTGCCGAACCAATGCTTAAAGGACGGGGCGCCATTCATCGCCAGGAGGTCGATGTCGTTGGGCTTGTAAGGCAGCCACAGCGGATAGGTGAGCACGGCAACCAGCATGGGCAAGAGCAGTGCCACGCCGAAAAGTGCTGCCCGGTTCTGGGTGAAGCGGTTGTAGGCGCGGGCCATCGGGCCGGTCGAGGACAGGGTCAGCAAACTCATGTCAGGCCACCTCGATGCGCGGGTCGATGACGGCATAGGCAAGGTCGGTCAGGATGTTGACTGATATGACGCAGGCGCCGATGACCAGCGTCGCCCCCATGATGACGGGATAGTCGCGGGTCTCGACAGCGCTGATCAAAAGCAGGCCCATGCCCGGCCAGTTGAACACGCTCTCGATGAAGATCGCGCCGCCGACGGCGAGGCCGATCGTCGAGCCGATCAGCGTGACGACGGGCAGAAGCGCATTGCGCAGCGCATGTTTGGTCACCACCCAGAACTCCTTAACGCCCTTGGCGCGGGCGGTGCGGACATAGTCCTGGTTCAGCACCTCGAGCATCGAGGCGCGCATGTAGCGCATGATCAACGCGGCATGGCCGATGGACAGAACGCAGGCCGGCAGGATCAGGTGGTGCAGAAGGTCGCCGACCGAAAAATCGCTGGCCGGCGTCAGCATGCCGCCGGACGGCGCCCATTTCAGCCGGACCGAAAACAGGTACAGGCCGAGGAAGGCGGTCAGGAAGGCCGGGCTCGAAATGCCGAGCAGCGCCAGCACCGAAAAGGAGTAGTCGGACAAGGAGTTGCGGCGCACGGCGCTGACGATGCCGGACGCGATGCCTATGATGATCGCGATCGCCAGGCCCGCCCCCATCAACAGGAGCGTCGGGCCGATGCGCGAGACGATGAGGCCTGAAACGGTCTCGTTGAAGCGCTGCAGCGAGTGGCCGAGATTGCCCTGCACGGCCTGCGACAGCCAGGCGAGATATTGCACCGGCAGCGGCCGGTCGAGGCCGAGCTGGGCGCGAAGCGCGTCCATCGCCTCCTTCGACATGGCAACGTTGGGGTCGATATAGGCGTCAATCGGATCGCCCGGCGTCAGCTGCAGCAGCACGAAGATCAGCACTGTCAGTGCGAGCAGCATGCCGAGCCCGATCAACAGGCGATTGAGGCAATAGCGGAGCATTGGGGCTCTCTGTCGAACGGATAGCGAGGCCAGCGGCGGCAAGTATCCAGCAAGAAACGGGCATCCAGCAACAAACGGGCTCCAGCAAGAAGCCGGCTTCCCCGGGGAAACAAGCGTCCGGCAGGAAACAGGCGTCCGGAGAAAATTGGGGGACGACCACTGGGATGGCCGCCCCCCCCGAGGGAGGAGTTGGCCTATTCGGCGATCGACCACTTTTCCGGGTGGGCCTGGTAGGGGCCACCGGCAGGCGCCGGAGTCCAGACGAAGTCCTTGAGCTTGCTCGAGGCCACGCCGTAACGGTTGGCGACCCACATCGTGCCCCAGGGCAGGTTGGCGTTGGTCGCCTTGCAGACGTCCTGGTAGCGGGCGTCGCGCTTGGCGGCGTCCGTCTCGGCAAGGGCGGCGTCGAGCGCGCCGGTCACCTCGGGCATGCGGATGCGCATCAGATTGGCGCCGGCCGGCGGGATCTGCTTTTCGTTGAGGCCGATATTGATGTTCGAGGCATCAGGCCCGTTCTGCAGGCCGGCATAGATCAGCGGGAAGTCGCCTGCATTGCCCGACTGCTGGTAGACGACCGAATTGTAGGTCGGCGTGTCGACGGCGCGCGGCACGATGTTGATGCCGACCTGGGCGAGCATCGCCTGCATGGCGGCCAGCACGTTGGTGGCCAGCGGCGAGGTGTAATAGGTCAGGATGGTGATCGGCTTGTCGCCGTTGATCTTGTCCCAGCCGGCCTCGGCGAGCAGCTGCTTGGCCTTTTCGGGATCATAGGCGTAGGGGTCGATACCCTGGGGCACCAGCCGGTCGGCGACATAGACGCAGTTGGCCGGTTTTGCGGCGCCGCCATAGAGGCTCTGGATGATGGCGTCGCGGTTGATGGCATGCATGAAGGCCTGGCGGACCTTGAGGTCTTTCCACAAAGGCACTTCCTGGTTGAAGCCGACATAGTTGACGACATAGGAGTCGCCCTCGATGACGGTGAAGGCGTTGTCGCCGGTGAAGGTCGAAACGTCGTTGGAATCGACATAGGTGAACTGGATCTCGCCAGCGCGGAGCGCTGCGATGGCCGCCGCCGGATTGGCGAAATAGCGGTTGATCAGTTTTTCGGCCGCCGGCTTGCCGCCGTGGTAGTCGGGATTGGCGGCGAGCTCGACATACTGGTCGGCGACATATTTGGTAAACTTGAACGGTCCTGTGCCCAAAGGCGAGGTCGACCACCAGGCATTCTTGGCGATCTGTTCGGCCGGGATCGAAGCGAGCGCGTGCTCAGGCAGCATCATCAGCTTGGTCAGCGTGTCGAGCATGCTCGGCGTGGCCGTGCTTAGCTTGACGATCACGGTGCGGTCGTCGGGGGTCTCGACGGCGTCGATTGCTCCGAGGCGGGCGGCGAACACGGAGCCTGCCTTGTCGTTCTTGGCAAGCTCGATGGTGAACTTCACGTCCTTCGAGGTAAACGGCTTGCCGTCGTGCCATTTGGTGTCGACGAGCTTGAAGGTGTAGGCCTTCTGGTCGGCGCTGACCTCATAGCGTTCGGCCAGCGCGCCGATGACGTTGGCGAGCTTGTCGTCATAGATCACCAGTGGCTCGAAATAGGTGACGAGCCAGGTGAAGCCGCCGGTGGCGGCCAACGGGTTAAAGTTGCCCTGGAAGCCGCCGGGGCCGACATCGAAGCCGCCCGAGATGGTTGCCCCCTGGGCAAAGGCCGGCGCGGCCGTCGTGGCAGCACCTGCGAAGAGCGCCGCCGACAAGGCAAGCGCCGAGATCATCGTCCTGTAGTTCATGTACTCCTCCCGTTTGACTGATTTGTCTTGTTGTCGGCGATCACGCGATTGATGCCCGCATAATGGTTGTCGAGCCGGTCCCGGGCGGCGGCGAGGTCGCCGGCCTCGACCGCGTCGACGATTGCCGCGTGGTCGCGCCAAGTCTGGACAGGGTCGGCATTGTCGAGGTTGACGAAGTCGGAGGCCTTGTAGAAGGCCAGCCAGAACACCTCGATCAGGCGCGACAGCACCTCGTTGTCCTGGCAGCGGAACAACAGATAGTGGAAGTGGCGGTCCTCTTCGGGGAAGCTCTCGCCGCGTTCGGCCAGCGCCTTCATCTTGTCGAGCGTCTCGCGCAGCTCGGCGATGTCGTGCTTGCCGATCAGCGCCAGTGTCCTGTCGATGAGGCCGACCTCGAGCGTGCGGCGGATGGTGATGACCTCCTCGATCTGCTTCAGCGCGTCACCGAGCCCGTAGGCCAGGTTCTCGAGCAAAGGCTCGAATGAGAATGCCTTGACGAAGACGCCGATACCGCGCCGTGATTCCACCACACCGAGCGATTCCAGCGCCTTGATGCCCTCGCGCACCGAGTTGCGACTGACGCCGAGCTGGTTGGCGAGCTCGCCTTCCGGCGGCAGCGGCGCACCGGCCGCGAGGCCGTTGTCGTCGATATAGGCACGCAGGCTTTCCTGCACAGACACATGCAAAAGCGGCGCGCGCTTCAGGGGCTTGATCGATTTCAGGCTCATCTTCGTCTCCGGTTGCCTGTGGGCGTTCCGAAAAACAGCTATGAATGGAGTACCTACCCACTTGTAGGATATCTGTCAACGGGATATTAGAATGCCCACTTGTTGCTTATTTCCATCAGAGGGATAGCGCACATGCCTGGACGACCGAAGCGCATTCGCCGCCGCGTGCCGGCCATCGTGCTGTCGTCCACAGCTCTGCGAACCGGATGCCGTCTGACCGTTCGGCCTCATCGGGTCGAAAGCCGAGCTCGCCTGCAGCCGGCGACGGTGCGCTACTCATTTACCGAAGTCGGTGCGTTCGACGCCGACCGTGCCCTCTCGCGCGCTGCCTCGACCACCGTCACCCCTGCACGCAACACAATGGAGAGGAGTGCCTGCATGTCCCGAAACCCTATGTCGAAAGTCCTGGTCATGACCGCTGCCGCAATTTTCCTGTCCTCGGGGACGGCCATGGCCGCTGACGCCTGGCCGGACCTGCCCGTCGGCATCAAGAACGGCGTCGCCGTGCGCGTCGGCGATACGGCTTACGTCGGCCTCGGTTCTGCCGGCACCGACTTCTACGCGCTTGATCTCACCAATCCCGCCTCGGGCTGGGCCAAGCGCGCCGCTTTTGCCGGCCCGGCGACCAATGGCGCGGCTGCGGCCGTCTCGGGCGGCAGGGTTTTCATCTTCTCCGGCAACGGCAAGGCAAGTGCGGACGCAAAGTCGCCTGTCATCTTCGACACGGTCTATTCCTATGACACGACCGCCGACGTCTGGGCCAAGGTCGAAACGGTAACGCCGGTCGGCCTGTCGGGCGCCAGGGCGCTGTCGCTGAAGGACGGCCGCATCGCCATCGTTGGCGGCTACAACAAGGAATTGTTCGACAGATATCTCGCCGACGTCGCCGCCACCGACAAGGACAAAAACCCGGAAGGTTACAAGAAGCTGGTCGACGGCTACATGGGAATGAAGCCCACGGACTATCGCTGGAACGCCAAGGTGCTGTCCTACGATCCCGGGGCGAACAGCTGGAGCAGCCTTGGCGACAACCCGTTCCTGCCCAACTGCGACCCCGCCGTGGTGGCGCTAGGCGGCGATGCCTTCACCGTCATCAGCGGCGAGATCAAGCCCGGCTTGCGTACGCCCGAGGTCAAGCAGGTCAAGGTCGATGGCCATTCTGCCTCATGGCAGAAGCTGGCCGACCTACCCAGGCCAGTTGCCAACAGCCGCCAGGAAGGCGTTGCTGGCGCTTTCGCTGGCAAGGCCGACGGTATCGTTCTCATCGCCGGCGGCGGCAATTTTGTCGGCGCCCAGGCAAACGCCGATGCGGGCAAGTGGTTCGCCCATGAAGGGCTCAAGAAGGGCTGGCGCGACGAGATCTACGCCTTCGACGGCAAGGCTTGGCAGGAGGTCGGCAAGCTGCCGACGGGGCTCGGCTATGGCGCTTCGTTCTCGGTACCCGGAGGCATGCTCGTTGTCGGCGGCGAAGACAGTGAAGCCAGGGCGCGTAACGAGGTGTTCCTCATAAAATGGGACGGCAGGGCGCTCTCGATCGAGAACTGACCATAGTTCTGGAGCGCGCAAAATGGCGGCTCGCCTCGCTGTTGCAGTTGCAGCAGTCGCGACTCGAACCGCTCGCCGACTCCAGATGAACTAGCATCTGCGCGCCGCCAGCAGCGCGGGTAATGATCCTTGCAGCCAAGGACGGGGGAACAATGACGGTATGGAGGCGTTGCCTACAACCAGCCGTGTTTGTCGGGGGCATCGCATTTGGCGCGCCAATTGGATCTAAGGACGGGACGCTCGGTCTGGTCGGCCTATCGCCTACCTGCCATTTCCACTGACCAACTGAACAGCGACATCAGGGTCGATGTAGTGATCGTCGGCATGGGCATCAGTGGAGCAATGGCGGCTGATGCGCTGACTGACAGCGGCTTGGCAGTTGCGTGCATTGATCGCCGCGGTCCGATCGCCGGATCTACGGCTGCGACGACGGCACTTGTAATGTACGAGATCGACCAGCCGCTGACACTATTGGCACGTCGCATAGGCCGAGACAACGCGCAGCGCGCCTGGATTAGGTCAAGGTCTGCATTGATGAACCTGCAGGCGAGGATCAAGGAACTCAGCCTGGATTGTCGGCTGCAGTTTCGACAATCCCTTTATCTCGCTGGAGACATTCTGTCTCCAGATGACCTTCGAGAGGAGGTGGCCGCCCGTTGCCATTGCGGCGTGCACTCGACCTACCTGTCGATGGCTGACCTTCACGAGCAGTTTGGGCTTGTTAGAAAGGGAGCGATCTTAAGCCATGAAGCCCTGACGCTTGACCCTCGCAAACTAACTGCTGGTCTGCTGAACCGGGCGCATGGACGCGGCGCAAGACTTTACAGTCCGGTCGAAGCTGTCGGAATCGTATCGAATGGTGGCGAGGTGGTCGTCTCAACTAAAGCTGGCCCGACGATAGCTGCATCCCATGCCGTGGTCGCGACTGGCTACGAACTTATGAAGGGGATTCAAGGGCCGGCTGGTCACCGGATCATCTCAACATGGGCGATAGCCACTTCTCGGCAGAAGCGCTCTATCTGGCCAAACGAAGTCATGATCTGGGAAGCCTCGGATCCATATCTCTACCTGCGTGCTCTTCCGGACGGGAGAGTCATCTGCGGCGGTGAGGATGAGGACTTCACCGACGAGAAAAGGAGGGATTCCCTGATTGCTGCGAAATCTCGCAATCTGTCGCGGAAATTGAAGCGACTCTTGCCGCAACTCGATGCAACGCCAGAGTTCGCTTGGACGGGTTCGTTCGGGACGACCGAGACTGGCCTGCCGTACATCGGAGCAGTGCCACGTCGACCAAGAGTATTCGCGATCATGGGATACGGAGGGAACGGGATCACATACTCTCGTCTTGCCGCCGAGATCGTCTGTTCGTCCATCATAGGGCGCGAGGATCGAGATGCCGATCTTTTTGCCTTGTAATGATTGTTGGAACCATCTGCTCTGCGATGGGTTCGAGACAGACACCCTTTGAGAGCCCGTGAGAGGACCGGGCGTGTAGAGGAGGCCAGTATGATGAAGGTCTTGCTTCCATTCTTCCTGGCTGCAGGCATGTTCTGTGGCTTGGCCATCGCTCAGGAAACACTTCCGCAGACAATTCCGCCGGACCTTGCATCTCCGCAGCTTGACCCGGACGAGGTGTACAGCGACGTGATCGTCATCCCATTCGAGACGTTGAATCCGCCCGCCAAACAGGAGGTGGAGACGATCGTCAATGAAACTGCCGCCGGCGATCTGAAGAAGATGCAGGGTATCATCGGGGAAACGAGGCAAGCAGTCATAACGCTTGCGTCCATCGGGCTTGATCCAAGCCAGGTGGTTGCTGCCGGCGTTACCGAGGACGGGGTGTTGACCCTTGTGGTCCAGCAGATGGCTTAGAGGCACCTCGCCGCGCCGCTGATGCCCTTGGGTAGTTCCGCCGCTCCAATGTCTGGCGCAAGCTCTTGGGTTTGCGGAAAAGCCTTTGCAGGAGCGCCGGGGTCAGCTTGTTGGAGGGCGTGGCGGTCATGCTTCCCCCGTCGGCATCCATAGCGCGTTGACGCAGACGCAGTCGGGCTGCGTCCTGAAGCATGGTGCCAGCCCAGCGATAGACGTTATTGGTGCGGACGACATCGCGCAGGCGGATCATTCGGTCGCGCTGTTCGTCCGCAGACATGGTGATGGCCCGCAGCATCGCGTCGCCCATCGCCGTGGGATCGAATGGATTGACGATCAGGGCATCGAGCAACTCGCGCGATGCGCCGGCGAACGTGCTGAGGATCAGCACACCTTGCTCATCATCCCGCGAGGCGACGAATTCCTTGGCTACAAGGTTCATCCCGTCATGGAGGCTGCTGACGACGCACGCGTCAGCAGCGCGATAGGCACTGTAGATGTCGCCCTGGTTGTGGTGTTGGTCGAGCAGCAGGATCGGCTGGTATTGCTGGTGCCCGAACCGTTCGTTGAACGCCTCGACAAAGGCACGGCACTCGTCGTGCAAGTGCTTGTAGGCAGGCAGGGTCCCCCGGCTCGGAGCTGCAATCTGGACGAAAACCAGTTTGCCAAGCCATTCCGGGTGCCGAAGGAATAGCTGCTCCAGTGCTAGGAATCGGTCGATGATGCCCTTGGTGTAATCCAGTCGCTCCACACCGACCAGCAGCCTCGTGCCTGCCGGAAGATTGAAGCGATCAGTTAGCCTGTCGCGGCAATCCTGAACTGACGGCTGGTTTTCAAGGACTGTGGGAGGCCACTCGATCGAGATTGGATAGGGGTGAACCAGCGTCGTCTGAGCGCCATACGATATCGATGAATGCTCGCGTTCAATGCGGCTTTCCAGGAAGCGATCGACGCTCTCGGTGAAGTTGTTGCAGTGGAATTGGATATGGAACCCGACGACCGAGCTGCCGAGCAGTCCGTCGAGGATCTGTTCGCGCCAGGGACAGATGCTGAACACTTCCGAATTCGGCCAAGGGATGTGCCAGAAGGTGATGATGGTGGCATCGGGAAGTTTCTCGCGCACCATCCGGGGCAAGAGCGCGAAGTGATAATCCTGAACCAGAACGACGGGGTCAGAGGTACGTGCTTCCTTGACGACGCGATCTGCGAACTTCTGGTTCACTGCCTTGTATGCCTCCCAGTCGCTTGCCCGGAACACCGGTCGGGTAAAAGCAATGTGGCAGAGCGGCCAAAGTCCATCGTTGGCGAAACCCAGATAATAGCCATTCTGTTCTTCCTCGCTGAGCCAGACACGGCTGAGAGTGTAGGCAGGTCTCCCTGGAGGAACGTCGATGCGGTCATGCTCGTCGACGACCAGATGATCAGCACTGCCGCCACCGTGGGCGATCCAGGTGCCAGCACAGGCCCGCATGACAGGCTCCAGGGCAGACACCAGCCCACTGGCCGGAACCAGCATCTCGACCTCACCATCCCTAAGGTCGTGAATGTAGGGTTCCCTGTTCGAGACGAGGATGATCTCTGCCTCCGGTAGGTCGCGGGCGATTACCTGCCGCATCATCTGGGGCGACCAGGTGATGTGCGGGGTCTCGGACGGACGACTGTTCTGCTCAAACTCCGGAAGCAGTTGGGCGTTGGCGGGTTGTTCCGGCGGCGGCACATGCTTTGATGCCGGCCCGCGACGCATGGCTGAAATGGAAAACCACAAGGCAACCGCCGACACCAGGAGCGTCACGGCGGCAAGTCCGGCCAGGGTCAAGAATGCTGTGTCGGTCATGCCCGCTGGCCCTCAGTGGATGAAAGGAAGATCGGGCCGACCATGTGCCTGACCCGAACCTCAACTCATCCCCGGAGGATCAGTTCCTCCCAGGAGTTGGATTTGATCAACTGCGGACGACGAGAGGCGCTCGTCCTTCGTCCCTGGCATCGAGGAAGCACGCAACGCGGTCGCCAACGCGCTGGAAATGCACGTCCACTTCGACATTGCCGACTCTCAATCGTCGGATGGTCAGAGTATCTATGCCGATTGGCAATCTTGGACGGCTTACCCGGATTTCGCTTTCGAAGCCGTCGACTTCCAGACCCAGACACGCCTGCATGAGCATGAATGCCGAGCCCGAAGACCATGCCTGGGGAAGGCACGCGACGGGATAAGCGACCGGTGCTTCGCCAGGTGACCGCGTGAATCCGCAGAACAGTTCCGGCAGCCGCATGTTGAAGTGCACGGCGGACTCGAAGGTACCGCTCATCAGTCTGACCACGCTGTCGCGTTCACCGTATTGCGCCATGCCCGCGCCGCAGATCGCGGTATCGTGCGGCCATATCGAACCATTGTGATAGGACATCGGGTTGAATGGGGTCTCGTCGTCTGCGAGCGTTCGAACGCCCCACCCGGTTTGGAACGCCGCTGTCTGCAGGGCCTCGGACAGCTGCCGGGCACGGTCCTTTGACGGCAGACCGACGTAAAGCAGGTGCCCGGCATTGGAGGCACGCACCTTGCAGGGACGACCCTCGCCGTCAATGGCTATGGCATAGTAGCCGCGGTCTTCCATCCAGAAGACGCGCTCGACGGAGGCACGCATTCGCTCGGCGTTGTCTTCCCAGTTCTTCGCCAGATCGCTTTCTCCACGCCGGGCGGCCAACTGGGCCAGGCCGCGATAGGCTGCAAAGACATATCCCTGGACCTCCACCAGCGCGATCGGTCCCTTGGGAATACTGCCATCGGCGTGGAAGATCGCATCGGAACTGTCCTTCCATCCCTGGTTGGACAGTCCGGTCTCGGAGGCTCTCTTGTAGGCAACGAGACCTTTGGGATGCTGTGCCTGCATGGCATCCATCCAGCCGGCCGCCGCCCGAAGTGATGGCCAGAGCTGCTCGATGAAGGCCATGTCGCCTGTACGCTTCGCATAGGCGCTCGCGAGGTAGATGTAGAGTGGAGTGGTGTCCACGCCACCATAATAGCGGCCGAACGGCAGCTCTCGGAGTGCCGCCATCTCGCCTTTGCGGGTTTCATGCATAATCTTTCCGGGCTGGGAATCGCTGAACGCTAGGGTCTCGGTCGCCTGATGCAGAGCAAGGAATGCGAGAACGCCCTTGGCGAGGCCCGGATTGAGCCACAGCATCTGGAGGGCCGAGATGACACCGTCCCTACCAAATGCGGTCGAGAACCAGGGGATGCCGGCGTAAGGATAAGGACCCGTCTGCAGTTCGGTCGTCAAAAGAGCGATGTCGGCGCGAGCGCGAGACATCCAGTCGTTGAAGACCCGGCCCGAACTATGAAGTGTCGCGCCGTGCCGACGCTTGGCACGCATCCGCCATCGAGCATGTGCAGCAGCCGACCGATAGCGTTCGCGGCTCGGCCGTTCGACGTTGCTGGTGCCAACTTCGATGAACAAGGAAAAGCCGTCATGGCGGGGGAGAGCAATGCGGAACTCGGCGCTTCCGGCGCTCAGCTGGACCGGTTGTTCGGAGAACGAGATCACCGACTGCCGGACCAGGGTGTCCAGACCTTCATATTTGAGCAACACGTGACCAGCCGATGTCTCGCTTGCAAATGTCTTGCCGCGTTTGGGTCTCGTGCTGCCGCGGACTTCGAACATGTCACGAAAATCGGCATCGAATTCGAGCGACAGGGGCATCTGCATATCCCGTTCGCCGTAGTTCCACAGCCGGATGCGTTCATACATCCGATCCTGCCACAGCAAGCGCGAGCGCTCGATGTGGATTACGCCCTGGGGCACGTGCTCCATCGGCATGTTGGTCAGATTTGCCGTGAAAATGATGTTGTCCTGGCTGAGGGATGCTCCCAGGAGCGAGGGCTCGCGGCCTCCGACCGTCAAGCGAAACAGGGACAGAACGCGGGTATCGTCGCGAAAGAAGCCGTCGCCGCGGCCTTGGATATCGCCACGGTCGTTGGTGACGACAAAGCAATCTCCGTCTTTCAGGGCAAACTGTCGATGTGGAGCCCTCGGGGGCGTATCGTCGAGGGTGGCAAGGGCTACCGCGGGGTCGAGATGGCGTTCGTCGAGCTGGGCCATGTTTTCAATTCCCGGATCGGTCATGCAGGGCGAGGAGTTGCGCGTATGCGTTGGCATAGTCTCGCGCCATGCGTTCGGCCGTGAAGCGGCGTTGGAACGTGGCACGGACCGTCGAACGGTCCAGTTTGGCAACACGATGAACCGCTTCCACGGCGGCTTCGATGCTATCGACTATAGCTCCGGTGAGGTTCTCGTCCACGATCTCCGGCATCGCGCCATTGTCCCAGGCGACAACTGGCGTACCCACCGACATGGCTTCGATTACGGCCAATCCAAAGGGTTCCGGCCAGTCTATCGGGAACAGCAGAGCTGTGGCGTTGCCCAGGAATTCGTCCTTCTGGCTTTCATCGATCTCCCCGACGAACTCCACGCTGGAGCCGTCGATCAGCGGCTCAATCTTGTCTCGAAAGTAGCTTCGGTCGTCATCGCCGATTTTTGCCGCGATCTTGAGCGGATAACCACTTCGGATCGCGATCTCGATAGCCCGATCAGGACGCTTGTCGCGCGACAGCCGCCCCAGGAACGCCAGGTACTTGCCTGAGCCGGCCCATTCGACAGAGCCCGGTGCTCGTGATGGCAGACCATGCTGGACCGTGGCGAGCCAGTTCGCGTCAGCGAGAGGATATCGCTGACGGTCCGAGATGGAAATCAATGGGAACCGGGGCCAGTGCTTGTAGGCGCTTGGAAGATCCCGATAGTCGAGACGGCCATGCGGGGTGGTAACCGTCTTCCATGCCATGTCCTCAAAGAACGGGAAGTGGAGAAAATGGCTGAGATGGAAGTGGATGATGTCGAAGTCCCCAGCGCGGCGGCGGACTTCATGCAGCGCAGACAGATGCGCCGCGATTGCCGAAACCGGGAACGAGGGATCGAGGCGCAAGGCGCAATCTCGCGTCGCCACCAACTCGGCACGCGTCTCGGATTCGGCGCTGGCAAAAAGCGTCACCTGATGTCCGAGATCAACGAGGCCATCGCTCAGGTAGCTGATGATCCGTTCCGTTCCGCCGTATAGCCGGGGAGGCACGCTCTCGTAGAGCGGCGCAACCTGGGCAATTTTCATTGGTTTTCCTGTCGTCGTTCATTCACACGCCGCCCTTGGGAAAATCCCTCCGAACGGCGATGGTTCCAGATTTTTCCATGGAGTTTCCACGCGGAGGGCAGGGAACGAACAGGTGGCTGGGTGGTTAACCCACATCCTGAAACGAGTATGTGATCCGATGTATGCATTGGCACTGGCCACCGACTATGACGAAACCCTTGCCGATCATGGCTGCGTGTCTGCAGATACGCTTGAGGCTATGGGCAAACTGAAGGAATCCGGGCGCAAGCTGCTGCTCGTAACCGGGCGGGAGCTGCCCGATTTGCAACGCGTCTTTCCCGAGCACGAGATTTTCGACAGGATTGTCGCCGAGAACGGGGCTTTGCTCTACGACCCGGCAACTCGTAAAGCGCGGTCGTTGGCTCCAGCGCCATCGGCGGCATTCGTCTCCAGGCTGCGAGAAAGAGAGGTCGTACCGCTATATGTCGGGCAGACCATCGTAGCCACCCTGGTCCCAAACGAGGCTATCGTCCTGGACGAAATCCGCAAACTTGGCCTCGAGCTCAAGATCATCTTCAACAAGGGTGCGGTGATGGTGCTGCCCAGCGGAGTGAACAAGGCGAGCGGCCTTGCCGCTGCACTGGAGGAACTAGGCCTTTCCGCGCACAATGTCGTCGGGATCGGAGATGCGGAGAACGACCACGCCTTCTTGCAAGCTGTCGGTTACGGTGTCGCTGTCGCCAACGCCTTGCCGACTCTGAAGGAAACAGCGGATGCCACGACACGAGCAGCCCGGGGGGCTGGTGTCGCGGAACTTGCCGCCAAGATCCTCGAAAAAGATGCCGAGCTCATGACCTGCTCGAGGCAGCGGATACACGTCGGTGCCGATCGGGCCGGGGTGCCGGCTGTCATTTCACCCTATGGCGGCGGCAGCCTTATTTCGGGAACGTCCGGAATCGGTAAGTCCACGCTGGCAACGCTGTTGACGGAGCGCTTCGTCGAGAAGGGCTACCAATTCTGCGTACTCGATCCCGAAGGCGATTACAGTCATCTCGACAATGTCGTGGTTGTGGGCGACGCTAATGCGCCACCTAGCATTCGCGAGGTCATGGACCTGCTCGATAGTCCTGCGACCAACGTCGCTGTCAACATGCTTGGCCTCAAGACCGACGAGAGGCCGGACTATTTCGCCAAGCTTCTTCCGGAGCTTGGCTCGCTCAGGGCGCGAAAAGGTCGCCCGCACTGGCTCGTAATCGATGAGGCGCATCATCTTATGCCGGCGGCGCGAGTTGGAAACTCCTTTGCCTTGCCCAAGGACCTTCCGGCAACCGTACTGGTGACGGTGCACCCCAATCTGATCTCGAAGGACGTGCTGCAAAAAGTTGAAACGGTCATGGCGCTTGGGGCGGATGCCAGCCAGATCCTTGCCACATGTTCCGAGGCTGTCGGCATCGATCCTCCAAAGTGGTCAGACGAACCAGCTCAGCAAGAAATCCTGTTCTGGAATCGCACCACCGAACAGCCGGTGCGGAAGATTAAGGTAGACAGGCCAAAACAGGCGAGAACGCGGCACAAACGCAAGTATGCAGAAGGCGATCTTGGAGACAGCAGCTTCTATTTCCGCGGTGTCGATGGTGCGCTCCGATTGAAAGCCCAGAACCTGATGATGTTCCTGCATATCGCCGAAGGTATCGACGACGCGACCTGGGAACACCACCTCAGGAGCGGGGACTATTCGAAATGGTTCCGCGATCAGGTCAAGGACAAGGAACTCGCCGCCGAGGCCCACGCTATCGAACGCAACGAGAAACTGGAGCCGGGGGAGAGTCGCGACGCGATCGCACATGCCGTGCAGAGCCGCTATACGGGAACAAGCTTGGCATAGCTCGGTGCTTGTTCCGCTGATCGTTTGCCTAGAAGTCAGTCGGCAAAAAAAGCCCGCCGGCGGCACCTACGGCAAGATACAGCCTGCATGTCAAGCGCTCCCCGGTTTTTCAGCTCATCTGCCAGATGATAGTACCTAGGGCGGCCAAGATAACCATGATGTAAAGAACTTCTTCGACGGTCATGTCGCATCTCCGACGACCTCCGACTGATCGCCTCCTTCAGACCGTAACTCGGCATTAACCGTTGGGTTCCGACGAAGGCCGCAGCAATGCAGCGTCTTCTCGGGAACGAAAACCCGCAACCCGCGTTGCGATATCCTGGGGGCTGGTCTCTCGGTCGCCCCTCGTGATGAAGGCCCATTGGTAAGCTCACCAACTCGATGGGCCTTCAGCCTCTTCAGCCTTGGAGCAGGATCTTGCTGAGACCGCTCGTGAAAGAAATCTCCCTCTGAAGCGCGTTTCCGCATCCTGAAGGAAATCGGCACCGCGGTCGCCGGCGCCAGGTAAGAGCACTCAACTGGCGGTTTGCTCCTTCAAGGGGCAATTGCGTCCAGCTTAGATTTCCCTTTAGCGGTCGATGAGCGCAACTGCCTCGCCAGGCTTGTCGCTATGATGTTTGATCATGATCGGACCCTCCGTCTCGCCTTCGGCAAACGGCTGGAAGCCCCATTCGATCCCATGTGGCTTCAGTATCCGCCAATTACCGGCAGGATCTCCCCGGTGATGTAGCTGGAACAGTGGGGTGATGCGAGGAACACATATGCGGGTGCGATCTCTTCGGGCTGCGCGGGCCGCTTCATCGGTGTTTTCGCCCCGAAGGTCGAGACATCCTGAGGCTCCTTGTCGGACGGATTGAGCGGTGTCCAGACCGGTCCCGGTGCCACGGCATTTACCCGGATGCCCTTGTCCACCAAGTTGGCGGCAAGCGCCCTGGTAAAGGCATGTATGCCACCCTTCGTCATTGAATAGTCGACAAGTTCCTTGCTGCCGCGAATGCCTGTCACCGACCCTGTGTTGATGATCGCCGAACCCGGCGGCATGTGTTCGATCGCCGCCTGGCTCATGTGGAAATAGCCGTATAGGTTGGTCTTGATCGTCGTGTCGAAATGCTCTTCGGTCAGGTCGGCGAAGTCACTGGAATGAATCTGGAACGCGGCGTTGTTGACGAGAATGTCGAGCCGGCCGAGCTCCCTGACGGTTTCCCTGACCGCCTTGCGCGACACGTCTCTGTCGGCGATGTTGCCGGGTAGCAGCAAGCACTTTTGCCCCTCGGCCTCCACTTCCTGCCTGGTGCGCTCTGCATCCTGGTGCTCACTCAGATAGCTGATAGCGACATCGGCGCCCTCGCGAGCGAAGAGAACAGCTACGGCTCGCCCAATGCCGGAATCCCCCCCGGTGATGAGCGCCACCTTGCCGGCCAGCTTCTCCGAGCCCTTGTAGTAAGGAGCGTCGTAGAGGGGAGCAGGTTCCACCAGGCTTTCATGGCCCGGTTTAGACAGTTGTTGCTTCGGGAATGGAGGAACCGGGTAGAGCCGTGCCCCGGCTTGCATCGGCGGAGCCTCGATCTCCATCTTCGATTTGTCGTCCGATTGAACTTTCCGTTGGATCGTTTGTTGCTTCGTCGCTTCGGATCGCGCCGACATGGCCTACCTCCAGATGTTCAATGGGCCTCTCGGCGCTTTCTGGTAGCGGCGGCCTTCTTGGCCGAAGCCGAGCGGGCGGCCGCCGAGCGTCGGCCAGATGCCTCTCCCCCCAATTGACCACCTTTCTTTGCGGACACATTGGTGTCTAGCTTTCCGCGGCCCGATCCCGACTTGTTGCCGCCGCCGGAGTCTTTGTTGACCGTCGCCCACGCCCGCATTTCGGCCTCGTCTTCGGACACACCACGGTCCGTGTAGCTATCCTCGATATGCTCGGCCTTGCGTTTCTGTTTGTCGGTGTATTTGTCTTTGTCGCCGCGCGGCATGTCTGCCTCCTTTGTCGGTAAGTTCGACAAACACCTCAGACGGCGATCCGTTCCGGGCAAGGCGTGATTGTGATCGCGAGGCGACAGGCCGACATCTGAGGGCCCTGTCACGGAAGAGTTCGGCCGTACACGCGCTCCTCGCGGATGGAACCGTCCAGACGATGAAGGATTGCCCTGCATCGCTTGCCTTGAGCGAGGGTCAAACGGCTTGCCTTGACCGCTGCGTCCCATCCCTCCTTCTGCGTGGGATGAGTAGAAAGGATTTCTCCGCCCTCCTTGACGCGCCAGCCTTGCCTGCAAGGAATGGTATGGAACGTATGTTGGCTGTTCATTGAAGCCTCCCATGCACCTTGCTATCGAAATGACGTTCGGTGGGCTCGGGTTGCAGGCGACGGAAATTGTGATCGACAGTATCAGCTGTGGGCAGCGCGCTTCCTTCGCGCTATCCGATCCTTCCGCGCCATGTGAGCATCGTGTCTTTGTCGCTCCGGCGAAGCCAGGAGGCCCCGCGGTTCGGCAACGAGCTCGAAATCGTCCGGTATGCTGTCAATGAACTCACGGCCGATGCGATAGCTACAGTAGCCGAAGAGCAGTAAGGCAACGAAACGCAACATACGACTTCCCCTTGGTTGTGTTTTTCGAACGCCGTGGGAGCCTCGGTCGTTCCGGGGCTCGGAAAAAAAGCGCTACGGATCGGACGGGGTAGATGCTCGTCTGCCTGTTCGTTGGCCAGGAGGAGAAACCGGGAAAAAGACCTTCTGTTCATCGTACCGTCAGGTCCGGTTGACACGATCCGTAGCGAACATTGAACGCGGCTGCGGGCTGAAGGTTCAGCAGTCGATTGGCTTTTGCCTGAGGGAACCATCTCCCCTTTGATCCATTCCCTCCGTGCCAATCCTGGCAGGAGGACCCCGCAGATGAAGACGTTGGCTGAGATTTTCGAGCACACGCTCGAGGACATGTACTTCGCCGAGAATGCGATCACCAAAGCGCTACCAAAAGTGGCCAACGCCGCCAAGGATGCCAAGCTGAAGAAGGCGGCAGAGGACCACCTTGAAGAGACCAAGGGGCAAATCAAGAAGCTCGAGCAGGTCTTCAAATCCATCGGCAAAAAGGCGACGGGCACGAAGTGCGATGCGATCGAGGGCCTGATCAAGGAGGCCGACGGATTGATGAAGGAAGCCTCGGGCACAGCGCTCGATGCTGGGCTGCTGGCCGCCTGCCAGGCAGTCGAGCACTATGAAATATCGCGATACGGTTCGCTGCGCGAGTGGGCCAAGGACCTCGGCCACGAAGAGGCGCACACCCTTCTCAGTGAGATTCTCGACCAGGAGAAGGCAACTAACAACAAGCTGACAAGCCTGGCAGTAACTGCGATCAACAAGACCCCACCGTCGGCTCGGGCTGCCTAGAGGGTGCCGCAGAAATGAGGATAGGGCGGCCGGCGAATGCCGGCCGTGAGGTCATTTACGACAGTGGACAATCATCGCCAACTCCCGAAGATCACGGCGACTGCCGCCTCGTTGCGATACGTGAATGACGGAGAGCTTGGCCTTGCACGTCGCCGCTCCGGCAAGCATTTCCGCTACGTGACCGCCAACGGACAAAGGCTGACAAATGCCGGCGATATCGATCGAATCGATGCCATAGCGGTCCCGCCGGCCTGGACCGACGTGTGGATTTGTCGGGATTCGACAGGTCACATACAGGCCACAGGCCGCGATCTGCGTGGTCGCAAGCAATACAGATATCATCCTAAATGGTCAGAGACCCGTGATCAGGCAAAGTTTGCCAGCCTCGGCGATTTCGCCAAGGCTCTCCCACGTTTGAGACGACGCGTTCACAGGGATCTGGGAAAACGCGGCCTTCCGCGTGACAAGGTCCTCGCCGCGGTCGTCTGGCTACTGGACAACGCGATGATCCGGATCGGCAACGTCACTTATGCCCGTGACAATGGGAGCTTCGGACTGACGACACTCCGCACGCGCCATGTCGAGATTGAGGGAGAGAAACTCAAATTCGCATTCAAGGGCAAGTCGGGCAAGGAATGGCTGGTGAGGCTGAGCGACAGACGAATTGCCCGGGTCGTCAAGCAAATTCAGGAATTGCCGGGCCAAAGCCTGTTTCAATACGTCGAGGAAGAAGGCGGCACACGAACGGCTGTCAGTTCCGACGAGGTCAATGATTACATCCGAGAGGCGGCCGGCGAACAGTTTTCATCGAAGGATTTTCGAACCTGGGGAGGAACCGTTCGGGCTTTGGCGCTCTTTGCCGAACGACCTCTTCCAGAAGCCAAACGGGCGGCAGTGCTTGCCTGCAATGAGGTAATCGATCAGGTAGCACATCATCTCGGCAATACCCGAACTGTATGCCGGAAGGGCTACATCCACCCAGGCGTAGTTGAAGCCTGGTCTGCCGGGAAGCTGCAGTCTCAGCTTGGTTCTGTACGGAACAGAGGCAGCGCATGGATGGAGCAAGACGAGACCAAAGCAGCTAAGTGGCTGGCACGGCACGCAGACAGGGCCGGGCGCTGAGAATGCTTCGGTTGTTGAGGAGGATTTGCTTGGGCACCCACGATATAGGGCCCAGCCGGACATGGATGGGCCCTATATCCGTCTGCTATTGGATGATTTGAACGATCTTGCGCGTACCGGGGTCTACCAGCACGGTTTGGTTGTCGATGACGACATAGCTGTAGCTCGCGCCAAGATCAGGGGCATCCAGAGGCGTAATCTCTACCACGTCGGGGATGACAGCACCCACGGCGATCTGGAAATCCGGCGGGGGTTGAACAGGTTGAACGGGGTGCGCGATGACATACTCGCGCACGATGGTCTGCTGGGCTGGCTCAAGGACGAGCGTCTGGGCGTACAGTCCCGAAGTTGTGAGAGCCAGTAACAGTGCAGTGCTCGAAAGTCGCAACATCATGTCGGTCTCCATTGCTGGACATGGGTGGGTAACAACTGACTTCGGAGGAGGTTCCTTGATTTTTCGCGACAACAATTGCTCTGCCGAAATCAGCTTTCGGCCTTCCAAGTCTTTGCCAGTTCCTCCAGCCTTGCCTTGTCATGGCCATATCGGCGAACCAGCTCCTGAGCCTGCAAGGGCGACAGGTCGCTCGTCTCGACGAGATGGAGGACGAGTTCGTCATCGGTGGGCAGCGCTGGCGCTGAGGTGAGCACGCGGCTTCTTGGGGCGTTCATGATTACAATCCTTCACATCATATAGGCATGTCGGCGGGCGTGGGCTGTGGCCTCGCCGATATCGCCTCTATCCGAGCAAGTTCTGGGTTGAAGGCACCGTGGTTGGCTAGCAATTCCACCCCAGGTTCAGGATCCAAGTAGGCCCACATGAAGTCCTGTGCGGCGGCGCCACAGGCTGACACACGCCAGAAGTGAGCTGCACCCCAGCCGACACGGTAGACTGTTCGCTCCATGGCCGTCAGGAAGTCGAAATAGACATCTTCGAACGGGACGTAGAAGACATCGCCTTCCCCATTGACGCAGAGCATCTTGGCTTGGGTGCTGGACGCGATGATTGCATCCGAAAAAATGATTGTCACCGTCCCGTCGAACGGAACGATCTTCGAGTGTAGCGATAGCACGGCTGTTCTCCTTCACTCAGAGCTTTGCGCGATGTGGGGCTCAACCCGCGAACGTCCCGACAATTCCCATGGGCCCGACAATGGTGTGGTCCTTTGGAACGGAAAAGCTCCTGCGAGATTGACCCTGACGCAGAAGGAACTCAAACGGATGAAGGACCACAACGTTCAGCGAGGTCTTGCGAAAACCGTCCGGCAATATGCCGTCATGCTCGTCGTATTATCGGTTTCCTTCGCCGCCCTCTATCTGGTGCTAGCAGCGCTGGTGCTCTAGGCACGCCGAGGGGTCGAATGCTCTGCCTGAGCATGTCGAAGATGGTCGTGCAACAGGCTGATTTCGGCCCAGCCAAACTGTTCTCCAGATTGTGTGACTATGCTCGCTGCCTGTTGTTGCCTTGCAGATGGGACGGCAACGGCATGGCGGATCGCCTGCGAGAGGTAGGGAAAGAAAGTACCGTGATTGAAGCGGTTTTCGTAGAACGTCGCCGGTTCGTTCAGGTCGACCTGTTTTCCGTTGATCAGCATGGGAGCCTCCATTTGGATCATTCTGTGGTTGTTGTCCCTTCCAGTGGAAGCCACTTGCCGAGCTTACCCCGCATGGCCGACTGGTCAGCTGTTCTTGTCGGGACGTAGGCAAACCGCCGCGATGCCGACTGGTTCCGTCGAGGGCGATCACGATCGGGCCGGAGTTTTGGTGTGTTCAGTCAACGATTGGGGAGGCGATATGCTCGCCGACAAACATCCAATTTGCGACATTTCGGTCGGTTCCCGGCGGGGAGAAGGCGTGAAATTGTCGGAACTGGAATCGCCATTGCGCCGTTGAGTCTTCAATTTGCCGGGAGAGCATCATGTCGAAGCTTGAAACCGCCATCTGCCTTGCAGCTAGAATCCACGAGGGCCAGTTGGACAAGAATGGCGATCCCTACATCTTGCATCCCTTGCGCGTCATGCTGGCGCAGGATGACGAATTGAGCCGGATCGTCGGCGTGCTTCATGACGTTGTCGAAAAGAGCGATCTGACCCTTGGCGACCTCGTTGTCCAAGGTTTTCAGGATGAGGTGATCGGTGCGGTCGATTGCATGACCCGCCGGCGGAACGAAGACTACTTCGACTTCGTCAAGCGTGCCGCCAGCAATGCTCTAGCGCTACCGGTCAAGCTTGCAGATTTGCGCGACAATCTACGAGCTAGTTCGGCCGATGGCGATGCCGAACGCCGCGACCGCTACGAGAAAGCTCTGGCACTATTGGGATGCAGATCATGAGCCGTCATGAAACCATTCGGGCCCGACCATCCGGTGGTCTCGCCAGACGACCTGACGGCATTGCTGCGGAGTGGCACGGCGTCAGCGTCTACCTTGCTGTCCCGTGGACCCTCTGAAGCATTGTCTTCATCTGATCGATCTCCGCGCGCTGTGCTACGATGATTCGGTCGCAGAGGTCTTTGATCTGTCTATCGACAATCCCTGCTTTGCGGCACATCAGGATCGCGCCGGAATGATGCGGGATCATCGAGCGCAGGAATTGCTCGTCGCCGACATAGCGCTGGCCGCGGATGAATATTAGGGAAACGATAAAGATAGAGATCAAGCCGACATAAAGTACGGCATTGAGCGCCCGTCGTTGGTACATATGTCCCATGGTCGCGAGCATCAGCAGGGCCATCGGCGCCAACATCGTCAACGTCATATAGACCATGTTGATGTTATTGTAGAAATCCGCGCTTGTATCGATCATCGCAAACATGATCAATGGCGCTCAGCACCAAGTTGAAGGCCAATCCGAGATATGGCGTCCTCATGAGGATTTCTCCTATCGACGGTCTAAATCTGCCAAACGCAAACGATGCAACCTGTTGCATGTTCCTGCCTAGATCCTTCGAGTCGCTCGTCTATTCTTTTGTTTTTCGGGCGAAAGAGCATCGAATCCGGAACCAATCGGGTCCTCGCCTGTTGGGCGGTGCCCGCGACCCCTCAGGCGCGCGGGCACTGGCGTGCAGGCCACTCAGGTTGTGGCCTTTGGGCGCCGGGACGGGAATGCCGGATTACTTCCGCCGCATACGCTCCGCAGGGACCGCGAGTGTCGTTTACCGGATGGCGGGAGCACCGCACATCGAGGTCGGTGAGGCACGATGCCTCATTTGCCGGCCGCTACCTGGGTAGCTTCCTTGGTGGGGCCGGGACGGTGCGCCAGGTCCACTATTCCCAATGTGAACATCGCGATGACCGCGAAAGCCAGGGCGGCAAGTGCCACGTACACGCCCGTGTTGCTGTTCATCGGACTATCTCCTTAGATGACCGGAATCAACAGTCTGCACGCCAGAGAGTTCCCTTCACCCAATCGACCGCTCAAACCGGCGAGAGGAATACATGCCCCGAAGACGTAGTCCTGAGGCTCAAATCTACCGCCGCTGATATGGGCTGAAGGTGTGGCTCAAGGCTCGCAAGGTGCAACTCGCCAGGGAGCCAATGTGCCAGGGTTGCAAGGCCACAGGCAGGGTCACGCCGGCCACCGTGGTCAACCACCGCAAGCCGCACAAGCGCAACTGAGTGTCTGTGCTCCACACCATGACGGGCTGATCCAGCGAGAAGAAGTAAGAGGACATCAGATCGGTAACACGGCTGACGGAAGGATGCGAGCCTGCGGCGCGCATCGGCCAGATGCCGGTGATAGCGTTCCTGCTCGCTCTCGAAGTTGCCGATCGCGTGACGGAAATGCTCCTGGTCGCGTCACGGGCCACCAGTGTGTAGGTCGCACCGGGGGCACCGGCGATGTTGGTCAAGCAAGCCGCCCAGGAGTTGGTGTCGCAACTGAACCAGCTTGCGCCAGTTGATACGGGCTTCCTCCGGGCGTCGCTTATGGCGCCGACAGACGCGATGCCAACGCTGTCGCGGGCCAACCCCAGCGTTGCGGTGCCGGCGGACTTGGGTGACGTGATCCTGGTCATCAACGGCGCCGACCTCGGGGACATGATCTACCTCGGCTGCTCCCCCGTTGGTGTCGGGACATTTGAGAGCGATCGGTTTGGGTTTGTCGACTTGGTCGATTGGGTTCTGAGACTCGAGGTTCAGGCCATCCAGGGCGCCGGCGATGTCACCACGCTCCAGACGCTCAAGAATCCGGCGCAAGACGCCCTGCGACCTGATATCCTCAATCGCCTCCATGAAGGCAGCACGCAATAGAGGCTCGAACTGGCTGGCGAGGATTTCCAGCCGCTGCCTAGGCGTCAGAGGAACAAGCATCGGGGAACCATCGTTGTGGTCAACGGGTTGGTCGATCTCAAAAGGAGATCGGACCCGTGACCAAACATGTGAAGACGGAGAAGCGGCCTAAGCCCAAGCCAGATCCGGCGAAAGAGAAACCCGTTAGGGATACTCGCGACAATCCGGCACAGAACCCAGACACGCCTGCTCGCGAAGAAGTCGAAGAAGTCAGGCGCAACTTGAAGCCCTAAGCCGCCCGCGCGCCTTCCACTCTACGACCGTTTTCGGGATAAGCTGTTCTACCCGCTCGCGAGGTGATAGGCGTTTGAGCATTAAGACAAGCGAATGCACCATCAATGACGATGCAATTTTTACTCGCGCTAGCACTGGTGGCGTATTTGATTGCAAGTGCGGCCTATTCCTAGGCGGCGCACGACGCCTTCCAAACCACGACGTTCCTGCCGGCGGAATCGGTGTTAGGTTCGTGATGGCACGTTCAGCGCCATCAATGACTAGCTTGTCGGTGATCTGGGGTTCAACCTCCGGCATCGCCAACGTCACCATGTCGCCGGCCTGGACGATCAGTACGCCATTCTCGTAGCGTTGGTGCAGTCTCTTGGCCGTTGCCGACAGTGGCCAAGTCGCGAGAGTCTCCACTCCCGGCGTCCATTCGTCCGGCCACGGTGCTGTGGTGACGCGCTTCAACTGGACGATACCGTGCCCTAACCCGCCTTCGTGTTCAGGCGCGAGAAGTTCCCACGCCATGTCTGCCATCTCGTCGTAGAAGCCGACCATCAGAGCACCAACATTTTTGCTTTCGCAGGAACGAAATCTCGGCTACCCGAATTTCAGCGGGGAGATATAGCCGGAGAAATCTAATGACCGAAGTATTGTCCAAACCGAATGATCAGCTGATTGAGCTGACCGCCGACATCGTATCGGCCTATGTTTCCAATAACCCCATTCCCGCCGGGGATTTGCCAGGTTTGATTGCCCAAATTCACACGAGCATCAGCACTCTGGTCGCTGCAGCAGTCCCAGCGGAAGTACCGCCGACGCCGCGGGTCCAAATCAAGAAGACAATCACGCCCGACTATCTCATCAGCCTTGAGGACGGAAAGCATTACAAGACGCTGAGGCGCCACCTATCGATCCGTGGGCTTACTCCGGATCAATATCGCGCCAAATGGGGCCTGCCCGCAGACTATCCGATGGTAGCCGCCAAATATGCCGCACAGCGTTCACAGCTGGCGAAGGAACTCGGCCTTGGTCGCAAGCCTGCCGAGAAGACGCCTGCGAAGCGAGCCCCGCGGAAGACCAAGGCATAGGACAAGCCCTACTGATGATGCGGGCGCTGGCCCCAGTGGCGGGGACCAGCAGGCACTACACCCGCAGCAAATCTACCGACGCGCTGGCCGGCGTGAGGATGCACCGCAGGGCGTCTTCCATGGCCATCAAGTCAGACCGCCTAGCATCGGGCGACATGGAACCCGCCCTCTGATGCAGAGAAGAACTCTCGCTCGATGCCCTCGACCTTCTGTCGCTTGGCCACCCTGCCCGGCGTTACCGTCGGCGATGAAGAGCCCGGCCGCTGCAGCTCGGCTAGTGCAAGCTCATAGGCCGCGCTGACGACCTGAGCCAGGATTTCATCATCCGGGATGTCCTCACCGGCTCAGTGGTCTCGTGCGCCCGTTCGCGGCCATGCTAGGGCCTGCACACGGACCCCGGTCTTTCGGCCGGGGAACTGTCCCCCATAATGGCCATCAAGCGCAGCGGCGGCGCGTACAAGGGCGGCGTTGCGCTTGGCATCGGTGACGCCGGTAGCAACCCAGGCCGAATTGTCCCAATCGGCGTGATAGGCCGTGGCCCCTGCGAGGGTTCCGTAGATATCGGCCATGATCGTCCCTCGAGTTGGCGCCTACTCGCTGGCCGCCTGGGCGTTCAGTTCGTTGAACTGTGCGATCAGCTTCTCGCGGCCGGTGAAGTGGCGCGGACCTGACGCAGCAACGGGACGGCTAGCATCACCTGGGAGACCGATGGTCACGAGGAATCCGAATCTCCCAAACTCCGAATAACGGCCGGCGAGCCGGCTTCTCCATACTGATTTGAAGGAACCATACGCGGTGCCGCCAAGGTATCCGGTGACGAAGTTATGCTGCTTGTCGGTCAGCGCCATTGGTGCTTTACCTGTGGTTGCTTTCACACATTGGAAGGGAGCTTCTTATGAACAGCCGTTTTGAGGCCGTGAATCTGGACGAGCCTGCAGAACTTTCGTTCAAAGAAAAGAAGGGGCAAACACTTGCCGCAATCGACATGATCCCGTTCGCGAGCTTGTCAGCTGCGCTGAAGTATGCCGTCGAGACTATGCACGATAGCCATCGGCCGCGCTGCATGATCACGACGCGATCTGGAAGCGTCCATCACTGGAGCGAGATCGCTGCGCTGTGCGAACACGTTAAGATCGCACGGTAGCAAAATTGCTTGGCCGCTCGCTTCTCAAAGTATCGCGGGAGGCTTGAGCGATAGGTCAGCTCTTGGCAAACCACAGAAGCGGAGCGGGCCGGCGCCGCTTTAGGCAACCGGCCCTTAAGGGGGCAGGCAACCGCAATGTGCGGTCGATGTGCGAGTTAGCTGTCGACCGCGAGACGCCAAGCGGTCAGCGGCTGGTTGGCAACGGCGTAGGCCACAGCGTGGGCGTCACGACATCGCGTCTCGTGTCGACGCTCGGCGACGATGAACGCGTCGACCGGCGCCACATCGGGCAGCACGTGGACATAGACGGCAGGTGACGCGCTGTGGAGACCGTCGAAACGGCCAGCGCCGACGCCGCATGCTGAAGAAGATGGCAGCCGCAAGCATGGCGGGGCCGTCGTGCTGGACAATGGCAAATCAGTCGTGCTTCCGGCAACCATCAAGGCCAGCACGTTGAAGGAAGGTGAAAAAGTCCTGATCACCTACACAGACACCGCCGGCAACCGCGCCCGCTTGTCCTTGGTGAAGTTCGTCTCGTCCGCAGCGAGAATGCGGGCGTTCGGGTAGAGCGCCAGGAATTCGCGCGCGACCCTGCGCGAGGCAGTGACCGGGGACCGTCAGCATCGCCTTGGCAATCAGGCCGAGCCGACGTTGCTCCATGATCGCGGCGGCCATGGTCATCGTCTTCCCGGACGCCTGCACGTCACACCCTGCTTGCCCAGTTTCCTCGCAGTATTGCGGAACCCCACCCGCAAACCGCGAAGAGCGGAGGTCGCAAGGGCGCGTGTCGGAAACTGAAACAATGAGTGATTTCGGGCGCGGCGGAGCTTCCCTTGCGGGGGACAGCTCGCGAGCGGCCCCCTTGAATGCGCATGGGCGGCATGGCGGAGGAATGCGCGCCAATGTGAGGCAGAGTCATTAGAAAGCACATGATGTCTGCAAGATGATCGCCTTGATCCGCGCCGCAGAGACTTCGCCTTGCGAATCTCCGTGGCGGCCACCAAAAGCCGTCGGAAACATTGCGAACGAAACGGAAACAATGCTTCATGGCTCCATGAACGTCGCTATCCGTGATTCGACCGAAGAACCCATCTACCTGTCCAAACTGAATGACGGGCAGCGGCTTGCGGCCATGTACGGCGACGGAGCCATCTCTGGCCCCCTCCTCATTATTGCCGGCGCTGGATCGGGCAAGACCAACACGCTCGCCCATCGCGTCGCACATCTCATTGTGCGGGGGGCAGATCCGCGACGCATCCTTTTGATGACCTTTTCCCGTCGGGCTGCAGTCGAGATGGGCAAACGCGTTGAGCGCATCGCCGCCGACGTTCTAAAAGAACGCGCAGCGAGCCTCACGGAAGGTCTCACCTGGACTGGCACTTTCCACGCAATTGGCGCACGATTGCTAAGAGACTACGCACGGGAAATCGGCTTGGAGCCCAGCTTCACGATCCATGATCGCGAAGACTCCGCCGACCTCATGAACCTGGTGCGGCACGAACTCGGTTACTCGGAGACCGAGAACCGTTTTCCCACCAAGGCCACGTGCCTTTCGATCTACTCGCGTGCGGTCAACTCTCAAGAGCGGCTGGAGGCGGTCCTGGGCAGCTATTTTCCGTGGTGCGTCGCCTGGAGCGACGAGCTGAAAAAGCTGTTCGGTGCTTACGTCGAGGCCAAGCAGGCCCAAAACATCCTCGATTACGACGACCTGCTTCTCTACTGGTCCCAGATGGCCGGCGAGCCGGAGATCGCGGCGCATCTCGCCTCGCGTTTCGACCACATCCTCGTCGATGAGTATCAGGATACGAACGTGCTACAGGCAGCAATCCTGACTGCTATCAAACCGGACGGCCGCGGCCTGACTGTTGTTGGTGATGATGCCCAGTCGATCTATTCGTTCCGTGCGGCAGAAGTCCGCAACATCCTCGACTTCCCTACCCTGTTTCCCGAGCCGGCCGAAGTCGTCACGCTCGACCGGAACTATCGCTCGACCGACGCTATTCTGAATGCAGCTAACGCTGTCATCGGCGAAGCGACCGAACGCTTCACCAAGAACCTCTGGACCGAACGGACATCTCAGGAAAAACCGTTCATCGTTAGCGTACCCGATGAAGCGGAGCAGGCAAGCTACATTTGCGACGAAGTCCTGAAGGAGCGAGAAGCCGGCTCGCTTCTCAAGGAACAAGCCGTCCTGTTTAGGGCCGCCCATCATTCAGGACCGCTTGAAGTCGAGCTCACCCGTCGCAACATCCCATTCGTCAAATTCGGCGGCTTGAAGTTCCTCGATGCAGCCCACGTTAAGGACGTGCTTGCCGTGCTGCGCTTTGCCCAGAACCCTAGGGATCGCATAGCCGGGTTTCGAGTGATGCAATTGATGCCTGGCATTGGTCCTTCCGCAGCCACTCAGGCGATCAACGGCATGGAAGAGGCTCTCGACCTGGAACTGGGGCTGGCGAGATTCGTGCCGCCGGCACGCGCCGCTGCCGATTGGCCCGGGTTCGTTGATCTTTTTTCAGAGTTACGGCGAGGCCCAGGCTGGCCCACGGAAATGGAGCGAGCCCGGCTGTGGTATGAGCCACACCTCGAGCGGAAGCACGAAGACGCAACGACTAGGCGGGCAGACCTTCTCCAACTCGAGCAAATTGCTTCAGGCTACCCAAGCCGTGAGCGGTTCCTCACAGATCTGACCCTGGATCCCCCTTCTGCCACGAGCGACGAGGCTGGACCTCCTCATCTCGACGAAGACTATCTTATCCTATCGACGATCCATTCCGCCAAGGGTCAGGAATGGACCAAGGTCTTCGTGCTCAACGCTGTCGACGGCTGCATCCCGATCGACCTGAGTGCTGGCGAGCGCAAAGAGATCGAGGAAGAACGCCGACTGCTCTACGTCGCCATGACCCGGGCTAAGGACTCACTGCATCTCATCACACCGCAGCGCTTCTACACCTCCGGCCAGGTCGCGCGTGGCGACAGGCATGTTTATGCCTCTCGGACCCGTTTCATTCCGGCGCACTTGCTCGATCACTTCAAGTCAACGTCGTGGACGAGCCAATCGTATCGTCATGACCAAGGCGCTAGGCCCCGAACATCAGTCGACATCAAAGGCAAGATGCGTTCGATGTGGAAGTAGCGGTCATGAGATCTAATTTGACTGGCCATCGAGTCGGCTCACATAGATAGGTAGCGCAAGAAGCCCGGACATTCAGATGTCCTGGCATTCTCGATTCAGTGTTGGCCTGGAAGAGCACGATGCTGTCAAACCATTCGTGCCGATCACCCGTGACCCCTTACTGCCTAGACAGTGTGCGGAAGGAGTGATCCTGCTCCTCTGTCATGCCCCTCCCAGTCAACGGGTCAAGAAAAGCGCCTGCTCTTCGTCACGCTGCATTTCTTGGGCGAGGGAGCTGTTGCCGAGGTTGCGCATAACGCGCATGCGCTGTCACCTCCCGTCTTGTCACTTGCCGAGCGCCCCGTAAGGGGCCGGCAATGCGAAGCCGTCCTGGCCTTTGATCCCCCACTTGGTTTTGGGTTTCGTTCCCTTGCTGGAACCATGATTCCACAGGCGGCAGCAGATGAAGAAGCTCTTCGCACTTGCGCTGCCAGGCTATGGCGCCCAATGCCTGCGACGACGAGGACGGACGGATAGAGACGTTTGCGCCGTTGTGCTCAGCTGGCCTTTTTCATGTCGATAGGACGGTCCGCGCCGAGGCTATCGCGACAGTCGACCTTCGTCGTCGATCAGCGTCAGCCGGCAGTGTGCCGCATCGCTCCATGTCCAAAGGACGAGGTTGGCGTCGTCTCGGGTGGCGCCGGGCGCGAAGCTTCTTACGATCATTCCATGATAGCCGGCAGCAGTGAGCCGCCCGGCGAAGGCTTGCGTCTTCGCTTCCCCGGATACCTTCATCTGGTCGCGCCATGTGTGGTCGGCGAGGCTCGCATCGTCCATGCCTTCGGCGTGCAGGGCGACATCGTCCCGCGTGTCGAAAATGCGTTCGAACGCCGCATCGTAGGAGACAAGCGTCGTCGGTTGCAGTGCACCAGCCTGATTGGCTTCGCGCAGCGCCGTGACGATCGACAACGACGTATAGAGTGCCGGCGTCCCCTTTCGGTTGAACCGGCCTCCGTAGAGCTCGGCGCCGCGCCCCGACATCGGTTCGCGCGCATAGATCGGGTTGAGCGCCCGGTAGAGTGTCCCTCGAAACTTCATCGGCCAAATTAGGCGTGAACGCCGGCGTCGACCGCGTCGATATAGTCGAGGACCTCGTCGGCGCGACCGTCGCGGACGAGCTGCATCGCCGTGAAGCCCGAAAAGCCGGGCAGAGGTTCCGACCGATACCAGGCATAGGCCATCAGGGCGGAGCCAAACCGGGGTTCGACCTTGTTGACGATCTCGGTCATTTCCCGGAGGCGTCGCTGCGTCTTGTCCGAGCGAATGCGGTCCTTCCGCTGGATAGCGTCCTTCCCGAGCCCTACGGTCCGGGCGATCTCTTCGCTTGTGGTGTGCAGGGCACTGGCAATTTTGCGTGGCGAGAAAAGCCCGCCATCGGCATATTGGGCGAGACCCATCTCGCAAATCTCCATTCGATCAGCCATTGATTATGACACAATATAGCGTCAGAAAATGCGGACTTCAATAAGATTGGGGAAAGGATGGGAGAGGGAAAAGGGTAAAGCATCCTGCTCGCAGATCGGGCAGGCTGGTGACGCTGGCGCTCAAGCGCGCCGCTCGCGATCCCGGCCCGTCGTCCTGCGCAGGGCTGTCAGCCCCGCTTGTCCGGCCAGGCAGGGATGCTCGGCCGCAGTTGCATCGGCCCGCCCGCTCCACGGGACGGAGGGGGTCTTCGGGAAGAAGACGGAAAAAGGACCGGTGCAGGCTGAGTCCGCAATCCCCTAAAGGAGCAACACCATGCATCTCATGAAGGTCGATCCGCGTGCGCTGAAGGACAATCCCGACCGCGCACGTCAGACGAAGTCCAGCCCGCAGGCGGATGCGCTGCTACTGGCCACGATCAAGGCCGTGGGCGTCGCAGCGAGTTGGTGAATATGCCTTGCTGGCGTCGACCCAGGTCCCCGAGGGAGGGTTGTTTGACCAGCTGGCGAACGGGCTCGACCACAAGAATGTGCAACGCCTGCGGGACGCATGGCCGATGCTAAAGGCAGCTCAGCAGCTTGCGGCGTATACGCGAGCACAAGCAAGACAGGATTGGGTGGAGGATCTCGTACCGAAATCTCGCCAGCAGCCGGTTATTCGGCAATGATCGGCATTCACACCCCCTTGGCGCTTCTTATGGCCCCCGCCGGGATTGCGATCCTCGCGGCATCGGCCTTCATCGGTGGCTACCGTATCAATCTGACCGCCGAGCGATTCAGTTGGCTTATGGCGTATCGAGACACTGCGGCGGCCGGTGAGGGTCGGCGACATCGTGTTTGTCTGCCCGCCGGCAGACGAAGGATCGAGGCGGGCCTTCCTGCGCGGCTACCTCAGGCGCGGCCTCTGTTCAGGCGGTTACGCTCCGCTGATCAAACCCGTTGCCGCTCTGCCTGGTCAAACTGTCGAGATCGGCGCGACTGTCGTGATTGACGGGCGCCAAGTGGTCTCCTCTCCAATCAGAATGCGGGATGGTCAGGGCAGACCGATTCAGGCCTGGTTCGGCGGGCAGGTTGATCCTGGCACCCTGTTTGTCCTGTCATCTTTCGCAGGGTCGTACGATTCCCGATATTTCGGACCGCTTCCAGTAGAAGGCCTGCTGGGTTTGGCACGTCCCGTTTTCACCTTTGCCCCGTGATGTGGCGAGGTTCGTTGCTCGTCTTGGGCGCAGTGGCCATCGGCCTTGTCGGCTGGAGCGGCGATGCGCGGATGCTGCCCGTGGCGATGGGTTTTCCCCTGCTTTGGTCGCGGTCGCCTTCGAGGCTGGTCGCGGGACTTGTTTCGACAGGCTATTTCCTGGCGGCCTCACGAGGCCTGCCACAAGGCGTATCCAATTATTACGACACTGTGGCCTGGCATGGCGTTCTGTTGTGGGTCGCAGCCTCCATCGCCTTTATCGTGGTGCACGTTGTTCTTTGGACTGAACATTCCACATGGGGCCAGGCCAACCCTGTCATCGCTGCTGGTGTGCTGTTTCCGGGGACGGGATGGTGGGGGTTGGGCGCGACGCTCCTTGCTTGTTGCGATGACAGCCAGGCGCTGGCTGCCTGTTATCCTGATGCTGGGTGGCCTTTGGATCTGGTCCGTGGCTGGCTGGAAGACACCAGTGGCACCCGATGGCTGGATCGGATTGGACCTTGATTACGGAAGGCGACTAGGCCGCGACATGAGCCTTGAGTTTCACCGGGATCTGATGACTCAGGTTCGCGCAGCTGCAGACAAGGGGGCAAAAGTCATAGTTCTGCCCGAAAATGCCCTTGGCCATCTTACGCCTACCCTTGATAGCCTCTGGCGCGAGCAGGTGACAAGCATTGACGTCACGATTGTCGCCGGAGCAACGGTTGTTGATGGCCAGGGCTATGACAATGTGATGGTCGCGATAGCTGGTGATGCCGAGGTCGCCTATCGGCAAAGGATGCCGGTGCCGGTTTCCATGTGGCAGCCATGGCGAGCATGGGGTGGTGGAGGCGGAGCGCAGGCCTATTTGCTGGAGAATCCCACTGTCGCGGTTGATGGAATGCTTGTGGCGCCATTGCTTTGTTATGAACAGCTGCTCGTGTGGCCTGTGTTGCAATCAGTGATGGGTTCACCTGATGTGATTGTTGCAGCCGCAAATGTCTGGTGGGCGGACGGCACGTCGATCGTGCCGATCCAGAGGGCCAGCACGGTTGCCTGGGCAAGGCTGTTTTCAAAGGCATTGGTCATGGCGTTCAACAGGTAACCTGGGCATTCCCCGCCGGCAGAGGTCTTCGCAGCAAGCTCATTTCATGGGCGTTTGCGGAGCTTTCAGGGGCAGCGCGCAGACATCGCTGTTCCGCCCCTGAGGTCAAGGCCGGAGCGAAGGTCTCGATCGAGACCGACAAGAACGACAACACCAAGGTGACGAACGTCATGATGAACCGTAACCCGCGGGTCGAGCAAAAGCTCCGCTCGCTCCGGCTGGCGGAGGTTTTTGCGTTTGAGACCAGCAACAGCTAATCCAAATGGGTTACCGCATTTGGCGTATTCTGTTTTGCGACAGCGTCTTGTAGCGTCCCCTAATAAGAAATGATGGGGGCATCAGTTTGAAGTTTAATGAAGTTAAGCGCGGCCGACCTCGGGTGGGCGGAAGCGTTGCGATACATCTACGCGTTTCGGAGGATCTTGCGGACGCAATCGATACCTATCTCAGCAAGCACTCGTCCGGTGTAAACCGCCAGGAGGCGGTGAGAGAGCTGGTCAGGTTGCAGCTCGCCGCACTTGGGCTGCCATCTGACGGCGTTCCTATAGACAATAGTACCCGCAAAGCTGCCGGCTAATCCCAAAGGGTTCGATGACGGGGTGGGCTGGAGCAACTTGGCTACGCCACCTATCGCACCAGCCCTGGCAGGCCCGCTTTGGGGACGGCCTTCGCCCCACAACTTCCGATGGCGCTGGGACGCTGTCATTCTCCAAATGGGGAGGCCACGGGTTTCAATTGACGCCGCCGGTCTCGATCAAGAAGACGATCACGCCGGACTATCTCATCAGCCTTGAATACGGAAAGCAGTACAAGTCGCTGAAGCGTCACCTGTCTATTCGCGGGCTAACCCCTGAAGAGTATCGCTCGAAATGGGGCCTGCCGGCCGACTATCCCATGGCTTAGGCAAGCTATGCTGCCCAACGCTCTCAGCTCGCCAAGGCCAGTGGCATTGGCCGCAAGGTTGGCGAAAAACACGCTTCAAAGCGCGTCGCATGCAAGGCGTAAGGTCTCAAGGAGATGACTGCGCTGCGATGATCTTGTCGAGCTTTTGGCGGACTGGGTCGTCGTAGACAGCTCGCTGGCCATCTGCCGGGATAGTTCGAGTTATTCGCCGACTTTTGGGGTCGTCGATCATAGCGACCTCCTCCCAGCGCAAACAACGCTCGAGATCGTCTAGCGATCCATGCCATCTGGCCAACGCAGGTGCCTGGCGCAGCAAACAAAAACCCTTCCACGGCCGGGGGCCTGGCAAAGCCCTTGGAGCCGGGCCAGAGACGCAATAGACGAAGCCGCTGATCTAGCCCAAGTGCCGATGTCCGCAGGCTTTTTCACATGTAGGTTGCAAGACGGCTTGCCTTACCGCCGCTTCTGCGGACTCGTAAGATCCTCGAGCGGCAGGGCGGTTTTGTACTTGACCTGCTTGAGAGCAAAACTCGATCGTATGTTTGCAACGCCACGCGTCTTGGACAGCCGGTCGACAATGAAGTGCTGGAGCGCGACCGTGTCGCGTACCACCACGCGCAGCAGATAGTCGGAATCGCCCGTCATCAGATAACATTCCATGACCTCGGGAAGGCGCGCCATAGCCGCCTCAAAGACCTCAAGCAGCGCCTCGGTCTGCTTTTCCAGCGTGACCTGGATGAACACGCTGACATTGGCGCCCAGCTTTACCGGGTCGAGCAGGGCGACGCGGCGCGTGATGATGCCGGCTTCTTCCAGGGCGCGTACCCGGGCAAGGCAGGGCGATGCCGACAATCCCACCCTTGCGGCAAGCTCGACATTGGTGAGGCTGGCATCTTCCTGGATCTCCGCAAGGATGCGCATGTCTATCGTATCAAGCGTCATGGTCGGTTCATTCAACTGCCATTTTAGATACTTACAGCACAAAGTGCCGTAATTCTGAAATCTTGCAACACCTTCGGCAGGAAATTCCGAGGCCTTGCCGCTATTATCGCGCGCAAGAGGAACTCAAGGAGCTAAGGCGCCATCATGCTCACCAATAACTCTTCCGCCTCCACTGGAGGAGCCAGCGCTGGACATGACGGCGACCCTCAGGAAACGGCGGACTGGCTGGCCTCTTTGGAAACCCTGTTCTTCAGTTCGGGCGGAACAAGAGCCGAATTCATTCTCGGCGAACTCGACCGCAGGGCCAAGGAACTGGGCATCGTCCATGAAGCTCTGCCGTTCTCGCCTTATCGCAACAGCATCCCACTGGAAAAGCAGCCTCCATTTCCCGGTGACCTTGCCATGGAGGAGCGCATCACAGCGATCATTCGCTGGAACGCGCTGGCCATGGTGGTCCGGGCCAACAAGGCCTATGGAGAACTTGGTGGGCACATCGGCAGCTATGCCTCGGCAGCCGAAATCTTTGAAGTTGGCTTCAATCACTTCTTCCGCGCCGACACAGGCGCAGGCGACGGCGACGTGGTGTTCTTCCAGCCGCATTCGGCTCCCGGTGTCTATGCGCGCGCCTATCTGGAGGGGCGGCTTTCGGAAGAACACCTTCAACACTATCGCCAGGAGATCGGCGGCTCCGGCCTTTGTTCCTATCCTCATCCATGGCTGATGCCCGACTTCTGGCAGGTGCCGACGGGATCCATGGGGATCGGCCCCATCACAGCGGTCTACCAGGCCCGCTTCATGCGTTACCTCAACGACCGGGATCTGGCCAATACCGGGGGCCGGCATGTCTGGGGCGTGTTCGGGGACGGCGAGATGGATGAACCGGAATCGATCGCTGGCCTGTCGATCGCTGCACGTGAAAAGCTCGACAACCTTACCTTTGTCATCAACTGCAACCTCCAGCGTCTCGACGGCCCGGTTCGCGGCAACGGCCAGATCATCCAGGAACTGGAGAGCACCTTCCGGGGCGCTGGATGGAACGTGATCAAGGTTTTGTGGGGATCGGAATGGGATGCGCTGTTTGCGCGCGATACCCAGCATGCGCTGCTCCGTCGTTTTGCCGCAACCGTAGACGGCAAGTACCAGACGCTCGGCGCCAAGGACGGTGCCTATAACCTGGCGCACTTCTTCGAGGAAGATCCAGAGGTCAAGGCCCTTGTCGCTCACATGTCGGACAATGACATCGACGCCCTGAAACGCGGCGGCCACGATTTCCGCAAGCTCTTTGCTGCCTTTGAGGCTGCCAGAGCAACCAATGGCAGACCGACGGTCATCCTTGCCAAGACCAAGAAGGGCTTTGGCATGGGGGCAGCGGGAGAGTCGCGGATGACCGTGCACCAATCCAAGAAGCTCGACGTCGATGCTCTGCTGGCTTTCCGCGATCGCTTCTCGCTGCCGATCAGCAATGAGCAGGCCGAGCAGGTCGCCTTCTACAAGCCGGCCGAAGGCAGCACTGAGCTTGCCTACCTTCGGTCGCGCCGTGAGGCGCTCGGGGGGTACCTGCCGGCACGCCGGCGCCAAGCCGACCCGGTGGCAGTCCCGCCGCTCAAAGGGTATGGGGACTTTGCGCTCAACGCCGACGGCAAGGAGATGTCGACGACGATGGCCGCGGTAAGGTTGCTCGGCAACATGATCAAGGACAAAGAAATCGGGCCGCGCATCGTGCCGATCGTCGCAGACGAGGCGCGTACATTCGGCATGGCCAACCTGTTCCGGCAGGTGGGCATCTATTCTCCGGTCGGTCAGCTCTACGAGCCTGAGGATGCAGGCTCGATGCTCTATTACAAGGAAGCCAGAAACGGACAGTTGCTGGAAGAGGGCATCACCGAGGCTGGCGCATTGTCGTCATGGGTGGCCGCTGCGACATCTTACAGCATTCACAACCTGGCCATGCTGCCGGTCTATATTTACTACTCCATGTTTGGTTTTCAGCGTGTCGGCGACCTGATCTGGGCGGCGGCCGATCAACGTTCGCGGGGCTTCCTGATCGGGGCGACCGCAGGCCGGACGACGCTGGCAGGCGAGGGACTTCAACATCAGGACGGATCGAGCCTGCTCGTGGCTTCTACCGTTCCAAATTGCCGTGCCTACGACCCTGCCTTCGCCTATGAACTGGCGGTCATCTTCGACCATGGCGCCCGCGCCATGATGGAACAGGGCAAGGACGAGTTCTATTACATCACCGCGATGAACGAGAACTACGCCCAGCCGTCGATGCCTGAGGGTGTCGAGGCCGATATCATCAAGGGGCTGTACCAGCTCACCAGCCACAAACCCAAGAAGAGTGCTGGTCTTGTGCGTTTGCTCGGCTCAGGCACGATACTGCCTCAGGTTGCCGAGGCAGCAAAGACGCTTGCCAATGATTGGGGTGTCGCCTCTGAAGTGTGGAGCGCGACAAGCTTTTCTGAATTGTCACGCGATGCACGAGAGGCGGAACGTCACAACCGTTACAATCCTCTTGCCGAACCGATGACCAGCCATCTCGCGCGTTGCCTGCCCGGCACGGCGCCGATCATTGCCGCCACCGATTATGTTCGCGCCTATCCGCAGCTGATTGCATCCTATGTGAAAGGTGCGTTTACCGCGCTCGGTACAGACGGTTTCGGCCGTAGCGACACGCGCACCATGCTGCGCCACTTCTTCGAGGTCGATCATCGTCACATCACGGTGGCAGCACTTTCGGCACTTGCCGCCGAGGGGGCTGTCATGCGCCAGACGGTTGCGGACGCAATTGCCCGCTACGGCCTCGACGGTGCTGCCGATGCGCCCTGGCTGCGCTGATCCGGGTCGAGCTCCAGTTCTGAAAGATTTGATATGAGCCAGCAAATGGAAGTCAGGTTGCCGGACATTGGCGACTATAAGGATGTGCCCGTTGTCGAGTTTCTGGTGAAGCCGGGGGACGTTGTCGCAGTGGAAGATCCACTGATGACGGTGGAGTCGGACAAGGCGACGATGGAGATCCCGGCCCCCGTTGCCGGTACCGTGAGGGAATTTGCTGTTGCTATTGGCACTCGCGTGTCGCAAGGCGCGCTGCTGATGATCATCGATGCTGCAGCGCCTCCGATGGAAGAAGCGTCGGATGCGACAAAGCCCAAAACAGAACCAGCTTCACCTCTCCTGGCCGAGCCACCGGCTCCTGTGAAAGAGCCGACGGCACCATCGCCAATGTCTGCAGGAAATGGACCGACGATTGCGTCGGAGCATTCCGCGAGCGCTCATGCAACGCCGTCGGTGCGCTCTTTTGCCCGCGAAATCGGGGTCGACCTTGGCTTGGTGAAGCCGTCGGGCGCCAAAGGAAGAATATTGCGAGAAGACATTACCGCACACATCAAGGAGCGTCTTGCTGGTGGGGCCATGGTTCAGGCGCCGGGTTCCGGCATAGGCGCCGGCCTGCCCGACTGGCCTGCGGTCGATTACGCAAAATTCGGTCTCGTGGAGCGCCAGCCGCTGTCGCGCATCCAAAAGATTTCGGGCGGCAATCTCACTCGCAATTGGTTGACCATCCCCCATGTCACCAATTTCGACAGGGCCGACGTGACCGGGCTCGAGGCGTTTCGCAAGGAGCTCAATGCGGCAAACAACGACGCCAAGCTGACCATGGTCGCCTTCCTGATCAAGGCCTCGGCACTGGCGCTCAAGGCATTCCCGCGTTTCAACGCCTCGCTCGATGGCGACGATCTGGTGCTCAAGAACTACGTCCATATCGGTTTTGCCGCCGACACGCCGAAGGGGCTTATGGTGCCGGTGATCCGCGATTGCGACCGCAAGGGCGTTGTCGAAATCTCTACCGAGATGCGGGTGCTTGCCGACAAGGCGCGCGCGGGCGGATTGTCTGCCGCCGACATGCAGGGTGGCTGCTTCTCAGTCTCGTCGCTCGGCGGTATCGGGGGGGCCGGGTTCACGCCCATCATAAATGCGCCAGAGGTGGCGATCCTGGGCGCCGGCCGCTCGGCGATGGAAGCCATCTGGGACGGCGTCTCGTTCCAGCCGCGGCTGATCGTGCCGGTTTCGCTGTCCTGGGATCACCGGGTAATCGACGGTGTCGCCGCTGCCAGGTTCCTTGGCCACATCGCCGCCCTCTTGGGCGACTTCCGCCGCGCGATCGTTTGAGGCCGAGATGAGCATCACTGAAATCAGAGTGCCCGAGATGGGTGACTTCAAGGATGTTGCTGTCATTGAGGTGCACATCAAGCCAGGTGACGATGTTGCTGTCGAGCAGACGCTGATTGTCCTTGAATCCGACAAGGCTTCCATCGACGTACCCGCGCCCTATGCGGGGCGTGTCGTATCGGTTGAGCTCGCCGTTGGTAAGCGTGTGTCCAAGGGGGCGTTGATCGCCATTTTGGAAGTGGCCGCGGCCAAAAGCGAGGCCAAGCCTGTTGCCAAGGCGGAAGTACCGGTGACAACCACAGCACCGCACCAGATGGCAGGACCGCTGCCCGCTACCAGACGCGAGCCTGATTGCGATGTGGTGGTTATCGGAGGTGGGCCCGGCGGTTACTCCGCTGCCTTCCGCGCCGCCGACCTTGGTCAGCACGTGATCCTGGTCGAGCGCGAGCCAACTTTGGGCGGCGTCTGTCTCAATGTCGGCTGCATTCCCTCCAAGGCGCTGCTCCATGTCGCGGCTGTCAAGGAAGAGGCAGAACGTCTCGCCGATCATGGCATCTCGTTCGACGCGCCGACCGTTGATCTCGACAAGTTGCGGAGTTTCAAGGACGGTGTCGTGCGCCGGCTTACCGACGGCCTGAAAGGCATGGCGCGACAACGCAATGTCGAGATTGTGAGGGGGACGGCCGCGTTTGCCGCTGCCGATGCCGTCGACGTCGCCCTGCCGGAAGGCGCAAGTCGCAGGATCATCTTTTCAAAGGCGATCATTGCCGCTGGCTCGGAACCGGTCAGGTTGCCGTTCCTGCCAGAGCATCCACGCATTGTTGATTCCACTGGCGCGCTTGCTCTCCCCTTTGCCCCTGAACGCATGCTGGTCATTGGTGGTGGTATCATCGGACTGGAAATGGCCACCGTCTACAGTGCACTCGGCGCTCGGGTGGACGTTGTCGAGCAACTCGACAGGTTGCTGCCCGATGTCGATCGGGATGTGGTTGGAATCTGGGGCAAGCGCAACGCCCACCGGTTTGATGCGCTGCTGCTTGGTGCGCGTGTCGAAAGCGTGACAGCAGAGAAGGAGGGACTTCTCGTAAGGACAAGCGGTGAGAGTGCTGGCACCAGACGCTACGACCTGATCCTGCAGGCGGCAGGCCGGCGGCCAGCAGCCGAGAAACTGCTGCTGGGCGTTGCTGGTGTTTCTGTCGATGCAAGGGGTTTCGTCGAAGTCGATGGGCAGATGCGGACGCGCAACCAGAACATTTTCGCTGTTGGCGACGTGACGGGAAATCCTATGCTGGCACACAAGGCCGTGCACCAGGGACATGTCGCCGCCGAGGTGGCGGCCGGGCTCAAAAGTTTCATGGACGCCAGGATCGTACCGGCGGTCGCATATACCGATCCCGAGATTGCGTGGGTCGGAGTGTCCGAAGATGCCGCCAAAACCGCTGGCCGAGCGGTCGAAGTTGGCAGCTTTCCGTGGGCCGCGTCGGGCCGAGCCATTGCCAATGGCGCCGACTACGGTCTGACCAAGCTGGTGTTTGACAAGGAAACGCATCGCATTATCGGGGGCGCCATCGTCGGTCCGTCAGCTGGTGACATGATCGGTGAGATCTGCCTGGCTATCGAGATGGGGGCGGACGCGGTCGACATCGGCAAGACCATCCATCCCCATCCCACGCTTGGTGAGACCATAGGTATGGCAGCTGAAGGTGCCGAAGGCGTCTGTACAGACTTGCCGCGCAAGGCCCGGCGTTGAGCCGGGCTGGCCGCTATCGAGAAGTTGGGGCCTCAGTTGGGTGTCTTGCCAGGAGTGTAAAAGTTGTGTTCTGAACAGGCAGCCGGCAGACGCCACCTCGCAGTCGGATACGCCTTCACCTGCATGGCGATGCCCTCCTCGATCGCCAGTTCACAGCGGTCGCGCGCCTCGAAGCACTTCCGGTCGTGGCTGGTTGAGAGGGTAACGAGATTACGAACCGGCTCGACCGGAACACCGAAATCCCTGCAGCGGCGGATGAAGGTTAGCAGCCTGGCATCTGAAGTCGCGTAGGCCCGGCTGCCGCCAGCCTTGCGGGCGGCCGTGGGGATAAGGCCGATCTCTTCATGAAAGCGGGTGGTCGGAACCGACCATCCCGTGCGCTCCGCCAACTCGCCAATGCTCAAGCTTTGAGTCTTCACCTTTTCGCAGCGTTGCACACGGAACCAACAGCTACGGCTTTCCAGGCAAACAGGACTGAAGCTCAGCTATAAATGAGGTCAAGATCGGTGCCGAAGCCATTGCGGGCCGCGTAATCATGTCTATCCTGCGTCGCAAAGCAGGTCCGGCCGCATGCCGGACGACGACGCTCGTATCCGGATAGAGATCGACGGCGACGGCCGGCACGAAGCTCACGCCAAGACCCGCGCTCACCATGCGCAGCAACAACTCGTAATCATCAACGGAATGGGTGATCCGCGGCGCGAACCCGGCCAGCGCACAGGCACGATCGGTCAATTCATAGCCCCCGGTTCCGCGCGATCCGCCGATCCACTCGCAGTCCGCCAACTCCGCCAGGTCGACCGTCGCAGGCAGACCCTTGCGGCTTGCTGGCAGCGCGAGCAGGATAGGCTCGTCCAACAATGGGATGACATCGAAGTTCCGATCCATCGCCCTTGGCACGAGGCTATGCGAATAAACGATCGCCGCGTCGCATCGCCCGATGCGCACTGCGTCGACCGCGTCTTCCGGCTCGAACTCGTGCAAGACGATATGGAGGTCAGGATAACGCTGGCGTGCACGGATAATCGCCGGCAGAGCATATGCTTTCGCAAATGTCCCGAAGCAGCCAATTCCAAGCGTTCCGCTCGGCTGGGCGGTAATTGAGCCCATATCAATGCGCGCGGCCTCGACGGCGTTCAGGATCGTTTCAGCATGAGCTGCCAGTCGCAAGCCTGCAGCGGTCAGCTTCACTCGCCTGCCGGTTGGCTCGATCAGCGCGATCCCCGCCTCGCTCTCGAGTGTCGCCAACTGCTGGGACACGGCCGACGGGGTCAGGCGACACGCTGCTGAGACAGCCATCATGGTCCCTCTGTGGGACAATTCACGCAGAAGTCTGAGGCGCGCAAGATCAAACATTAAGTGTAGCTTACTAAAATCATCATGTCTTTTAAATAGACCTGAATGATAAAGAGAACTAGGCTCACGAATAGATCTCTCGGCTAACGAACGCCGATGCCTGCGGCAGAGGAAAATAGCTTCGTCGAAATGACGAATTTCGCCAGTACGCGCGTTCTGCTCGGACTTTACAGGGAGAGCGCCGACATCACGTCCCGGACGGATTTCTAGGGAAGCTCGGTCGAATTGGAGGATTGGAATGTCGGACTCGCATGACTTCGATTTTCTGCATGGAAACTGGCAGGTCCGGCATCGGAAACTGGCAACAAGGCTTGCCGGGGCGAATGATTGGTCGGAGTTCGACGGCACGAGCTCTACGCAGCCCATATTGGGTGGGCAGGGCAACGTAGAAGACAATTTCATTGACGACCCTGTCGGTGCGTATCACGCCGCTGCCTTGCGTGCCTTCGAAGCGGACACCGGCCTTTGGCGCATCTGGTGGCTCGACCTGCGCTCGCCTTCTGAAGTCGGTGTTCCCGTCGTGGGTGGCTTTGAGGGAGGAAGCGGCACGTTCCTCGCCGATGATCACTGGAACGGAGCGCCGATAAAGGTACGGTTCGTATGGCTCAAGCAGGCGGGTGTCGGCCCTCGGTGGGAACAATCGTTTTCGCCCGACGGTGGCAGAAGCTGGGAGCTGAACTGGTCGATGCAGTTCAGTTGACCCGCTTCCGGCCGGCGCAGACCATAACTTGAGGAGTTTGACCATGTCTCCAGCCGCTGACGAGCGCATCCGGGACTTCTTCGAGGTCTACGCCGCCGCAGCTCTGGCGGGCGACGCGGAGACCGTCAGCGGTTCATACTTCTCGACCTATATCGAAGCCGCCCCGTCGACCATCGAGGCGTTCAAGGTCGATGACGAGTACAGGCGTGCTGTCGAGACCAAGGCGGGTGCAATGCGCGGACTGGGGCTGGCGGCATTGGAAATCAAGGTGACCGGCACTAAGCCGCTTGCGCCGTATCACCTTCTGGTGGAGGCGGAATGGCGGCTGTGCTTTGCGCCCAAACGTGCAGATGCTGCCGAGACCCGCTTCCGAGTGAGTTATGTGGTCCGGCTGAAGGACGGTGGTCCGGTGATACTTCTGGCGCTCTCGCACGAGGACGAGGAGAAGGCACTGCGAGACCTCGGTCTCGCCTGATGCCTGTGGTTGCCATGCCGGAAGGCCCGCGGTTCCAGCGCCTTCGCCCACCGTGATCCTGCCCAGTGGCACGCCCGGAGGCACGGCATTATGGCCGGCCGGTTCCCGGCGCCGTCTGGTTTATGTTCACGTAGTGAGGGGAGGCGAGGGCTGCAGCCATCAGTTTGGTCAGGAGTGCCACGGCTCAGCGCGGCGACCCGCTCCCAGGCAGCGGACGGCCCTTGGCCCATCAACGCGCCGTCGCCGAACGCAGAACCCCACGCCTCTCTAAGTTTCTTGAGCGAAGCGCCCATCGAAATGATCTCTGTAACGGGTCTCCTCGTCCACGACTCCAAGGAGCGAGGCCACCTCTTGGCGCGTGATAGTCATTGCTTCGCCCACGGAAAGCCGACGAGGCAATAGCTGGGACAACAGCCATAATTGCCAGTGGTCGTATGTTAACGGGATACCCCTTGACGCGGAGAACGAGGCTACCCAATTCATTTCTACCGGCTGCCATAAGAGGGGTCGGCGGATGTCAGGGAGCGCCCGCTTCTTGGCGCTCCTCGTATCTATGTTGCTCCATGGAGGATGTAGCTATGAGAACGAATATCGATTTCTCCCCTTTCTACAGGTCGAGCATCGGCTTCGATCGGATTTTTGATCTGCTCGAAAAATCTGCTCCACCGCAGGTCGACAACTGGCCGCCTTATGACATCGCAAAGCTTGGCGAGGACACCTACCGTATCATCGTGGCGGTGGCGGGGTTCGTCGAAGGCGAGCTGACGATTACGCACAAGCCGAATCTGCTGATGATCGAGGGTTCCAAAACCGAAAACAACGAGATCGCGTATCTCCACCATGGACTCGCTTTGAGGCCCTTCACCCGTCGGTTCGAACTCGCCGATCACGTGAGTGTCACAAGTGCCAAGCTGGAGAACGGACTGCTGACCATCGACCTGAAAAAGGAAATTCCCGAGGAGATGAAGCCGCGACGGATTTCGATCAATACCATCCCCGATAAGGGGACTGCCTCAAAGCAGATAGCGTCCGACGCGGCGGCTTAAGCAACATGCGCGAACCAGTGCGAGCTGGGCCGCGTTGCCAAGAAAGGAAACCATAGAACCAGATGGGAGATGACAATGAGCGTACGTGATTTGATTCCATGGAACCGGGGCAACAACCAGATGCCGACGGTTTTCCGCGACGAAAGCGTAGACCCGTTCATGGCGCTGCATCGCAACGTCAACCGTCTCTTTGACGAGGTCTTCAGGGGCTTCGACACAACAGCGCCGTTCGATCGCATGATGTCTCGCAACGGATCCTGGCCAAGCCTCGAAATCTCGGAAAACGAAAAGGAAATCCGGGTGATGGCGGAGGTGCCGGGTCTCGAAGACAAGGATGTCGAGATTCTGTTGGAGAATGGTGTGCTCACCCTTCGCGGCGAGAAGAAGTCGGAGACTGAAGATAAGGATCGCAAGTTCAGTGAGCGCTATCACGGGCGTTTCGAACGGCGGCTTGCTCTTGGCCGCGAGGTCGATGAGGACAAAGTGGAGGCAACCTTCAGGAACGGCGTACTTACTGTGACGCTGCCAAAAACCGAAAAGGCGCGAGCGAATGCCAAGCGCATCGCGATCAGCAGCTAGTGAATACGATCGATGCCACGGCCCTCCCGGAGCCTCGGCCCAGCCGGCCGTGGCATCGAGCGCCTAACGCAAACGACAGGGAGGTACAGATGCCCGCAAACTCGGCTTCTTGGTTCCAGTAGCGTGTCGAAGCGAACGGCCGATGAAATCGCTGCAGTGCAGGGCGCGCAGGTCCCTCCAGTTTGCGCCAGCACCCTCGGTTTAGAGCTCGGCGGCATTATGCCCTGCGACAACATCAAACAACGCAGTCCGAGACCTGAGCGAGTCCAGCGGCCGCACCGTGACCTGGTTTGGTAGTTAAGCAGCAGGCACTTTATCCGGCGGAACTGGATCTCCTATCCGAGTTTGCTCGGTGCCAAACCCTTCGTCTGGTTGCATTGCGCAGAACAGGGTATGTTTGTCAGGGACGGGACGATGTCCTCTTAACCATTGTCGATCGACTGACCTGCGGAATGGTTCCAATAGAAACCAGTAACAACGCAGCCACCCAGGCTTATAGCCCGATCGCCAAAACTCTTCGGACTTTGCCAGTTCGTGCTGGAAGTAGGTGCTGGAAAGCTTGGTTCGGAAGGTACTTCTGGTGGGGATGTGGGTGGTATCTGGACAGGTTCATCCTCTGGGAGTGGCCCTGGATCAGGAGAAGGCGGTGGCACGCCTGGAGGTTCCGGAGCAGGTCTGTCGGGCGGAGGTTGGGGACGCGCAGGCTCTGGGTTTGGATTGCCTGGTGTCGGAATGGGATTGTTCGGGTCAGGTTTCTGCGCGGCCATTTTTTTAACCTCCTTTGCAGTTGTCCCTATGTCTTCAATCCCTGGACTTGGCGTCGGTTCCGCTTGCCAATATGGCTCGGCCGGCAAGAACGGCACGCTGTCAAGAATGATACCGGCCGTTTCTATCTGCGCAGGAGGCTTTGGCTGGAGCGGAAAGACGGGTCGAATGGTTACGCTTACATCCGCCGTTGGCTTATGACGTGGGCAGTTAGGACAGATACTCGCACCGGAATGGTTGCCTCTGCCGTAAGTTGCATCAGCATCGCCGTTGCGCTTTGCCATCTGCTGTTCGTACGAATAGGTGATGGAGACAACGTTGGCAGAAGCGAGGGGGCAAATGAAAATACTACTGGCGACGATGTCAGTGGGCGTGATGCTGTGTTTTACGGCACAGACAGCGGCCTGCGGGGGGCCACGGGTGCTTTTCGAGGATCAGTTCTCAAGTGCCGATTTGGCCTGGGGGAACTACTCGGACCTTAGGATTGAAAACGGGTCGCTCACTTTGCTCGTCAATCCCGGCGCTGGTTATCCGCTTCACAGGCAAGGGACTGCCTTTTCTGGAGATTACGAAATCTGCACCAGCGTCGTGCAGAAGAATACGGACCCTTCAGTTGCTTGGGCGAGCCTGCTTTTCTGGGGTGCCGACTACGATAACTACTACGTTTTCCAGGTCGCTACCAATGGCTACATCAACGTCGCGCGCAGGAAGGGCGGCGTCTGGCAGCAGAATCCAGTTGGCTGGAAAAAGACCAGCGGCCTCGTGAATCCAGGTATGCAACCGAACGAACTGCGCCTTGTCATCAAAGGCAGCCAGGTGACAGGCTATGTGAACCAGACAAAAGTGCTGTCGTTCAAAGGCCAGGCCCCGAAGGGTGCCAGCTTTGCCGGTGTCTACGGAAACGCGCCTGACGGTCTCACCGCAAGCTATGACTTCGACTACTTCAAGGTGACAGAGGTCGATTGATCATTTGCGCGTATGCTGCTTACGAAGCGTCGGAGCGAGCGGACGCTCCATCCGCCTCTGATGCAGCCTTCGCCTCCTGCCCGTCGATCACGATGGCAAGATCGCCGCCTTGGTCGTAGACACGTACCAGCCAGTCCCGTTCGGTCTGCATCGCAATCTCAGCGTCTGCCAACAACTCTATCGCGCATCGTATTGCTTCATCTCGCGCAACCTGCAGGCTTGGCATGTGAGCAGGCGGCACGCGTCGAACGCCTTCGCCGTCACGATACTCAAAGACATACATGCCTCCGCCTTGATCATGGGCTGCCGTCACAGCCACCTGGTCGAAGTCGCCATTGCTTTGGGCATCGTAGTCATTGACGGCAACATCGAAGGTGGCAGTCTGCACAAGGATGGCTCTTGCGCGCGCGATCGCCGCAGAATGGCTCGCCTGCCAGGCTCTCCACATTGGCCATATCGACAGTGACGCAGTCGCCGCCTTGTCCCTGAAACGTGACGCGCAGGATCGGAGGTCCATCAGAAACGGTGGACTGCGCGATTGCGGTTTCGGTAATCTGCATGGGTTTTCTCCTCGTTAGAGTTTGACGGCCGTTTCTCGGCTCCATTGCCGCAGTTTCCGACAAAGTTCGACGAAACCCTTTGCAGCGTTTGCATCCGCCAGCTCGACCAGACCCTCATCTGCCTCGGGATCGATTCCTGCTTTTTCAAGCAGCGCTGTGGCATCCGGAGTGAAGGCGATGAATTTGCAGTGAGAGAACGCATCGGAGACGAAATCCCGGGCTGCCGCTTCGCCGGCGAGAGCCCGTAGATTGAAACAAACATTGGGACCCAAAGGAAAACGGGGAGGCCAAGCCTCCCCGTTGCACAGCTATTTTCTATAATCGCCGATCAGAACGGCGAATCCGGGAAGTGGTAGTTGGCAGCGTTGTCCTTGGTGACCAGCGTGGCGTCGAGGATGTAGGTGCCGTGAACCGGAACCTGATCGAACAGCTGTGCTGCCGTCAGTTCCATCGCGGTGCCAACCATTGCCGGCGGATAGAGAACATCGACAGGGACCATCTTGTCGCCGTCCATGACCTTCTTGATCATGTCCTTCGAGCCGGCGCCGCCGACGACATACTGGATGTCGGTACGCTTTGCCTGTTCGATGGCTTCGAGAATACCCACGACCATGTCGTCGTCCTGCGCCCAGACCACGTCGATCTTAGGATATTTGGTCAGGTAGTCCTGCATGACCTTGAAGGCATCGTCGCGGTTCCAGTTGCCGAACTGGCGGTCGAGAACCTTAACGCCCGAGCCGGCGATGCCTTTGTCAAAACCATCCTGGCGCTGCTGGTCGATCGGGATCGGCATGCCGCGCACGATGACGACTTCCGCGTTCGGTGTGGTGGCGGCAATGTATTTGCCGGCGACTTCGCCAAGCGCCGGGTTGTTGCCGGCAACGTAGAGGTCGCGGACCGAATCGTCGTTGGTGGAGGGCGCACGGTCGACGAGTGCGACGAACTTGCCCTTGGCCTTGACTTCCTTGATCGCGCTGACCAGCGGATCGGGATCGGTCGGCCAGGATGACGAGCGCGTCGATGCCCTGCGTTTCGAGGTCCTGTACGGCGTTGGGGCCTGCGATGCCGGATCGGGCGACGTCTTCACCACGACGTTCAGGTTTCGGATATTCCTCCATCAGCTTCTTGGCGACACGTTCGGCATGAAACACCCACGCCGGCCGTCCAGGCCATGGTCGGCGGGCGGGAATCGAGACGCCGATGGTCTTCTTGTCCTGCGCCAGGGCTGTGCCCATGGTCGCGGCGAGCGCAACGGCCGCCAGTCCCCAGTAGAATTTTACGCATTAACCTCTCTCCCAAAATTGCAGGCCTGTCTTGAACCGACCGGGCGACCCGCAGTCCCGATTTGCTTCACGATTTTCGCGTCAGCGAACGCTGCACCAACATCGCGATAATGACGATTGCTCCCTGGATCGCGCCGAGCAGATACTCGCTGACGTAGCTCGTAAGCAGCATGATGTTGCCGATGATTTCCAGGATGAAGCGGCCGGCCACGGTGCCCCAGATCCGACCTACGCCGCCCGCGCAAGGCGGTGCCTCCGGACCACCGACCGCTGTGATCGCGTTCAGTTCCCACATCGTGCCTGTCGTGGTGGCCGTGGTGGAGGAAAGGGCGCGGGGAATATAGATGAGGCAGGCCACCCGCCACGCACAGCCCCTGGATCAGGTAAGTCATGGTGCGTACCGCGCGCGACCGAGATGATGCCCCGAATAGCGCGCGACGTCCTCATTCGAGCCCGACCGCGATCACATGCCGGCCAAACGAGGTGCGGTACAGAATGAACGGCCGCGATCGCTGCCGTGATGAAGATTGCAAGTACGGGGGTAAGGAATGCCGAAAAGAGATTGCCGAAATAGACCGGGCGATAGACCCGCCTGCACCTCCGGATTGCGCAGCGTGATCGCGCCGCCTTGCGAAAAGCCAAGTGGTCAGGCCGCGATAGATGCCCATCATGCCAAGTGTGGCGATGAAGGGCTCGATCTTGCCCAGGGTTATGACCAGTCCATTGGTCAGCCCACAGGCCATGCCGATTGCCAGCATAAGTGCCGCGGCAGCCAGAACCATCGTCAACGGATTGTCGATACCGCCCACATTCATGAACATGATGGCGAGCGAGGCGATAAAGGCGGTCATGGCGCCGACGGACAGATCAAGCCCGCCGGCGGTGATGACGAAGGTCGCGCCAATCGCAATGATTGCGATGTAGGCCGAGCGCGTCATGACGTTCAGCAGATTGTTGGCCGTCAGGAAATTGTCATGGGCAAACGAGCCCAGCACCAGAAGCAGCGCCAGTGCGATGAAGGGGGCGACGGCGCGCAGGTCGACATCCTGCCAGAGGCTGCGTCTTTGCGGGGCCGTGGTCGTCGTGTCGGTCATGTCTCAAGCCGCCTCAGAAGTTTTAACGCCCGTCGCAAGCACGACGATCTCTCGCTCGTTCATGTGTTCGCCGCTCAACTCATCGGCAATCACCCCCTCGCGCATCACAACGATGCGGTCGGATATGCCGATCAGCTCGGGCATTTCGGAAGAGACCACGATCACCGACTTGCCCTGCCGGGCGAGGTCGACGATGAACGTGTAGATCTGCTCCTTGGTGCCGATGTCGATGCCGCGCGTCGGCTCATCGATGATGACGATGTCAGGCTTCAGCATCATCATCTTGGCGATCAGCAGTTTCTGCTGGTTGCCGCCGGAAAGCTGGCCGGCCAGCAGGTCCTTGTTGCGGGTGCGAATATCGAATTCGGCAATCGCCTGATCGAGAGCGGCGCGTTCGGCCTTGCGGTCGAGCATCACCCCGCGCACGAATTTCTGCAGGCCGGCCAGCGTCAGGTTCAGGCCGAGCGCCTCCTGCAGCAGCAGGCCCTTGCCCTTGCGATCTTCGGAAAGATAGACGATGCCCGCCTTCATGCTTTGCTTGGCATTCGCAAAGGCAACCTGCCTTCCGTTCAGCCGGATCATGCCCTTGGCGGGGCGCAGGCCGACGATGCCTTCCATCAATTCGGTACGGCCGGCGCCGACAAGGCCGGCAAGGCCGAGGATTTCGCCGCGCTTCAGTTTGAACGAGGCGTTGCGGGCATAACCGGGCACATCCATGTTCTCGACTTCGAGCACATAGTCCTTGCCCTCGGGCGCAACGTGATCGGGATAGAGCTTGGACACGTCGCGGCCCACCATCAACTGGGCCATATCGAGCGGTTCGAGGCCGGCTGCCTCGCGGGTGGTGACCAGCTTGCCGTCGCGCAGCACAGTGACACGGTCGGCCAGCGTCTTCACTTCCGGCAGGCGGTGGGAGATATAGAGGACTGCCGCTCCCGATTTGCGGATACCGGAAATCACCTGGAGCAGCGCATTGGTTTCTATCGGGGTCAGCGAGGCGGTCGGCTCGTCGAAAATGACCAGACGGTGCGGCACCAGAAGTGCGCGGGCAATCTGCACGAGTTGACGCTGGGCGATCGAAAGGCGACCGACGACGGTTTTCGGATCGATATTGGCGCCAAGGTTACGCACGGCCTTCGCCGCGCCCGCATTCATGGCCTTGTCGTCGACGCTCAGGCCCTTTTTGATCTCGCGGCCAAGATAGATGTTCTGGGCAACAGTCAGATCGGGCGCCAGCAGGATTTCCTGATGCACCAGCACGATGCCGCGATGCTCGGCATCCACAGGTCCGTTGAAGACGACGGTCTCGCCGTCGATCGTGATTGATCCGCGCGCCGGCGCGAGATGGCCCGCGAGGATCTTCATCAGCGTGGATTTGCCTGCGCCGTTCTCGCCGATGATGGCATGCACCTCACCAGAGCGGATATCTAGCGAGATGTCTTTCAGCACCTCGACACCGCCAAAGGCCTTGGCGAGCCCATGTCCAGCCATGAAGGCCTTGTGGTCCTGCGGCTGAGATACCACGGACATGTTCATCCGATCTTTGTCCACACATTGCCGGCTTTCGATGAGGCGACGGAGGCTTCGATGAACTTCATGCCATCGATGCCGTCCTGTACGGTGGGGTAGATCACGTCGGCATCGGCATTCCTGCCTTCGCGCGCTGCGCGGATGGCGCGGGCTGCTTCGGTATAGATGGTGGCGAAACCTTCGAGATAGCCTTCGGGGTGGCCGCTTGGAACACGCGTGACGCGCGTCGCGGCCGCACCCGCGCCGGACCCGGCTCGGGTGAGCAGCTGCTTCGGCTTGCCAAAGGGCGTAAACCAGAGATAGTTCGGGTCGGCCTGCGTCCATTCTAGGCCGCCCTTTGTGCCATAGACGCGCAGCTTCAATCCGTTTTCGTTGCCGACAGCCACCTGGCTTGCCCACAGCATGCCGCGCGCGCCGCCATGGTAGCGAAGCAGGATCTGCACATCGTCGTCGAGCGGGCGGCCCTCGACGAAGGAGGTTAGCTGCGCCAGCACCTGCGCGGTTTTCAGCCCGGTAACGAAGGCGGCGAGGTTATAGGCATGCGTGCCGATATCGCCGATGGCGCCGCCGGCACCGGAGCGCTTGGGATCGGTGCGCCATTCGGCCTGCTTGGAGCCGGAGCGTTCCGCCGGCTCGGTCAGCCAGTCCTGGGGATATTCGGCCTGCACGACACGGATTTCGCCGAGATCGCCATTGGCGACCATTTCGCGCGCCTGCCGGATCATCGGATAACCGGTGTAATTGTGGGTCAACACAAACAGCTTGCCCGACGTCTTCACCAGCGCGGCGAGTTCTTCGGCCTCCTTGAGCGTGGTGGTGATCGGCTTGTCGCAGATCACATGGATACCAGCCTCGAGGAAGGCCCTTGCGGCAGGCGCGTGCATATGGTTCGGCGTCACGATGGAGACGGCCTCGATGCCGTCGGGGCGTGCAGCCTCCGCCTTGGCCATGTCTTCGAACGAACCGTAGGATCGGTCGGCGGGAAGGCCGAGATCGGCAGCCGAGGCCTTGGCCCTTTCGGGGCTGGACGACAGCGCGCCGGCGACCAGCTCATACTGGTCGTCGAGCCGCGCGGCCATGCGGTGGACAGCGCCGATGAAGGCGCCCTGACCGCCGCCAACCATGCCCAGGCGGATGCGGCCGCTGCCGGCTTCCTTCTTGCTTGCTTCAATAGCCATGTCGCCTCCCCTCTCAGCTCAGGCCGAGCATCTTGCGATTTGCGGCCTCGTCGGTGCCGGCATTGGCGAAATCGTCGAAGGCATGCTCGGTGACGCGGATGATATGCGCCTTGATGAACTCCGCACCTTCGCGCGCGCCGTCTTCGGGGTGCTTGAGCGCGCATTCCCATTCCAGCACCGCCCAGCCGTCGAAATCATTGGCGGTCAGCCTGGAGAAGATCGAACCGAAATCGACCTGGCCGTCGCCCAGCGAGCGGAACCGGCCGGCGCGGTTGACCCAGCTCTGGAAGCCGCCATAAACGCCCTGCCGACCCGTCGGATTGAACTCGGCGTCCTTGACGTGGAACATCCGGATACGGTCGCTATAGATGTCGATGTAGTCGAGATAGTCGAGCTGCTGCAGCACGAAGTGCGAGGGGTCGTAGAGCAGGTTGGCGCGGGCGTGGTTCTTCACGCGCTCGAGGAACATCTCATAGGAGACGCCGTCGTGCAGGTCTTCGCCCGGGTGGATTTCGTAGCAGACGTCGACGCCATTGTCGTCGGCATAGTCGAGCAGCGGGGTCCAGCGTTTGGCCAACTCGTCGAACGCCGCCTCGACCAGACCGGCCGGACGCTGCGGCCAGGGATAGACATAGGGCCAGGCGAGCGCGCCCGAGAAGGTGGCGTGGGCCTTGATGCCCAAATGCCTGGAGGCGCGCAGCGCGCGCTTGACCTGGTCAACCGCCCATTCCTGACGCGCCTTCGGACTGCCCCGCACCTCCGGGGCCGCAAATCCGTCAAATGCGGTGTCATAGGCGGGATGAACGGCAACCAGCTGGCCCTGCAGGTGGGTGGAGAGCTCGGTCACGTCAAGACCATGCGAGGCGGCGACGCCTTTGATCTCGTCGCAATAGTCCTTGGAGTCCGACGCCGTCTTCAGGTCGATCAGCCTCGCATCCCAGGTCGGAATCTGGACCCCCTTGTAACCAAGGTCGGACGCCCATTTGCAGATCGAGTCAAACGAGTTGAACGGCGCCGCGTCGCCGGCGAACTGCGCCAGGAAAATGGCGGGGCCCTTTATCGTCTTCATGCACGTCCTCCCGTGGCGCTCGCGCCGAAATGTCGCTCCAGATTGGAGAGGATGCCCAGTTCACCCTGCGAGCGAAATTGATGTCATCTTATGTCCTGCGACCAGGTTTCGCCGTCATGCCGCCAGCCCGCCATACGGCGAATGGCATCGTCCACCGCGCCTTACACGTAGCGGTTGACGAGGTTTTCGAGCAGTTCCTGCCGGCCGGACTTCGGCTGGGGTTCGATCTTGTCCTTGACCACGCGCTCGGCCACGTCCTCCAGCGTGCGCTTGCCCGACAGCATGGCCTCGCCCTCGGCGGTCTTCCAGCCGGCATAGCGCTCGGCCAGCGGGCCTGACAAAGCCTTGTCTTCGATCATGCGCGCCGCAGCCTTGAGGCCGCGGGCGCAGGCGTCCATGCCGCCGATATGGGCGATCAGCAGATCCTCAGGATCGAGCGATTGGCGGCGAAGCTTGGCGTCGAAATTGGTGCCGCCCGTCTTCAGCCCGCCGGCCTGGAGGATGTAATAATACGCCAGCGCCATTTCCGGCACGTTGTTGGGAAACTGATCGGTGTCCCAGCCCGACTGGTAGTCGTTGCGGTTCATGTCGATCGAGCCAAGGATGCCAAGCGACCCGGCCAACGCCAGTTCGTGCTCGAACGAGTGGCCAGCGAGGATTGCGTGGCCTTGCTCGATATTGACCTTGACCTCGTTTTCCAGTCCGAAGTCCTTCAGGAAGCCATACACCGTCGCGACGTCATAGTCGTATTGGTGCTTGGTCGGTTCCTGCGGCTTCGGCTCGATCAGGATGGTCCCCTCGAAGCCGATCTTCTTCTTGTAGTCGACGACCATGGAGAGGAAGCGCCCGGCCTGCAGGCGCTCCTGCTTCAGGTCGGTGTTGAGCAGCGTCTCGTAACCTTCGCGCCCGCCCCAAAGAACATAGTTCTCGCCGCCGAGCTTCTTGGTGGCATCCAAGCAGGCCTTAACCGTGGCTGCCGCATAGGCAAAGACATCAGGATCAGGGTTGGTGGCAGCGCCGGCCATCCAGCGCCGGCTGGAGAACATGTTGGCGGTGCCCCAGAGCAGCTTCACGCCGCTCTGCGTCTGCTTGTTGGCAAAAATGTCGACGATCTCGTCGAGCCGGTCCTTGCTTTCGGTGAAGCTGTCGCCTTCGGGGCGTATGTCGGCGTCATGGAAGCAGTAATAGGGCGTGCCGAGCAACGAAAACATTTCGAAAGCAACGTCTGCCTTCAGCCTGGCATGTTCCATCGTGGGACCAAACCAGGGCCGATCAAACGTTTGGCCGCCGAAGGGGTCACCGCCTTCCCAGGCAAAGGAATGCCAGTAGGCGACGGCAAAGCGCAGATGGTCCTCCATGCGCTTGCCGAGCACAAGCTCGTCCTTGTTGTAGAAACGGTAGGCCAAGGGACTGGCCGACTCCGGCCCCTCATACTGGATCGGCTTGATGTCACCAAAAAATGCGGTGGTCATGTCCTGTTCCATCCTGCTTCTGCAAGTTCTGATGTACGTATATCAGAACAACCGGAGGCGCCAGAGGGCGCAGCCAAGAATCCGACTGTCAGGGTAGATTGTCGCGTAGATATACCTCGATACGAATATGCTCCTGTCCCTCGATGAGGGTCCGCTGTTCGGTCAGCGAACGAAGCGTCCGGATGGCGCTTCGGACCTCATGGCCGGCATCCTGGTTGATGATGGCGTGGAACAGGCCGCTTTCCAGTGCGGCGCGCGTATGGGCGCTCAGCTCGTGCGCCACCACCATCGGACGCCTTTCGACCGGGCGTTCGGACAGCGCCTCGATCAGGCCCAGATTGCCCGCCCCGATATTGTAGAGGCCCACAACATCGCTATCGCGATCCAGGCATTGCTCCACGATGCGCCTCGTCGCCATCCGGTCGTCCCGCCCCTCGGCCACCGACAGCGCTTCCAGATTGGGATATTCGGTGCGGATCACCTGATCGAAACCCATGCGGCGCTCCACATGGTCACGCACCAGCATGGAGCCGGCGACCAGCGCAATCTTGCCCTTGACGCCGCGCAGGAAGCGCCCGAGCAGGCTCGCCGCAGTGCGCCCCGCCGCGACATTGTCGATGCCCACATAGCGATGGCGCTGAAAGGAAGGCGCATCCGAGACCAAGGTGACGACAGGCACATTCGCTTTATGCAGCCGCGCCAGCGCCTGGCGAACCGGGGGCGATTCGGTCGCAACCAGCGCCACGCCGCCTATCTCGTCGAGGTCCAGCCGGTTGAGCGCTTCGGCCAGTGCGTGCCCATCAAACGCAGGCACTGTGACGACGCCGAGTTCGATCCCGTCCGGCGCCATCTGGCGACCGGCTTCGCGCGCCTCGCTCTCGAGCCTGCGCATGAAGCTGTTTGCCCCTTCGGGTATGATGAAGACAACACTGTAGACGCGCCCCTTGGCCAGATTGGCCGCGGCCAGGTTGCGAACAAAGCCAAGTTGCCGGATCGCGGCTTCCACGCGCTGCACGGTCGAGGCCCGAACGCCTTCGCGGCCATTGATGACACGGTCGACCGTCGAGAGGCTGACGCCGGCTGATTGGGCAACATCATGGACCGTGGGGCGCATTGTGACTTCAGTATTTGAGTTACGTACATCATTACAGTTTTTTTTGGGTGCTTGTGTCAATGACGCGATGCATGCCGACGTACAAGCAAATACGGGATCGCCTCAAAGGCACGGTTGGTCAAGAACACCCTGCCGAAAAACTGATCAGGCCAATATCGCCGCGGTGCTCACCGGACGGTTGCCGTTGGGCGCATGGCAGATGAGCTTCAAAAGGAGCCGGGAGGTCCTCAGCGTCCCCGCTGATCGATCAGGCAGAAGAGATCGGTGCGATCGAAGGGGAGATCAATATCCTGCGAGAGTCGGCGAATTTTCTTCGCCGGCATCTGCGTTGTCAGGCCAAGGCGTTCGCCGCCCGGGTGCCTGCGATCCCGTCAAGCATCGCACGCATCAATAAGTTCCATAATTATGCTTATGCGGCATTTTTCGGAGCGCGGGCTCTTCACTGAAAGGTGACGCAGATTCCGAATTCCTCGATCATGTTGCGGGCGGCAGACCTGACAACGGCCGCCCGCCAATTTCAGGGGCTCGAAAAGGTGCTGCCGCAGCGCCTCGCCGTGAAATAGCGGCGATGGACCTGACATCTTCCAGCGCTGCTGCTGCGCCCGAAATCAGAACCAGCCTCCAGTCGGTGGTCGGCTTAAGCTACCGGCAAAGCTGCCCTTCCCTTCAGATTTCTGAAGGTCGAGTCGGCGCAAGGTATCCATGATCTGGTCGAAGGAAGCAGTGCTTTCGGCACGGGGCGGTCGGCGCTGCGCCCAATGGACTCCACAGCGCAGGCATCGGAAACGGGGTTACCTCCAGACTGCTGAGGTTTGCGGCGAGACCATCAAGATCGTCTGGAGGCAGTCCTTCTGTTGCAGTCAACAATCATCCTTCCGCAACTGCCAGGGACCGGATTGTCCAGCCAGCTAGGTTGGGCGCGCTTCTGTTCCCATCCGGTAGGCGGCAAGCCATGCGACGCAGCCTGAAGCAGATCCGGCCATCAGTTCGTGATCGAGCGCGAAAAAAGAGATTGCATTGAGCGCCGAATCTTGCATTCATATCTTGCATACAAGATAGGAGTACATGTTGAACCTGGCAGCATCCATCGCCAATCGGATCATCGACGCAGCTCTTAGCCAGCAACTCCAGCCCTATGCCCGGCTCGGGGAGCAGGAAATTGCGTCGCTGTTCGGCTGCAGCCGTACCATCGTCCGCGAGGCCATGGTTCAGCTGGCCGTGCGAGGCATTGTGGTTGTCAGTCCCCGCAGGGGCTGGTTCTTCACCGAAGTCGACGTGGAAAAGGCGCGGGAACTCTACGACGCCCGCGAGATCATCGAAACGGGGCTGCTGCGAAGCCTTGCACGCCGCAACAGGGTTCTGGAGGCAGCTCCGTTGGAAAGGCTGCGCGATCACCTTGCGCGACAAAAGGAGGCTGTCGAAGGCAGCGATGTGGGGCGTCGCAGCTATCTGCTCGGCGACTTCCATGTGTGCCTCGCCGAATGCCTGGGCAACAGCATCCTGGCCGAAAAACTCCGGGACCTCACCGTGCTCACAACGCTTTTCACCATGCGTCATCAGACGCCCGGTGATGCGCGCATGTCCTACGACGAGCACGTCGCGGTGGTCGACGCGTTGGCAAGCAACGACATTGCCGAGGCCGAGCGGCGCATGTGCAGGCACCTAGGGACTTGGGAAACAAAGGTGCATCTGGCTCGTGAAGTCGACCCTCTCGAGGGACTGCGCCGAGCCTTGAAGCCGCAGGATGCCTGATGGCGGTTCCGGTTCGGAGCCGGCGAGCAGGGAGGAGAGACAATTGACAATCAGAAACACCATGGCCTGGGTAGACCGCCTGCGGTCGAAGGTACCGACCCTGACGGCGATCGAACTGGTAGAAAGGATCGCGGGCGGTGACGCACTCACGCTGATCGATATCCGCGAGCTTCAGGAACTGATCGACAGCGGTGCGATCCCTTCGTCCCATCATGTACCACGCGGCATGCTGGAATTCTGGGCCGATCCCGCAATGGAATACCACAGGTCCTTCTTCACCGAGGACGCAGAGTATGTCGTCTATTGCGCCGGCGGCGGCCGTTCGGTCCTTGCCGCACTGGCCCTCCAGGAAATGGGCTACCGCAAGGTCTGGCATCTCGACCAAGGCTTCGGCGGCTGGCGTGCAGCCGGTCAAGAGATCGACGATGTAGCAGCCTCGTCGCGCTGGCAGCGGAAGCCCTGAGCCATGCTGACCTTTGCTTTGCGCCGCGCGGTTCTTGGCTTGCTGGTCCTCGTCACAGTCGCCCTGCTTGTTTTCGTAGCAATCCGTTTTGTGCCCGGCGACATCGTGAACCAGCAACTGTCGGAGGCAGGCGCAGTCACGCCCGAACTGCTCGAACAGAAGCGGGCACAACTCGGCCTCGACCAGCCGATCTCCCTTCAGTTCGCAACTTGGGCCAAGGGGGTCGCCGTGGGTGACCTGGGCAATTCCTTGTGGACCGGAAGGTCGGTAGCGGCGCAGATCGGTGCGGCGCTCGTGCCGACCATGCAGCTTTCGATCATTGCCATTGTGCTGGGAGCCACACTCGGGATCGGGGCAGGCGTTGGCGCTGCATTGTGGCGCGGCGCACCTGGCGACATGGTGCTGCGTGTAGCCTCGACTGTCTTTCTCGCCATTCCGCAGCTTTGGCTGGGGTTGCTCACGCTGACAGGCCTCGCCGCCATCGGCTACTTCGTTCCGCTGCCCTATCGCGCATTCTCCGATGCGCCGATGGTCAATCTCCAGCAGGTCATCTTTCCTGCCGTAGCATTGTCGCTTGGGGTCGCGGCGGCGCTCTCGCGGTTGACCCGATCGGCGATGCTAGAAATCATCGGTGCCGATTTCATTCGGGCCGCCCGTGCGCGTGGTGTGTCGCCCGCCGGGATCTACGTTCGACATGGTCTCAAGAATGCACTGATCCCGGTCATCACATTGCTGGGTACCCAGTTCGGACACCTGCTTTCCGGCACGGTCATCATCGAGCGCATTTTTAACATTCCGGGCCTTGGAAACCTTCTCTTCGAGGCCGTCGCCACCCGGGACTACCCTGTCCTTCAGGCTGCAGTTCTGACCTACGGTCTCATCACCATCCTCGTAAATCTGCTGGTTGACCTGTCCTACGGAATGGTCGACCCCCGTGTCCGGGAGGCGCGTTCATGACACTCGCTGTCGAAGCCGCGGCCATGCACCGGGGTTCTTACCGCAGCCTTGTCGTCTTGCGTGCCTTGTTGCGCGATCCCGTGGGCTGCAGTGCGCTGATCATCCTGACCATCGTGCTGTTGCTGGCACTTTTTGCTCCCTTCATCGCTCAGTTCGATCCGCTCCACCAGGACAGGCGTGCGGTGCTGAAAGTGCCGTCTCTGCTGCATTGGTTCGGCACCGACGACATCGGCCGCGACGTCTTCTCGCGTGTCCTGCATGGAACACGCATCTCCTTGTTCGTGGGGTTGATGGTCGTGATGCTGACCATGCTCGTCGGCGGCCTGGTCGGGATGATCTCTGGCTACTTCGGTGGCTGGACCGACACTATCATCCAGCGCATCGTCGAGGCTCTTGACACCTTGCCGTCGCTTGTTCTGTCGCTGTTCATCGCAGCCATGCTGGGGCCGAGTGTCCGCAACGTAGTCATCGCAGTGACACTCGCCCAGATACCGCGTTTCGTGCGCGTCGTCCGGTCCGAGATGCTGAAGATCCGCAGCCAGGACTTCATCTCGGCAGCGCGTGTCATCGGAGCGTCGCCGCTCAGGATAATGCTGACGCACGGCGCACCCAATCTCATGCCGACGATGCTCGTTCTGGGTTCACTTGCTTTCGGTGTCGCCATCATGACCGAAGCGGCCCTCAGCTTTCTCGGGGTCGGCACGCCGCCGCCTCATCCCTCGCTGGGAACGATGCTCTCTCATGGAACACGTTTCATAACCTCGGCGCCGTGGTTGATCATCTTCCCCGGTCTGATGCTGACGGTCAGCGTGCTTGCGCTGAACCTCATCGGCGACGCACTACGCGACGTGCTGGATCCACGAAACCAGCAATGAACGCTGCGAGGCGCAGCGCATACCAGCGAATTCCACAGTCACGTCCATTTTGGGAGGAAATGACCTTGTTCGAACGACTACTGCACCACTCGAATACCCTAGGGCGCATCGCACCACTTTTGGCGCTCACGGCGTCGCTGGCATTGCCCGGAGCAGCCATTTCCCAGGAGGCTCCTCGCCACGGCGGCAAGGTAACGATCAACGTTCACGCGGAGGCGCCGAATTTCGACCCCCTCGCGAGTACCGAGTTCGGCGCACATTCCAGGTTGGGTCTGGCGCTGAACCGCCTTGTCGAATGGAAGACCGGGCCGGAAATAGCCTATGGCGCGTTTGTTCCGAAGCCGGCCCTGGCGGAGAGCTGGGACGCCTCGGCAGACGGTCTCGAATATACGTTCCATCTGCGCAAGGATGCCGTCTGGCAAGACATTGCGCCCGTATCCGGCCGCCCATTCGTTGCCGCAGACGTCCTCGCCACCTATGAGGCGATCCGCAAGGAGGGCGTTCAGAAAGGTCAACTCGCGGCAGTGGACACCATTACCGCACCCGACGACCACACGGTCGTCATGACGCTGAAACGTCCCGATGTCGCCCTGTTGCAGGCTCTTGCACATCAGAACATGTGGATCCTGCCGCGCGAGGCCTTCGATGGCGGTTATGACCGCAAGACCGTGGTCATTGGCACCGGACCCTGGATTCTTAAGGAGAACCAGGCGGGTGTCGCCACCCGCTATGTCCGGAACCCGAAATATTTCGGCAAGAGCGAGGCTGGCGAGCAGCTGCCCTATCTCGATGAGGTCGACATCCTGCCCATCAAGGACCTCAACGCACGCATCATGGCCTTCCGCTCGGGCCAGATCGATATCTGGTTTGGCCCGCTCAACCTTACCCAGATGCAGGAATTGAAGCAGGCCGTGCCCGACATGAAGGATATCCAGACTGTGGCCAATACCCAGTCGGAACTCTATCTCAACCCGACCTTCAAGCCGTTCGCTGACCTGCGGGTGCGCCAGGCAGTGAACCTCGCCATCGATCGGCAGGGCCTCGGCGAGGTGGTTCGCGGTGGCGGCGCTATCGGCGGCGTCGTCGGTCCAGCCCTGGTCACCCAGACCTTGCCGCAGGACGAGCGTATCGCGCTCTATGGAACTCCCGACCACGAAAAGGCCAAGGCACTACTGGCAGAAGCTGGATATGCCGAGGGCTTTTCCTTTGAACTGACCGTCCTGAACTATGGCGAGGAATTTGTCCGCGAAGCTGAATGGATCCAGCAGGATCTCGCTGAGATCGGTGTCAAGGCCGAGATCAAGATGGTTGACATGGTCGCGGGCCAGGCACTCGGCAAGGAACGCAATTTCCAGGGCATGTTCCTGATGATGAGCCCGTTTGGCGAAGCCAACGAGTATTTCGGCACGCATTTCCTCAAGGGAGGCAACCGCAACTACACCGGCATCGACGATCCCGAGCTGGCGAAAATGATCCAGGATCAGCAAGGCACCATGGACGAGGCCGCCAGACAGCAGAAGATCTGGGACATCCAGCGCTACGTCTACAAGAACGTCCAGAACCCGCTTCCGATCTGGGCCGCAGTGCTTCTCCATCCCGCCCAGGCCCGCGTCGAAGGCTGGCACCCGATGTTGACGCAAGGCTTCCCGAGCCTGCCAGAGGTCTGGGTCACCAAATGAGTGCCAACCCCGCCATCGCCGGTATGACGACGCCCGAGAGCATTTCCGCGCCGTCGGGTGAACGGCCGCTGCTCGAGGTCGACGGCCTGGCCCTGAGCTACGGAAGGCTCGAAGTCTGCTCGGACGTCTCGCTCAGTGTGCGGCGGGGCGAAGCCCTGGCGTTGATCGGCGAGTCGGGGTCGGGAAAATCGGTGACGGTCCTGGCCGTCACCGGGCTCCTCGGACGCGGCGGTGCAGTCACTCGCGGATGCATATCGCTGGACGGCGAGGAAATCTCCAGGCTGAGCGAGCGCGAGCGCCGCCGCCGCGGACTTCTTGGACGGCGCATCGGCATGATTTTTCAGAACCCCTCTCGCGCGCTCGATCCCGTCTTCACCATTGGGCAGCAGCTGAATGAGGCGATCGGCCAGACGGGGCTGTCGGGAAAACAGGCAATGCGGAAAAAGGGAGCAGAATGGCTGAGGCATGTCGGCCTCCCCGACCCTGAGGAGGCGCTCGACCGCTATCCGCATCAGCTGTCGGGTGGACAGCGGCAGCGGGCGATGATCGCCATTGCGCTTGCCTCGGAGCCGGAACTGCTGATCGCTGACGAACCCACCACCGCCCTGGACGTCACGATCCAGGCGCAGGTCCTCAACCTGATCCGCCAGCTCCAGCGCAAGCTCAATCTCGCCCTGGTCATCGTCACCCACGACTTCGGCGTGGTCGCGGCCATGGCCGACCGTGTGGCCGTCATGTATGCCGGCCAGGTGGTCGAGACCGGGACGGTCGCCGAGATCATCAATGCCCCCCGCCATCCCTACACCCGGGCTCTCTTGGCGAGCCTGCCGACGGGCGTGCCCGGGGCACGTATCGAGGCGCTGCCCGGTTCGGTTCCATCGGCGACCGCAATGCCTTCAGGATGTCGTTTTCATCCACGCTGTCCAATGGCTCTGGACAGTTGCACGTATGAAATCCCCCGGCTGGAGGCGGGCGCCGACGGGCATCTCCTGCGCTGTCTGAGGGCTGAGGAGATGGCCCATGCCTGAGGTCCCTACCCTGTTGTCCCTGCAGGATGTGAGCGTGCGCTACCCTATCAGACGCGGCTTCTTCCAGCGTGTGGTCGGCCACATCGGTGCCGTCGAAAAGGTCAGCTTCGACCTGATGCGTGGCGAGACCCTGGCCCTGGTGGGTGAATCCGGCTGCGGCAAGAGCACGCTCGGACGTGCCATCCTGCGGCTGGAAGACGTTGCCGAGGGACAAATTTCTGCGACCTACGGTCAGGCGGCGAGCCGTCGCGATATCGCGCGGCGGGCGCAGGTGGTGTTCCAGGATCCGCTCGGTTCGCTCGATCCGCGTTGGACGGTGGGCGCCCTCATCGGTGAAGGGATAGATGTGCACAGGATCGCCCGGGGTGCTGCGCGGGACGTGCGGGTGCGCGAACTGTTGGCCCAGGTCGAGCTCCCGGCCGCGGCCTTCTACAAGTTTCCCCACCAGCTCTCGGGCGGCCAGCAGCAACGCGTGGCCATCGCACGTGCGCTGGCCATGCGGCCTGAACTGATCGTGCTGGACGAGGCGACCTCGGCGCTTGATGTTTCAGTCCAGGCTCAGATCCTGAACCTGATGAAGGACCTGCAGGCCGAATATGGACTGACATATCTGTTCATCTCGCACGATCTCACCGTGGTGGGTCAGTTCGCCGACAGGGTGGCCGTCATGTATCTGGGCCGCATGATGGAGATCGGACCTGTCGCCGACGTCCTGTCTGCGCCGCGCCATCCCTATACCAAGGCACTGCTGTCCGCTTCGCTGAAGGTTGATCCGGACGCACGCATCGAGACCGTCGCCCTGCTCAAGGGCGATGTACCGAGCCCCCGCAATCCGCCGAGCGGCTGCCGTTTCCGCAGTCGCTGCCCTCTGGCGCAACCCGCATGCGCCGATCTCGTCCACCAGATGATGGCAGGGCCGGACGGCCGTCAGGCCGCTATCTGCCTGGCCAACAACTAGCAACTTTCGAGGCAAGACAAGATGACCCAAGATACCCTGCACATCGAACCGAACTGGAAGTCGGATGTCGTGGACCTCGACGGCGTGAAGATCCGATATCTCGACAATGGCGGGACGGGGCCGGTGGTGGTTTGCCTGCACGGCACCTCCATGACGGCACATGCCTGGGGACACCTGGGTGCCAACCTGAAGGACGAATACCGTGTGATTGCGGTGGATATGCGCGGCCATGGTGCGTCGGACAGGCCGAACTCGTCTTACACCATCGCCGAGATGGCGGGCGATATTGCCGGCCTTGCGCAGAGGCTGGATCTCAGGGACATCACCCTTGTCGGTAGCTCTGTCGGCAACCAGGTCGCGGTTTCCTTTGCGGCCGCCAATCCCGATCGTATTGCCGGAATGATCCTCTCGGACCCGAGCTTCTTCGTCAGCGATTCTGAGATCGTCAAATATCTTCGTTCTCATCACACGCGCCGACGGAACTACCCGACCCGCGCCGAGGCCGAGGCTTTCGCCCGTGCCTTGCCGCAGCGGGCGGGCCTGAGCGATCAGATGCACCGCCTCGCCATGGGCGGTGACTTCCGCCAGGAAGCCGACGGCAGCTGGAGCTGGGCCTATGATCTTGCCGCGATCACCAAGGTGTTCCTCAATCTGTCTACCGACCAATCGGCTGATGTCGCCGCAATCAAGGTGCCGGTGCTGGTGCTGAATGCCGATCGCTCCAACGTCCTCAGCGGCAATCAAGCTCAGGAGCTGACCAGTGCCTTTGCCAATGCGCGCCTGGAGGTCGTGACAAACAGCAATCACACAATCTGGGGCGACCAGCCTGTGCACCTGGCCGACCGCGCCCGCAATTTCCTGAAGGGCCTGCAGGGCGCCTGACCCGCAGCCGCTGGAAGATACACCATGGACAGATACCAAAGATTGCGGGCCGATTATCGGCTCGCGACGCCTGAAACCTTTAATTTCGGCACCGACATTGTCGACGCATGGGCTGCAGATCCGGTCCGCAACGCCGCAGCACCCGCTTTGATCTGGTGCGATGCGGCCGGGCGGGAGCGCAGGTACAGCTTTGCCGAAATCGCGGCATGGACCGATCGGCTGGCTGCAGCACTCGAACGCCGCGGCGTCGGTCGGGGCGATCGCGTCATGGTCATGCTGCCGCGTATTCCTGCCTGGCAGCTGGCAATGGTCGCAGTGCTCAAGCTCGGTGCCATCGCCATTCCCTGCGTAACGATGCTGACAGCCAAGGACATCGACTATCGCCTCTTAAATTCGGGGGCGAAGGTGGTGATCACCACCGTCCCGGAAGTCGAGAAGTTCGTGACGGCGCCGGTAGAGACGTTGCGCATCGCCGTCGATCTGCCGGGTGCCGAACCCGCCGCCGCACCGCCCGAAGGCTGGATTGCCTTCGATGGACTGGTCGAGGAGCCAGCGGATGGCTTCCGTGCCGCAACAGTTCGCGCCGAGGATCCTGCGCTGATCTTCTACACCTCCGGCTCGACGGGCCTGCCCAAGGGCGTCACCCATGCCTCTCGGGCGCTGCATGCCTGGCGTGGCTCTGCTGAACACTGGCTGGATCTGGGGCAGGACGACGTGATGTTCTGTACCGCCGATACCGGCTGGTCGAAGGCGGGCACCTCGATCCTTTTTGGACCCTGGAGCCGTGGTGCGACTGTGCTCTTCTATGACGGTCCATTCGACCCGCAGTACAGGATCGAGCTTATCGCCCGCCATGGCGTCAGCGTCTACTGCGCCGCCGCAACTGAGCTTCGCCGTCTGGTCGCGCTCGACATCGGGGGCAGGACCTTGCCCAGCTTGAGGTTGACCGTTTCAGCCGGTGAATCGCTCAACCCGCCCGTGCTCGAAGCCTGGAAGGCGATGACCGGCAAACCGGTGCTCGAGGCATATGGGCTGACCGAGACGCTGATGCTCGTTGCGAACTATCGCGACACAGAAGTGCGGCCAGGTGCCATGGGACGTTCGCTCCCGGGCGTCAGCCTCGATCTCATCACCAGCGAGGGCAGGCTCGCGGTTCCTGGGGAGACCGGGCAGATCGCGCTGCGCCTTCCCAGCGCCCATCTCATGCTGGGCTACTGGCAGGACCCTGAGCGCACTTCCTCCACGCGCACAATGCTCGATGGACAGGACTATTTCCTGACGGGAGACAATGCCCGTGCCGATGATGACGGCTACTTATTCTACGAGGGACGAGCCGACGATGTCATCAATTCCGCTGGCTATCGCATCGGCCCCCAGGAGGTCGAGAACGCGCTGATCGAACACCCGATGGTGCGCGAAGCGGCGGCCGTCGCGAGCCCCGACGAGGAACGGGGCGAAGTGGTCAAGGCCTTTGTCGTGCTCCATGACGGGTATGAAGGCAGCGAGATGCTGGCACGCGAGCTGCAGGCTTTCGTCAAGCGACTGACCGCCCCCTACAAATATCCCAGACGGATCGAATTCATCGCCGAACTGCCAAAAAACCCGGTGGGCAAGATCCAGCGCCGTGATCTGCGCTTGCGCGAGTTCGCCGCTTGGCAAGCCGATCCCCAGACCAAGTGTGAGGAAAATGCAGATGACCAATCCCTCCAGCACTGAAGCACCCTACAACGTGACGATCGCGCGCTCGATGAAGTGTGTGGCCCGCGACGGCGTGAAGCTTTCGGTCGACATCTACCGACCCGCTCGCGACGGCGAAGCGCTGCCCGGCCCGTTTCCGGCCATTGTCACCCGCTCGCCCTATGACACGCGCTCCGGCAAGGGTCCGTCAGGGCAAGCAAAGAACGGCGAATATTTTGCACGACGCGGCTACCTCTATGTAGTGCAGGACGCGCGCGGTCGCTTCGAATCCGAAGGCGACTTCGTCCTGCTTGACAGCAAGGAAGGCGAAGATGGCCACGATGTCATCGAATGGCTCGCCGCGCTGCCCTATTGCAACGGCATGATCGGAACTCAAGGCAGCTCACTGCGCGCCTGGAACCAGAGTGCCACCGCGATCCAGCGCCCGCCGCATCTGAAGGCAATGTGGGTCAATCAGGCAGGCTCCAACGCGTTCATGCATGCGTTACGCCATCATGGCACGCTGGAACTGCGCTGGCTGGCCTGGCTGATGACCAACAGCATCCATTCCCAGGAGGCGCATGCAGATCTCGAACTCCAGGCAGAACTCATCCGCAATTCCGAGCGCATGTACGAATGGCTCGCCCGCTTGCCGTGGAGCGAAGGCAAAAGCCCGCTGTCCTCCTTGCCGAAATGGGAAAAGCTGGCGCTCGAATATTATCGCAACGCCGATTTGAGCGACTACTGGCTGAACCCCACCCTCAATTTCGAAGCCTATCGCGATCAGACGGCCGATATCCCAACGGTCTATTCCGGCGCTTGGTATGACAGCTATCCGCGCGCGACCATCAAGAACTTCACGGACCTGGAAGGCAGGCTCTCGCACCAGTACCTGTTGATGGGCGCGGGCGTTCATGGCGGGCCCAATCTGGACAATCCCCTGGCGGGCAATGTCGACATGGGGTCAAAGGCGCCGATCAAGGGAAACCTTGCCAAGGACCGCATGGAACTCATGCTCCGCTTCTTTGACCGCTTCCTCAAAGGTGACGAAAGCGCCTGGGCAGACCGGCCGAAGGTTCAGTACTTCCGCATGGGCGGTAACGGCAGCCGAAATGCCGTTGGTCGTCTCGTCCATGGCGGCGAATGGCGCGTGGCCGAGCAATGGCCGCCGCGCGGCGTCGCGTCCGAAGACTGGCACCTGCAGGCCGACGGCTCGTTGTCGCCAAAGCTGCCCGCGGCAAGTGAGCCCAGCCGCTTCACCTTCGATCCGGCCAAGCCGATGCCGACGGTTGCCTCCAACGTGTCGTCGATGACGCAAAACCTTCCACCATTTCCCCGGATGATGCGGACGGGCGATCCGATATCGCTTCGCGAAAGCCTGGTGCTGCAGGGGGCCGCCGATCAGGTTACGCATCCTGGCGTTCACGGAGCCGAGGCGCCTTTTGGCGATCTCGCCGACCGCAACGACGTTCTGTCGTTTGTCACGCAGCCCTTCGACGAGGATTTCGAAGTCACGGGTAATCCAGAGGTCGAAATCTACTTGTCCTCGGACGCACCCGACACAGACATCTTCGTGCAGTTGCAGGATGTCTACCCGCAAAGCGAGGCCTGGCCTGACGGTTACCGGATGAACCTGTGCGAGAGCATCTTCCGCGTCCGCTATCGTGACGGTTTTGAAAGGCCGATCCTGATGAAGCCGGGCGAGGTCGTGAAGGTTCGCTTCGAACTCTATCCGACGGCCAACGTCTTCAATGCGGGCCACCGGTTGCGCGTGCTGGTGTCGTCGTCATCGTTCCCACGCTTCGACGTCAACCCCAACACTGGCGAACCTGTCGGTCGTCATACCCATATGCGTAAGGCCGTGAATGCAATCCATCACGATCCGCAGCACCCCTCGAAGGTGATCCTGCCGGTCATGCGCAGGAGCTAGGCCGATGCAAGGGGAGCCGCAGATGCTGCTGGCAGCCGAGATCGCCCGTCTGGCGCCAGCCTTTGAGGCGGTGGCCGACCAGATCTGGGCAACGCCGGAACTCTGCTTTGCCGAGCATCGCTCCTCAGCGTTGCAGCGCAATGTCATGGCAGCGCATGGATTCCGCATCACACCGGGGCTGGCAGGGCTCGACACTGCTTTTGCGGCCGAGTGGGGAGATGACGGTCCGGTCATCGCCGTCCTGGGCGAGTTCGACGCATTGCCTGGGCTCAGCCAGGTCGCCGGCGCGGCACGCCAACAGGCACTGGAGCCAGATGGCAACGGTCATGGCTGCGGCCACAACCTTCTCGGCGCCGGCTCGATGCTTGCTGCGACGGCAATTGCCCGGGCGATCCAGCGGTCCGGGCTCCAGGCGCGGATCCGCTACTACGGGTGCCCTGCCGAGGAGGGCGGCTGGGGCAAAGGAATGATGGTGCGGGCCGGAACTTTCGATGACGCAGACGTGGCGATCGGATGGCATCCTGGCACCTTCAACGGCGTGAGGGCCCGCTCCACGCTAGCCGTCGCCAACCGGGCCTATCAGTTCCGTGGCAGGGCCGCGCATGCTGCCATGGCGCCCCATCTTGGCCGCAGTGCCCTCGACGCAGTCGAACTCATGAACATTGGGGCGAATTTCCTGCGCGAGCATGTTTCGCCCGATGTTCGCCTTCACTACGCAATCACCGATGCGGGGGGGGCTGCGCCTGCGGTGGTCCAGGCGCACGCATCGGTCCTCTATCTGATCCGTGCGCCAGAACTCGACGATCTTCATGACCTGGTCAGGCGCGTCGACGACATCGCCCGCGGTGCAGCGCTGATGACCGGCACGGAGGTGGAATTCGTGCCCCAAGGCGGCGCTTCGAACGTGCTGCCGAACTTCGTGCTTTGCCATGTCATGCACAACGTGATGCGGAGGCTCGGTCGCCTCGACTTTTCGCCCGGCGAACAAGCCTTCGCCGAGGAAATCAGGGCATCCCTTGTTGACCAAACGGCAATCGATCGCCGGGCGCGCACCGATCAGGACGTACTTGTGCCGCCGGATGAGGGGCGGCTGCCGCTGCACCAGGGGCTGCGGCCATTTGACGGGCGGATGACCCAGGGGACCGGGTCGACCGATGTCGGCGACGTCAGCTGGATCGTGCCTACGGTCGAATGCGCGACAGCGACCTGGGCGGTTGGCACTCCGAGCCACAGCTGGCAGGTGGTCGCTCAGGGCTGCAGTCCCGCCGCCCATCGCGCGATGGTGCGGGCAGCCCTTGCGATGGCCGGCACCGCACTCGAATTGATCGACGACCCTTCCCTGATCGCCGAGGCCCGCAAGGAGCATCTCGGTCGTCGCGACGGCCGCCCATATATGTCACTGCCGACAGCTGCCGGTCCTGTTGAGCAGCAGTTGTCGGGGCAAGAGAACTCGTGACGTCGTCATGTCGACGGCATGCAGCTTGAGAGGAACCACATTGGCAACGTTCTTCGCCGACCTGATCGCAACGCTGTTCGAAAGGCGTTGGGAACGTCTGTCCGACAGCCGGTCCGACAGCGGGGCTGCGACCGAGCGGTTGGAAGCGCTGCTGTCCGGCGAAGGCGAGGTGTCGGGCATGCGGCTCGCGCGCGAAATCCTCTCGCAATACCGGGCGATGGACGACGCAGCGAAACGCGTCTTCTTTTCATATCTGGCTGATCGTCTCGACCTCGATCCCGACAGGCTGCATGCAGCTGTCGAGGCCTACCGAACCGAGCGCAACGCCGAGACGCTGGGTCGGCTGTCGCGTGCGGCCGAACCGCGCCGGCAGGAACTTCTGCGCCGTCTCAACCAGGCGCCCGGAGCGACCGCCCGGCTGGTGAGGATGCGACATGACCTGCTGAGGCTGCTTTCGCAGGCGCCCGAGCTTGGAGTGATCGATACCGATTTCCGGCACCTGTTCTCCAGCTGGTTCAATCGCGGCTTCCTGGTGCTGCGGCAGATCGACTGGACCACACCTGCCAACATCCTCGAGAAGATCATCGAGTACGAGGCCGTCCACGCCATCAACGACTGGCAGGAACTGCGGCGCCGGATGTTGCCGCGCGACCGTCGATGCTTCGCCTTCTTCCACCCGGCAATGCCGGAGGATCCGCTCATCTTCGTCGAGGTGGCCCTGTGCCGGGGAATACCCGGTTCGGTCCAGCATCTCCTCAGCGAGGATCGCGAGGCACTGGATGAAAGCGAGGTGGATACGGCCGTGTTCTATTCGATCTCGAACTGCCAGGAAGGGCTGAAGGGTATTTCCTTCGGCAATCTTCTCATCAAGCAGGTCGTCGAGGAACTGGCTCGAGATGTTCCTGGGCTGGAGACGTTCGTTACGCTCTCGCCAGTGCCGGGACTGAACCGGTGGATCAAGGCTGCCTCACCTGAACGGCCCGCACTGGCCGCCTTGCTGGCGCAGGCTGAAGGATGCGACCATCAAGCGCTTGCGGCAAACCATAACCTGCTGCGCCAGCTCTGCGCAGAGTATCTGATGCTGGCGAAACGGCCGGACGGTCTTCCCGACGATCCCGTTGCCCGTTTCCATCTCGCCAATGGGGCGTCACTGCATGAAATCCACGCCATGGCCGACACCTCGGTCAACGGATGGCGGCAGTCGTCCACGGTGATGGTCAACTACCTCTACGATCTGCCCTCGGTGAGCCGCAACAGCGAACGTTATGCCGCTGCCGCACACGTCATTGCCTCCCGGCAGGTCGAGCAACTTCTACCCAAGGACAGGAAGAGACGCCGTGGCTAATCTGCTTTTCGACCATCTCGTGGCCCCGCTCGCCACGCGCAACAGTACATTCCTGATGGACTCCGGAGGGCGCGAGATCGAAGGCTGCAGCCTGTACGAAACGGCGATGTCGTTGGCCTCGGCATTGACTGCTCTCGGTCTGAAGGCGGGTGACCGCATGGCGGTCCAGGTCGATAAGACGCCGGAAGCCCTGGCGCTCTATTGCGCTGCGGTCGCTGCGGGGGTCGTCTTCCTGCCGCTGAACACAGCCTATACGGCTGCCGAGGTGGACTATTTCGTTTCGGATGCGGAGGCCTCGCTGCTGGTGGCAGACCCCGCCAAGGCAGAGCTTCTGACTGAGGTGGCTCGGCGTAACGGAGCCCGGTTCGAAACACTCGATGGAAAGGGCGAAGGAAGCCTGCGCGAGCACGCCAGGAAGCAAGTAGGAGGCTTTGAGCCGGTGGCACGATCGGGTGAGGACCTGGCCGCCATTCTCTACACCTCCGGCACGACCGGGCAGTCCAAGGGCGCGATGCTGAGCCATGACAACCTCTTGTCCAATGCGAGGGTCCTCGCCGAGGAATGGCGTTTCCAGGCAAGCGACGTGCTGCTGCACGCGCTGCCGATTTTCCATACTCATGGGCTTTTTGTTGCCACCAATGTCGTCATGCTGTCGGGCGGGTCGATGATCTTCCTGCCGGGGTTCAAGACCGACGAGGTGATCAAATGGCTGCCGCGTGCGACCACGATGATGGGCGTCCCGACCTTTTACACCAGGCTTCTCGATACGCCTGCCTTTACCGGTGAACTGGTGAAGCACATGCGCCTGTTCACTTCCGGTTCGGCGCCGCTGCTGGCCGAAACCCATCAGCGTTTCGAGGAACGCACAGGACATCGCATCCTGGAGCGCTATGGCATGACCGAAACCAACATGAACACCTCGAACCCCTACGACGGCGACCGCCGCGCCGGCACGGTTGGACGTGCATTGCCCGGCGTCGAAGTGAAGATCACCAACCCTGAAACCGGCAAGGATGTACCGCAGGGCGAGCCTGGCGTGATCGAGGTGCGTGGCCCCAATGTATTCAGGGGCTATTGGCGCATGCCCGACAAGACCCGCGAGGAGCTGCGCATGGACGGTTTCTTCATCACAGGCGACATAGGCACGCTCGACACCGACGGCTATGTCACGATCATCGGGCGCCAGAAGGATCTCATCATCACTGGCGGCTACAACGTCTACCCCAAGGAAATCGAGCTGATCCTGGACGAGCAGCCTGGCGTTCTGGAAAGCGCCGTCGTCGGCGTGCCCCATCCCGATTTCGGGGAAGCGGTGATTGCCGTGCTGGTGGCCCGGCCCGGTCAGACCGTCGATGCTGCCGTCGTGGCTGCGGCGATGGGTGAACGCCTCGCAAGGTTCAAGCAACCCAAGCATATCGCGATCGTGGCCGACCTGCCCCGCAACACCATGGGCAAGGTGCAGAAGAACCTGCTACGAGAGCAGTTCACTTCCCTGTTCGCCTAAGAACTTCAACGCGGCCCATCGCTCCAGGCGATCGACCTTCAAACTGCCGCTGAACGTGCCTCCGGAGAGACCCATGAATTTTGACGAGCATGTCGATCGTCGCGGAACCCACTGCTCGAAATGGGACATGATGGAGCCGCTCTACGGCCTGTCTCCGGACGATTCGTTGCCGATGTGGGTGGCCGACATGGATTTTCGTCCGCCGGTGGCCGTGCAGGAGGCTCTTGAGAGGATGCTGCGCCATGGCATCTACGGCTATTTCGGCGACGATCGCGCCTACAGGGATGCGATCTGCTGGTGGATGGCGAACCGTCACGGCTGGCAGCTGGACCCGGCCACGATCTTCACCACGCATGGCCTTGTGAATGGCACAGGTCTCTGTGTCGACACATGGACCGAACCCGGCGATGCGGTCGCACTTATGACACCTGTTTACCATGCTTTCGCTCGCGTGGTGCACGCAGCAGGACGTGAAGCCCGTGAACTGCCTCTGGTCCTGGAGGACGGACGCTACCGGATGGACTTCGACGGTTGGGACAGGCACATGACCGGTCGGGAGAAGATGCTGATCCTGTGCTCGCCCCACAATCCCGGCGGACGCGTCTGGACGCTGGAGGAACTGCGTGGGGTGGCCGAGTTTGCTGCTCGTCACAACCTTGTGCTGGTATCCGACGAAATCCATCAGGACCTCGTGTTCCCCGGGCAGCGACACATCCCCATGACGATCGCTGCCCCCGAAGCGGCCGAGCGCCTGGTGATGATGACGGCCTCGACCAAGACCTTCAACATCGCCGGTGCCCATGTTGGAAATGTAATCATCGCCGACGAGAAGCTGAGGAACAGATTCTCGAGGCGCCATCAGGCGCTTGGCATCTCTCCCAACTCGTTCGGCATGCACATGGTCACGGCAGCCTATTCGGTGGAAGGAACAGCATGGCTCGACGGGTTGGTCCGCTATCTGGACGGCAACCGAAAGGCTTTCGACGCCGGCATAGCCTCGATTCCGGGCCTGCGCTCCATGCCCCTTGAGGCAACCTACCTGGCCTGGGTTGATGGATCGGGCGCAGGGCTGAGCGGCGACGAATTCGTGGCGCGGGTTGAGAAAGGCGCACGCATTGCCACCAACCATGGCCAGACATTCGGCATGCACGGCGAGGGCTTCCTTCGCTTCAACTTCGCCTGTTCGCGGGCGATGGTCGATGAGGCGATCGCCCGCCTGCAGGTCGCGTTTGCAGACCTTCAGTAGTGGCAGCGCCGCCAGATCCGCGGACCACGATCGGCCCTGACTGGCCGGGCAAAGGCTTTGCTCAAGGTATTGCGGAGGGACGTGCGGCAGCCCTCGATAAGCTGGATGGGTTCCGTGACGAGCTTGGCGCGGTTCCTTTTTCACTCGTCACTCTTGGGAGGAACGATGACCCGCAGTTGTCCACGGCGCGGAACTGGGTTCTTGGCCTCGCTGAGTGAAATTGCGCCGGTCCGCTTCTCGAAGGCCGCCCAGCGCTGACCGATGGCAACCTTTCTGTAGTCAGGCTCCAACTGGCCCCTAAGCAGCCGGTCGGCATCCGATATCGTTTCTTTGAACGCCCCCGTCCGTCGTAGCAAATCAAGCCGAAGCAGTCTCAGTTCGGTATCTGCTGCTTCCCCAATGGCGAGGATCATTTCAGCCGCGCGCACCCTCACTGAAGTCGCGTCCCGCTCGAAATCGTCGAGCACCCACGCGGCATGAAGTAGGCGTTTGATGGCTTCTCTTGGCTGCCCTATCTGCTCGTCGATGTAGGCGCGACGCATGAACCGGGTCGCCAAGTCGGGCATGCCCTCCGACATGCCTGCCTCGATGAACCCAATATGCCTTACGGCGTCCGATTCCTGCACATCGGCAGAAGAGATGTCACGGGCAACATACAGGCAGCTGGGGCATTCCTGGAGCCAAACTGCCATAGTACCCCGGGCGCGCCAGGGCGGCCTGCCATCGAGGTCAGGATAGCCGGAATTCATGACGCTTCCGAGCCGTTCGTGGGTGCTTCTGGCGCCACAGTGAGCACACGTCACGGTGATGGGAAAATACACGGTCATGCGATTTCAGAGCATCCTCGCTTTGAAAGCAATCAAAGGTATTTGGAGGTGGTGCCATTGACAAGCAGCAGCGCTTCTCTCGCTTCTGATTGTCGCTATATCCCGCGTTGCCATCTGACCGTCCCGTCGAGTTGGAGAAGCTTGCGAGAGGAACACATGCATGCCCCAATCCGGTAGCTTTGAGGGGCAAACTTACTGACGTTGGCATGGCCTGAGGGCGTGGCAGCAGGCCCGCGTAGAGCTCGCCGACAACCACTATGCGAGCCTTGCAAGGCAATGGGCAGGGGCACGCCGGCAAGGGTGGTCAACCATCGCCAATCGCACCAAGGCCGCGCAGAAGATGATCGCGATTTGCAGTGGGTCCATGACACTCTACAGCCCTGCTGAATTGGCCGGGGTCTTCTTGCGTTTCGGGCGGAACCTAGCCGCCATCCCAATTGTTTAACATTTTACCCGATAACGAGGACGGGGAACGTGGCCCCTTTCAGCCACGTTCGAGAGTGAAGCCTGCCGCTCTTTGCCTGGCAGGCTTCACGTCATATGCGGGTCTTCGATGCGACGGGCTTCTCATTTGTGACAGGAACTATTCGGGCTGCCAATGGTTGAGTACCGGCAGACGATTCCCTTCCCTACGTTTGCCAAGTCGCTGTCAGCACGCACTCTGGCGGCTAGGAGGCTGCCGAGACTCAAGGTCCCCTGGCTCGGCGGTCTCTTCTAAAATCTCGAGTGCTGCGCGGTATGGAACTTGAAGTCGGCGTAAAAGCCATCGCCGTTTCTATCGCCAAAATGAGCTGTTCCCAGGTCGACGAACAAGTGGCCTTGGCCGAGCACTTGTCGTTGAAAGCCCATTCCAAAAGGCCGCCTGCGGTCCATCCCGCTTCCGTCTCGCTGCCACACCAAAAGTCGCCTGGCCACTCGCCATCAAGTTCACCACTGACACGTCCCATAGGACTGGGCCTACCGCATACCCCGGGCGAGCGCGCATCGTTGCGGCTCAATCAACTTGGAAGGTGATGTCGTCATCACCAGTCCCAGTCGTCGCCACCGTCGCCTTTACCCGACATGCGAGGCCGCCGATGGCCCCGGGTAGCCGATTTCATCGGAATTTACGCCATCGGATGCGCTGGTGGAGCAAGATGGCAGCCGGAGGCATGACGCAACATGCTCGCATTCCTGCGGTCTCGCAACACTGTGTGGCGCTCGGGACGGCAATGCTGCCAGCGCCCTCCGTGAATCAATAATTGGCTGACCTCGCCGCTGACGAGGCTATCAAAGTACATGGTGGTTGTTCTTTGATCTCATCCTCGGGCTGGAACGATTCCTGTAGCCAGTAGTTGAGCCTGAGCCGCGTTGTCTATTGGCGCGGTTTTGAGGTCGCGGGTGTCCCCGACGCCCCCCACATAACCCGCGGCCTCTCCGTTGTGTGTTCTAGGGGCTACGGAAGGAGCCTATCAGCGAGTTTGTTCGTGCAACGCGTTGCCACCCAGTGCAGCCGAACGGGGTCATTCTGAAACTGCGCTCAAGAAGTCACACAGCGGTGCGGTGCTTCAGCGGTTGAAAGCGGTGACTAGGGGAACGCCAAATAGCCGGGCCCACGACATAGCGTTGGCACTCTGTATGGCGACAATCGAGGTGCCAACCGTCCACCAGCCGTTCCCGGGTGCGACTACGAGTTCAGGCGAATAGAGCATCGACTGTAGTATGGGCCACAAGATGAGCTGCTCGTAGCATATCAAAATTGCAACCGTTCGGCCCTCTAGCTTAACCACCGGATTAGCGAAGAAATGCGCCCGTGATCCACCGCTCTGGTTGATCCATGCTAGCCAGGGCTGCCACATAGAGACGGGGACCGGCATGCGCTCACGATATAGAATCTTGGCATACCTTGCCGAAATCTCGACCATGACATTGTCGTAGCCTTGCGCGTCGACCATTGTCGCCCCTGCCACCACAGAGGCATTGCTGCCATCCAGTCCCGCCCGCCAGAGCCGCTCGATAGTCGGTGTCCAGAGGCCGAGCGCGCTTTCGGGAAGGATGATAACGTCGTCTCCTGCATCAACATGCCGCCGGGCCCTCGCGATCAGATCGCGATGGTGTTCAAGTGAGCCGTCTCGCCCAAGGCCGCGACCAAACTCGAGGTCGACACCCTTCCATCCGTTCATCGGCATGGGATCGGACAATGTGGTGGCGGACCACAACCAGAATGCCCCTAGGGCGATAGCGACGGCTGGCCACCATCGCGATGCCATCATGGCTAGGGCTGCGATAGTTCCACCTAAACCCAACCATCCCCACCCCGGGAACAGAACGCCCGCCATTGTCGTCGGATGCGCCCAACCAAGAATGCCAAATGGTGGCAGCGCCATCACCGCCATCGCGGCCAGATAGCGCACTGACCTCCCACCTCCCCGCCGGCCGGTCCAAAGCGCGGTATGCACTCCCACGAAAGAGAGGGACGCAAAAACCCACAGCATTAAGCCAGGCCAAAGATCGGAGGCATAGTAGTTGGCAACGCCTTGCGGCAGGCCACGCGACGCTGCGAGAAAATACCCGGCCGACACCATCGTCGCGCCCAGGCGGGACGGCGACCTTGCCCATAGCAGAGGAAAAGCCAAGGCGAACGGCAAGGTCAGAAAATCGCCGCTCCATGCCACGCCGCCGACAACAGCTGCTGTCGTGGTCAGCGTCAACGAGCGTACGACATCAGAAATCGAACGTGATGATCGGCCGGGCATAGCCGAGGAGGCCGCTTGCGGGGACGGGCCCGAAATACCGGGAGTCATATGAGTTCGCCGTCGTTGAGTGGAGGAAGAGGTAGCCCTGCGGAATTGTTCCCCCAGCAAAGGGGACAACCGCCCTGCCCTGACCGTCCGTGTGTCGGATGTCTGAGGAAGCCAGATGCTTGCCGTCGATGACGACATCCTTGCCGGTCGTGACGTGTTGGCCGGGGATAGCCGCTATGGTCTTGAGCAGCGGCGCCAAGCCGCCTGGGCAAAGGCCGCGACCAAGATAGCCTCGACCGAAGGCGTTCTCGAAGGTGGCAGTATCGGGGGGGCAAATGAAAACCAGGTCTCCAACCGCGGCGCTGCGGTACATAGCCTCAATGCGCCAAAGGCCACGCGGTGCGCTGGCCGTGAGATTGAACCTGTAACCAACAACTGAACATGTCATCGCAGGCAATGCCCCAGCAACTACCACCATGAAGAGAATTCCAATGATGCGCCGGCGCCTCATTGCGTCCATGCCATGCCCTGCCTTGACGTCAGGCGAAGATGCTCGGTCTGCTTCAATGTCTGTGTTGTCCGCTCATGCTCAGCGAGCCACTGGGCCGCTCGCATCACCTGCCAGGCCTCTCTCAGCTTCTCGCGCGCGTTAGGAGGAAGGCTTTCGGCGGCCTTGTCGAACAGAGTGCCGGATGGTTCCCTTGCCGAGCTGCTGAGCAACGTCCGCTCACCGAAGCGTTCGGCTATGGCCCGGTTGAAATTGTTGATCTCGAGCTTTGTCTTGTGATCGCCCAGGACCCGATCGACCACGGCGGGAAAATCAATACGGTCGATCGCCTCGTGAATCTTCTCGAGCGCGGCGCCCGCCGCCGCGGACAATGCCGGAATGGCGATCGAGACACGACGACGTCGGGCCTGCTCCTCGTCTTCGATCTTTTCCGCCACAAGCCTGCGCTGCCGCAGGTAGCGCTCGACGTCTCGCTTCAGCGTCGGCAAATTGAGCTCGGCGATACGGCGCGCCTCCTTGTCGGCTTTGGATGCAAGAAGACCCGTCCGCCCCTTCAATGCTCCAATCGATACCGGCTCGCAGACCAGCCGAGCGAGCGTTTGTTCCGCGCTGGTCGGGTTAGCCAGAACCGCGGCAAAATCCATCGTCCGAAGGGCGGTTTCGGGATCCGCAAAGACATAACGGAAACGCGTGGATACCTCTTCCCATAGCTTTGCAAGAACCGGCTCGATGAGAAGCCTTTGCTCTACGACGTCTTCAAGCGATCTGGCAAAGAGCGTGACAGCTGCGACCATGGGTTCGGCATCCTTCCGAATGTGCATCGAGGGCTGGAACAGGCCAAGGCGCTCGCCACTCACACGGAGTCGCCACACCAGATCGGCAAGCCGCTCCTTCTGGCGCAGCGCCCAGTCGAGGCGGTCACGAACCAGCGTGCGCGCGACACGCGATATGCGCAGCCCGCGATTTTCCGCAAAACGCAGTGCCTGTCGGTAGAGTGTGCCACGCCCGTAATCGAGCGTGGTTTCCTTGGTACTTGTTCGCGAAAGTACCTTCTCGAGCCCGCCCATTTTGGCGAAGGATCGGCGTCCATAGTAGAGCGCCAAGTCTTGCCGGTGCCGGGTCAAGGCGACATAGGCCAGATGCCGATCCAATGACAGAGAAGCCAGCACCTTGACCTGGTCGACGGTCGAACCTTGCGACTTGTGGATCGTGGTCGCATAGCCATGATCGATGTAAGGATAGAAGCGTTGCTCGACTGTCACCAGCCGGCGATGCTTACCCTTGCCGATCGCCGCAACGATCCTGCTTGGTGCCGCTTCGACAATCTGCCCAATCATGCCGTTCTTCACACCGAGCGACGTCTCGTTCTTCAGGAAGACAATCTGGTCACCGGTATCGAACTGGCGAAGACCGTCTTCGGTGCGGAAGGCATGTCCCACGCCGACGATCCCGCGCTCGACGAGCTTTGTGCGCGCGTGACGATTGAGCTCCCACACGTCACGTCGAAGATGGGCAAGGATGAGTGTTGTCTTTGTCGGATCATAGTCCCTGTTCCAATCAGCAATCAGACTGTCGATCGCCTGCGCCTTCAGCTCTGACCCACATACTCTGCCATGCTGACGATAAAGCCCGAGCGCCCGTACGACTCGGCCACGTGCCAGATCGAGCGAAGCCGCTCTCATCCACGCTTCGCGCTGGCGATAGATGGTCTCAAGTTCAGCATAACCGATGAGGTCGACAACGGCCCTAAACGCGCCCCCTGCTTCAATCGGCTGGAGTTGTTCGGGATCGCCGATCAGCACCAGCTTTGCAGCTGCCTTGGTTGCCGCTTCGACGACTAGGGCCATCTGCTTTGAGCCAACCATGCCGGCCTCGTCGAGAACAAACACTGTGCGATTGTCGAGCATGTCCCTGCCCTGTTTCCAGCGCAGTTCCCATGACGCCAGACTGCGGCTGACGATACCCGCTTCCGTCTCGAGACCTTCCGCTGCCTTGCCGGCAAGGGCAGCGCCGACAACACGATAGCCGGCAAGTTCCCAGGCCTCGCGTGCTGCCGTCATCAGGGTGGTCTTGCCCGTGCCGGCCCGGCCGACGACAGCTGCAATCCGCCCCTCTTTCGCCACATGCGCGATGGCGACACGCTGCTCCTGGGACAGTCGCGAATGGCGCGACAGAACGCAGTCCAGAACCTTCCCTTGAACGCCATGTGTTGGGCGACGAGAAAGCCACAGCGATTGCTTTGCCATCCTGGCCTCGATGCGGATCAGCTCTCGCGTCGTGAAGCGGGAACGGATTCTTGCTCCCGATGCAAGGTCGATACCGTCGCGCTCGATGCGTAGTGCCTCGGGGCTTTGCAGAATGCGTAACATCAGGTGCTGGAACATTGCGGCTTCATCGACATATCGATGCAGGATCTTGGCGATGTCGCGCTCGTCAAAGACGCTTTTCTCCGATGAGATGACGTCGAGCACGATCTCGGGACGCCTCAGGATCCGGCTAACATTCTCCTTGCGTCTGGCTTCAAGCACGTCGATTCGTTCAAGCGACAGTTCACGTCTCTCGCCCGCTGATTTGCGCTGGATCGCCTTGGCGCCAACGCCGATATGGCTGGTTGGGACGAGATCGATGCCGCGCTCGGCATAAGAGCGGCCATCAATGCGCAGGTCGATCCCGCCAAGAGACAGATGCCGGTTCTGCGTCTCGAACCAGGCGTTGCGAAGGGTCATGAAGTCACCCCTACCACCGGCCCAAAGTTCATAGACGATCTTGCCCGCCTTGGTGCGAACCACCTTGCCATTATCATCAATGACAGGAACCTTTTTGGGACCGAAGCCATCCTCAACCAGAGGTCGCAATGTCGTCATCAGATGGACATGCGGGTTGCCAGGTGCATCGTGATAGACCCAGTCCGCAACCATGCCGTTGGCAAGAATGTGTTGCTCGACGAAATCACTGACGAGCGTGATGTTCTGCTCGACCGACAGCTCCAACGGCAACGCAATGGTGATATCCTTGGCAAGCTGAGCGTCCGAGCGTTTCTCAAAAGCCTCCACCTTGTTCCAGAAGGCTTCCGACGCACCTGCCACTGAACGGTCGGCGATCAGCCCGCGCAGCCAATACGGCGCATCAGGTGGCGTTGAGAACGCCTCGTACCGAAGCCCCTGCTTGCGTGTGTAGTCGACCGATCTCGCTTCCCTCTCGTAGTCCATTTTCGCGCAATGCCGGTAGGCGGCCGACAGCAGCACGCTGCGGCCGTCGCCGCTGCTGACGATGGAAATGGAAAAGTGGGGCACAGCCATGTCAGAAATTGCTCCTAAACAAAGAACGGACACTCGAGCGTTCGTCGGGAGCTGCTGGGTCGGTAGGTCGGTGAGCAAGACGTCGCGTGAGCGACGTATAATTGCGCCCTTGATCCGCTCCTTCGGAACGACGGGATCATCGTTGAGGGCGTCAGTTCTGCCGACTGCGCAATAAACGGGGATGCACTCCGTGCCCTCCCCGGCAATCCTCGCCTGATGCTTCGATCAATCCACAGCAACGGAAAGACGTCCCGAAATGAAGAAGCAGTCATCGAAAATCAGGGAAGAGATCGCCCGCCTGCAGGATCAGCTGAGACAGGCCGAAACGCGCGAGGCAGAGCGCGTTGGGCGGATAGCACTCAGGGCCGGAATTGGCGAAATCGAGATCGAAGAAGGAGAATTGCTGGCGGCGTTCGAGGAATTCGCGGCGCGATTTCGCGACAGAGCTGAGAAATCATCTGGAAGCAGGAGTGGGAAAGCCGCCAGGACTGCGGCCGCCTCGGTCGCGTCTAGCCCGGCTGCAGGGGGCAATGGCGAGGCTTGAACGTATGTCACGAATGGTCAGATCAAAGGTCCGCAAACAGAATACGCGAGAGGAGATTGAGCAAGGTGCCCAAATGGTGAAAGCGGGTCGTCTCCATGAGAAGCACGCGCATATGCTTGGCCTGATGCCAGATGCACGCCAGAAACTCAAAGGGGACGAAAACGAGCGATCCAGGCCGGAAGGAACCATCGTGAAGGGATCGGATCATGCCAGCGAATAGATTGTTGCTGGCCATCATCCCTGCAACACTGATGGTCGCAACTTTGTTCGTCACCAATGGCGTCGAACAAAAGTTAACCCAGCTCGCAGCCAACGATGTCGCGCGCCTGATGCTCGGTCGTGTCGGGCTTGCCCTGCCCTTTGCCTTGTCAGGAATTTTAGGCGTCATCTTGCTCTTTGCAGCAGCAGGTGCCGTACACATAAAAGCCGCCGGATGGAGCGTCGTGGTGGGAAGTGCGGCGGCAGTCATACTTGCCGTAGCCCGCGAGAAGATTAGGCTTTCCACTCACTGGACGGTCGGAGACTCGGGACTGTCCTTTGCCGATCCCGCGACTATGTCTGGCGCGCTCATTGCTCTCTTATCAGGCTTCTTTGCGCTTCGTGTCACCGTCAAAGGCAACGCCGCATTTGTCAGACCTCTCCCAGTCCGCATTCGCGGCAAACGCGCGGTTCATGGCGAAGCAGAATGGATGAGCATGCGCGATGCCGAACGGCTCTTTCCAGGCACTGGCGGCATAGTTGTCGGTGAATGCTATCGCGTCGATCGCGACAGCGTGTCCGCAATGGTCTTTCGCGCCGACAAAAGGGAAAATTGGGGCGCAGGTGGGCGTTCACCGCTGCTCTGTTTCGATGGATCCTTCGGTTCGTGTCATGGTATCGCCTTTGCCGGCTCCGGCGGCTTCAAAACCACTTCGGTCACGGTCCCCACCGCACTGAAATGGGGTGAAGGCCTCGTGGTACTTGATCCATCATTGGAGGTTGCGCCGATGGTGATAGAACATCGCCGCAAAGCCGGCCGCAATGTCGTCGTTCTAGACCCCGCCAATGCCGCCATTGGGTTCAATGCCCTCGACTGGATCGGGCGCTTTGGAGGCACGAAGGAAGAGGACATTGCGGCTGTTGCAACCTGGGTCATGAGCGAAAATGCCCGACAGGCCTCCGCACGAGACGACTTTTTCCGTGCCTCCGCCCTGCAACTCCTCATCGCGCTGATCGCCGACGTCTGCCTGTCCGGGCATACGGAACCCAGACGCCAAACCCTTAGACAAGTGCGCTCCAACCTGTCCGAACCTGAGCCGAAGCTGCGAGAACGTCTCACGCAAATTCATCAGCAGTCGGCGTCCGAATTTGTGAAGGAGAACGTTGCTGCATTCGTGAACATGACCCCGGAAACATTTTCGGGTGTCTATGCCAACGCCGTCAAGGAGACACACTGGCTTTCTTATCCGAACTATGCGGCGCTCGTATCCGGCAATGCATTCGCAACCGACGACCTGGCAAATGGCGATATCGACCTTTTCATCGCGCTCGACCTAAAGGTTTTGGGTGCTCACCCAGGTCTTGCCCGTGTCATCATCGGCGCTCTTATGAACGCAATCTACAATCGAAAGGGCGCTATCGCAGCAAAGACGCTGTTCATGCTCGATGAGGTGGCCCGGCTCGGCTATCTCGGCATACTCGAAACAGCGCGCGATGCCGGGCGCAAATATGGCCTGACGCTCATCATGATCTTCCAGTCTATCGGGCAAATGCGCGAGACCTATGGCGGCCGGGAAGCTACGAGCAAATGGTTCGAAAGCGCATCGTGGATCAGTTTCGCGGCTATCAACGATCCTGATACTGCCGAGTACATCTCGAGGCGCTGCGGCGACACTACTGTCGAAGTCGACCAGACGAGCCGTACCAGCCAAATGTCCGGATCTACGCGGTCGCGATCAAAGCAGCTTTACCGGCGTCCCCTGATCCTGCCTGACGAGGTTATGCGCATGCGCTCCGACGAGCAGATCGTATTCACGGCCGGCAACCCGCCGCTCCGATGCGGGCGTGCGGTCTGGTTCCGGCGTGATGACATGAGGGCATGTGTCGCCAAGAACAGATTCCACCGCAGAGAAAACGAAGCATAAGTAGGGGAGTCCAAACCAACTGCGCGCATCGAAATCCATGGCCGTAACGCACAACCAATTTTGCAGAAGCGCGGTCTGCGTTTCACCCCGGCAAGAAACATCATCGCAATGAATCGATCACGGTGGAATGATTCAAACATGTTGTTGGACCTGGCGCGCATTCGCACCGAGACTGTCTGTCATGCTTGCGCCCTTGAACGATATTCATCTGCACCGCGTCGATCCGGCCCTGAACATGCGCCGGTTCTACAGCCTAACGCTCCAGCCGACTTTGTTTGGAGGCGTGTCGGTCATTCGGAACTGGGGAAGAATTGGTGCCAACGGACAAGTGATGATCGAAACCTTCGATGGCCCCGATGAGGCGCATCGAGCCCTGAGACGCTTGGAGACGATGAAAAAGCGGCGGGGATACTGCGTTCCTGGGGCCGAGCAATTGCAGGAATTCAAGGGATCGCGCGTTAGCAGAGTTGAAGCCGAACGCTCCTCTTAGAGCGGAAACAACAACGAAAGGCGACAAGCCGTAATGCTGGAGGGGCCAGCTAGCCGGCAGGGCAGCACATGAAGAAAGACCCCGGCCGATCCGGCCGGGGCCTTGTTTGGGCTTAATCGCCGCGCCGACCGCTCGGGCGGGACCAGATTAGTGAGAATGTGTCACCTTCCTCATCGTCGAAGAGGTTGGCGTAGATCGGGGCGTTGAAGCTCGGATCGTCGAGCTTGAGGCCCAGGTAATCGCGGCCCTCGTTGGAGCACTTGGTCCAGGCGGCGCCGATTTCGGCGCGGCCGACTAGAACGCGGTGGCTGGGGGCGTTGTCGCCGGTGGCGCGGGTGTCGGGGACGATGCGAACGCCCTTGGCCTGGACGCTGAGGGTGACGATTTCGCCGGTGAACTCGTTCGAGCCGGCCTTCTTGAAAGTGCCGATGGTCGCCATGGTATTTCTCCGTTTTTCCGTTCCCGAGACCGCACCATGCGGCCTCGATGGCGATCGGTGGGCCGGAGGCGAGTGACGACGCATCGCTTGCGACTGAAGCAGAGCGGAGGACGGCGCAGGATCGAGTTTCTTGTCTCGCGAGGAATGGCGGCCACCCCGGGGTCCACAGGCAGCTCGCTGCATGGGGTGGGTGCCGACAGGGGAAGAAAGTTGAGACGCGCTGTTGCGGCATAGACAGTCGAGGCGTCAGCCGTCCTTCGGCGAGATCAGCCCATTGGAGAGGCCGTTTGGAGCGCTCGTTGAACGGAGGCCAGACGGAGAATTTGGCGCCCATCGTCGCTTGAGAGTTGCCGCGGCACCGTTATCCGCCGATCTCACCCTTGCCTCTGGCTCAAGCTTGGGTTGTCCGGGCTCCGCATTCGTGCGCCACCAATACGGCCCCGGTCTCGTTTGGTCATGCCGCCTCAGATGGCATGCCGGTTCAAACGCGCCCTACGCGGCTGCCATCGCGGTCGCTACGGCAATCCAGCTCGTCGCTGCGTTCTATCCAGACCCTATATTCGAGAAGGGCATACATCGTCTCGTCTGGTTTGCCGGTGGTGAGTGACGACCCAAGCCTGGGCGAGCCCCTGACCGGGTTGGCCGCTACTTGCTATTCCGGCGATCCGCAAGAACGCTGCAACGCCGACGGCGACAGGACCGATGATTGAGAAGACGATTTGCTCTGCTTCAGAAGACATCAAGTGCTTCACGATGCCATGGTGGAATAGTACCAGGAAACAACGGCGGGTGCGACGAAGACCAGTGCGATCGCAAACGTCGCTCAGAGCCGGCGAACGGCTCCAAGCAGGAGTTGGCCTGCTACGATGGTGAAAACAGCGGACAGCGCTCCGACAGGAATGGCGCCAAGCCATCCAGTACCGGAATTCATCGTCCACATGCCCGTGCTCGCACCGACGAATGGCAGCGTTAACAGGGCGAGCGTAAACAGCAACCAGCAAAAGAAGCCGATTGGAGCAATGCAGACGAGGATGCCGAGAATGATCATGGTGGTGTCTCCGATAGGAATGCCCTAACGGCTGCGCCTTCCACCGCCACCGCGCCGCAACGTCGAGCATGGCAACAGATCGGTGCCGCCGCGTGCGAAAACCACTGAGGTTTTCGCGTCGGCGGATACGATCTTCGCCTCGTCATGAGGCGAAGGGGTCGATTTCGCCGACGATCTCGGCGTCGTCGCCATCGTATTCGGTAGCGGGAACCACTGAGTTATCCTGACTCTGTGTTCTGTCTTACCGCTGTGACG